>DGVS01000011.1 GCA_002395065.1 Caryophanales bacterium UBA4278
CGACCTCACCCTTATCAGGGGTGCGCTCTAACCAGCTGAGCTAAAGATCCAAATTTTCTATCGCGCTCTTCAGCGCTTAAATAATATACATTTATTTTTCTGATAGTTCAAGTCTATTTTCTATGAAAATCTATCGTCTTATTTAGAAATGAAAAATGCGTACGCAGGAGCGCACGCATTTTTATAGACAACAATGAATTAACGTTTGGAGAATTGTGGAGCACGACGAGCGGCTTTAAGACCGTATTTCTTACGTTCTTTAGCACGGGCGTCACGAGTGAGCATACCAGCAACTTTTAAAGTCTTACGATCAACACCGGCCTCTAAAAGAGCGCGGGCGATACCAAGACGGATAGCACCAGCTTGTCCACTAAAGCCACCACCTTCAACGAATGCTTCAACATCAAATTTTGCTTTTGTACCAGTTAGTTCAAGAGGTTGGGAGAGGTCCATCACTAAAGTGGCATATGGCATATATTTTTCAACGGCTTCGCCATTAACAATAATTTTGCCTTTACCAGCTTTGATATAGACTCTAGCAACGGATGATTTACGTCTTCCGGTACCATAGTATTTCTTTGCTTCTGCCATAGTAACTTATCTCCTTACTTCTTCCACACGAGCACTTCTGGTTTTTGGGCTTCGTGTTGGTGTTCAGCACCTTTGTAAACAAAGAGCTTCTTGAAAATTTGACGGCCTAATGGGCCTTTTGGTAGCATTCCCCAGATGGAGCGTTCAACCATTTCTTCAGGATAACGTTCAATCATCTCACCAGCAGTTCTGGTGCGAAGACCACCGTTATATCCAGACACATTGTAGTACTTTTTATTTTGTAATTTATTTTTTCCAGAAAGAGCAACCTTTTCGGCGTTGATAATAATGACGTAATCACCGCAATCGACATGTGGAGTGTAGATTGGTTTGTCCTTACCCATTAATTTCACAGCGACAAAGGAGGCAAGACGACCATATGGAATGCCTGTTGCATCAATGACATACCATTTACGTTCGATCTTTTCTGGTTTTGCGATCGTTGTTTGACGTTGCATTTTTAGTACCTCCAATTCATTCAAGCAATAATCTTACCGGGACTATTGATTTGTTGTGCGAGCAAAAGTATACATTTTATATTTATATAAGTCAAAAAATATTTTTGAAACTGAATTTTCTTTTAGAGAATTCAAAGATACATCGTCACGAGTAGCGCAAAATAAATCAAGGTCATTTTAAAAACAAAATGACGCTGATTTTGCGTCATTTTATCTAGGTTTTACAGGTGATTTTAGATTTTAAACACGTTTAATCCGGTTGCTAAGTCTTTCTTGCGATTAATCTCTGATTGGGTTAGACCAATTACGCCTTCAAATGTTCCTGAAATGTGGCAATATGAGAGGTGTCCTCCATAAACATTAAAGTCTTTATCTCCAAAGCTCATATGGAGATGAAGATAGGGCTCTCCATCCTTCCTAGAAACATTTCCGACACAGGAGATAATTTCGAAATCTCCTTCGAAACGCTTTGATAGATACTGCTGTTTTTCAACTTCGTATAAACCAACTTCGACGATGTCGGCTGCTCCGATAGCAGTAATAAAACCGCCTTTGAGATTTTCATCTTTAATAATTTTTAAAAACGAAGACATAACTTCGTCTCCACGATCAAGACGGACAATGATTTTTCCGGGCTCTTTTTTGTATTCCATAATAAAGAAAAAGAGAAGATAAATCTTCTCTTATAACTCAACGTTGTGCGCTACGTTTTGAACATCTTCGAGTTCATCGAGCGCATCAATTAATTCTTCGAATTTTCGTTTGTCTTCTGGATCTTCAATGGTCATCCATTCGTTTGGTTCCATACGGACTTCGGCTTCTTCGAATTCGGTAATGCCCATTTCACCGAGAACTTCTTTTGCTTTAGCGAATGATTCTGGTGTGACATAGACATAGATTGTGTCTTCATCTAATTCAACTTCTTGGACATCGACATCGCCAAGGATTAAGGCTTCTTCAACTTCATCGCGGTTTGTTCCTTTGAATGCCAGGACACCGAGTTGTGTGAAGTTGAAGATGACGCTTCCTAAGTGTCCACCTTTACGGATAACATTTGTACGAACTTCAACAAGAGCACGATTTGGATTATCAGTTAATGTATCAATAATGAGGTAAGAGTTACCCGGACCAAAGGCTTCGTATCTTCCTTCGACGTAAGCAACTTGGTCACCACCTTGTGCTTTCTTAATAGCGCGATCGAATACGTCACGTGGGACGGATTTACCACGATATTTTTCATAAACAGCTCTTAATGCAAGGTTTGTTTTTGGATCTGGAGAACCTTGTTTAGCGGCCATATATGCTTCTTTAGAAGCACGAGCGTATAATGCTGATTTAATTTTTCCAGTACGAGCCATTGCTGCGGCACGAACTTCATGATGTCTACCCATAAGTAATTATCTCCTTTGGCGTTAACTATTATATGCCTATTGGTGTATTTTTCAAAGAAAAGTCACCTAATATTTCACTTCAACAAGGAATAAGCCCTTGCCTTCTGCTTTATATGAAACAACTTTCCTGGTTGTTGTCTCCATTAACTTACGAACTTCACTAATGGTTAGCTTCCCTTTACCAACTTGGATTAAGGTTCCAACAAGGAAGCGAACCATGTATCTCATAAAACCGTTTCCCGTAAATTGAATGCGAAGATGCTTGTTCTCTAAAATAAATTTGATTTCATAAATGGTGCGAACAAAGTTATTTTGATCTTCCTCTTTTGTTGTGAAATTTTTAAAACAATGTTCTCCGACAAAGATTTTTGAACACTTTTTCATTTCTTCAATGTCTAAAGGTAGATCGACATGCTCTTCATATTTGTAATCGAACGCACTTTCTTCTTTAAGAGTGATTCGATATTCATATGTTTTTTGTTTGGCACTTAATCTGGCGTGAAAATCATCTGGAACAACTCGCAAAGACTTGATGCGAATATCTTTTGGAAGGACACAATTGATTGAATATCGGAATTTTTCTAAATCACGCTCTTCAGCAATATCAAAATGGAACGTTTGACCAAGAGCATGTACCTCGGCATCAGTTCTTCCACTACCAAAAATGTGTGTTTCAGTGTTGCGAATTCTCGAAATAGCGTTTTCAATGGTTTCCTGAACACTAATTTCGTTTGGCTGATATTGCCACCCAGCATAAGAGGTTCCGTCGTATTCACAGACAGCTAATAATCTCATTTTTTATATCTCCTTGCGTTGGCGGCTCCAAGACCAAAAAGATAGAACAATACCAAGCAACATCCGATGACCAACCACGGCACAAATAACGGTGTTTTGATGGTGAAATTCATAGCAGAAAACACAATTGTTGCTGCCATAAATGCACCACAAAGAATAAAAACAAATAAGTCGTTTACCGAGAATCTTAATTTGTGGTAGGTTGTTCTTTTTGCTTTTGGATCATAACCACGAGCTTCCATGCTATCAGCCAGTTCTTCTGCACGTTGGAAACTTGCAATAAATAAAGGAATAATTAGTGAAATAATCGCTTTAAATCTTGATGAAATTTTTCCGTGTTTAAAGTCTACACCTCGGCTTGTTTGCGCCTTCATAATTCGTTCAACTTCATTTAGCAAAGTTGGAATAAAACGAAGCGCAATTGAAATGGTCATAGCGATTTCGTGGGTTGGGAATTTAATCGCTTTCAAAGGTTTCATAAACCACTCCAATGCATAGGTTAAATCAAGCGGTTTTGTCGATGTGGTAAGAATCATTGTTAGACTCACCATCAAGAATAATCTGATAATGATTTTTAGTGATTGGAAAATCGACTCCCAATAAATGTCTAGTGATCCAATAGAGAAGGCAATATTTTCGGCGTTATTTGGCTTAATAAGGATGTTAATTAATAATAAGAAAATAATCAGGAACCACATCGCTCTTAACGATTTAAATAAAAGCCTAAAGCTGGTGTTTGAAATAAGAGCAAGAAGGAAAATAAACAATCCCAAAATTCCTGCCATAATAAAGGTCATTTCCCACGTTGAATAAGAAATAAATATAGCAACCATTAATAATATTAATGAAATAATCTTAACACGAGGGTCGAGACGATGAATAAAGGTATCGCGAGGAACGTATCTTCCAAGAGTAATATTACTCATTTTGAAGTCCTCCTCTGCTTAACAATTTCGTCAACCAAATCATCAATAGAAGCAATCTTTTCAAGATCAAATTTGTATCCTTTATTTTCCAAACCTTGAATAAGTTTTGTAACAAGTGGAGTCTCTAAAGAATATTCATCGACACTGCGATTAAAAAGTTCATGTGGACCTCCTTGATAAACGACCTTTCCGTGATCCATAACAATGACGTCTGAAGCATAACCATAAACAAGATTCATATCGTGTGTCACAAGTACAACAGTTGTGCCTTGCTCATGAAGCTGTTTAAAGAGTAACATCATCTCTTTTACACCACGTGGATCTAATCCAACGGTTGGTTCGTCTAAAACAATAACTTCAGGCTGCATTGCCATAATACCAGCGATCGCGACACGACGTCGTTCACCGCCACTTAAATCAAATGGGGATTTTTTGAAGAACGATTCTCCAATACCGACTTTGAGAAGACTTTCATGAGCAATTTTGAGTGCTTCTTCTTTCTTAACACCAAAGTTCATCGGCCCAAAAGCAACATCTTCCTCAACAGTATTTTCAAACAATTGATATTCGGAGAATTGGAAGACAA
Source organism: Caryophanales bacterium UBA4278 (assembly GCA_002395065.1). Taxonomy (GTDB): domain Bacteria; phylum Bacillota_I; class Bacilli_A; order RFN20; family CAG-826; genus Fiminaster. Next base: position 4,748 of record DGVS01000011.1, read on the forward strand.
TTCCGACTTTTTGACGTAGAGGTTTTAATTTTTTGGTTCTTTCTTTTTTGTTGCTAGAAACAATGAAATCACCAGCAAAAACCGAACCTTTTGACGGAATAAGCAGTCCATTTAATTGTTGAATTAGCGTAGATTTTCCACATCCCGTGTGTCCAACAATACATGTGAAAGATTTTTCTTTAATATCACAATCAATATCGTTCAAAGCCTGAAAAAGATATGGGGCTTTTGTTCCATAGAAGAAATCAACGTGGTTAAACTTTAGCTTCATAAGTTTTTCACCACCTCTTCTAGAGAAGATCCTTCAATCTTAACGCCTTTTGCTTCAAGCTTGTTTTTTAATAAAACCACAAAAGGTATATCTAATCCAATTTCTTGTAATTTCTTTTGGTCTTTTAAAACTTCTGTTGGTTTTCCTTGGAAAACAACTTTTCCATCATTAAAAGCGATAACTTCATCGGCTTGATAGGCTTCTTCAATATCATGAGTAATAGAAAGAATTGTCATTCCAGGATTTTCTTTTTTCATTTTGAGAATTGTTTCACGAATTTCTTTCTTTCCTTTTGGATCCAACATCGCAGTAGCTTCATCAAAGATAACGATTTCAGGATTCATCGAAAGAACGCCAGCAATTGCTACTCTTTGTTTTTGTCCACCTGATAAGTTTTCTGGTTCTTTATCTAAGAACTCAACCATGTTCACTTTTTTGGCGTATTCGTTAATAATCTCGTCCATCTTCTCGCGCTTTACGCAACGATTCTCAAGGCCGAAAGCCAAATCGTCGCGCACGGTTGCACCAACGAATTGGTTGTCTGGGTTTTGGAAAACAATACCCATTCTATTTCGAAGTTCGTGAATGGTTTTTCGATTTAAATCGATACCAAATTCTTTGATTGAATTTTCATTTGGTTCAAGAAGACCCATTAAAAGTTTGGCAAATGTGGATTTGCCTGAACCATTATGGCCAATAATCGCAACATATTTTCCTGCTTCAATGCTAAAAGAGACGTCGTTTATCGCGACGTCCGTTTCGTTGTATTTATATGAGAGATGATTGACTTCAATGATTTTCATTAAAACTCTAGTTTTGGAACTCTTCCTTTGTATTGTCTTGTTTTGACTCCAGCCAGTTCAAGCATTAATGCACTGGCTTTTGTCTCGGTAGTATTTGCATACTTGTTTTCTAAATAAACAACTTCTTTAATTCCTTTTTGAATGATGGCTTTTGTACATTCATTACATGGGAATAAAGTGACATAAAGAGTGCAGCCTTTTAAAGCGGCTCCATCTCTTGTGTTTAAAATTGCGTTAAATTCAGCGTGGCAAACATAAAGATATTTCGAATCTAGATCAGCGCCTTTATTCCATGATAGGTGGTCTTCGTCACAGCCGGTCGGCATACCATTGTATCCGTTTGAAACAATTTTATGATCCGGATCAACAATACATGCACCAACTTTAGTGTTTGGGTCTTTACTTCTTTGGGCACTTAAAAGAGCCATACCCATAAAGTATTCGTCCCATGAAATATTTGCTTTGTGTTCCATAGTAGTTATTCCTCGAGTTGCGTAAATTATACATTATTTACGCCTAACTACCAATATATTTAATAAATTAAACAACGAAAATGGTAATAATGCAGCCAAGCATCAACAAAAGTATAATTCCGCAAAAAATCAACCACTTCCAAGGAGCAGAGGTCTTTTCCACTAGCGGCTCGTTTTCGTCAGCAACTTCGAGCTTTGGATATTTTTGTCTGGTTTCTTTGTCTTCCATCTCATTTCACCACTTTCTTAAAAAGAACTCCGAGAAGGCTTACAACAAATGTATTTAAAGCTATATCAATAAAGAAAACCACGGCTTGTGAGAAAAACACGAACAAGAAGTCTACTCCAAAGAACAAAACCTTAACGATCGTGTTTAGAATAAGCATCACAATTAATTCAGTAACAACACACGCAACAGCAATTGGATAGGAGTTAATCACATCATCTCCATATTTCTTTTCCAAATGTCTATTAATGAAATAAATCGCAATAATTGTTCCAATAGATAACACCCAAGACAAAGAAATAATTAGTGCCTTGTGCCAGGTCAAAAATTCATATGTTTTTCCAAACAAAATTATTGATGAATTTAAGCTCATAAAAATGGACACAAAAACACACAAACAACCGAGAATTGCGGTTATTATTGAGAAATAGATCGTATTTTTCTTAAACATTTTTGCGAGTTTAAAAACAAAATATGGAAGTAAACCAAGAAGGCCATAAACGACGGTAAATAATGGGTTAATTGAGTAGCCCAACGCATTAGGAAAAAGAACAATTCCAAGAATGTCAGAGGCCGCACCAACAACCAAACCGTATATTGGCCCAATAAAGATTGATGTGAAAATAATTAAAGCTGGTCCAATCGAAATACGAACAAAAGGAATGATGGGAACATTTTGGATTGATAGTAGTCTTGTGCAAATGATTGTTAAAGCAAGAATGAGAGCTGATAGAGTAATTTGACGAACGACATTATTTTTCATTTTTCATCGCCCCTCTCACAAGACCAGCAAAATACAAAGATCCCGTTACAAGAATTAAGTCGCCAGGATATTTCTCTTCTAATTCCTTTATATAGCCTAAATAATCTTGGACAAATTTGTAGTCGCCTAAATATAGAAAATATTCGTCTTCGGTCCTTGCTCTTTTGTGTTCGAATGTTGTTAAAACAACATCATTAGATATTGAACCGAGCAAAATTAACATTTGATCAATATTCTTATCTCTAAATGCAGCAAAGACAACATGGATAGGACGTGTCTCAACTTTTCCTAATGCTTCAGTTAAGGATTTCATTGCTTCAGGATTGTGTGCGCCGTCCACCATGACATTCTTTTTAACATATTCAAAACGGCATGGAAGTGGGTTCGCTTTTAATCCTTTTCGAATAGATTCTTCACTAACCTCAAATTTGTCTTGGAGCATTTTCACTGCTTCAACGGCTATTGATGCGTTCTTAATTTGATAAGTTGCCAAAGTAGATAGATCTAAGCTCTTGTAAGGGCGATAATCAAACGTGACTTTATCTGTTCCAATAACCTCATTATGATAGTCATCAACAATAACAATATTTGATTCGGTTTCCTTTGCTCTTTGGCGAATCGCAAACATTGCAGTTTCTTCAAGTTTTCCTAGCAAAACCGGGACATCTCTCTTAATAATTCCTGCTTTATTGTCAGCAATTTCAGAAACAGATTTACCTAGATAAGCAGTATGTTCAAGAGAAACAGAGGTGATGATTGAAAGACATGGAATAAAGATGTTTGTGGCATCAATATAGCCACCCATTCCGACCTCAATAATTGCGATATCAAGGTGCAAATTTTTAAAATACGTGAAAGCTAAAACGGTCTGCATTTCGAAGGTGGATAAATCATATTTTTCAAACCCTTTTTCTAATGAATTAAATAATGACAGATACTCTTCTTTTGAGATCTCTTTTCCGTTAGCTTGAATCATCTCAAAAAGTGTTGTTGTAGAAGGTGAAGAAAATAGTCCAACTTTGTATCCTTGAGCCAAATATATCTCATAGAGATACTTTGCTGTCGAACCCTTGCCATTTGTACCAGTGATGTGGATTGATGGAATATCAAAAATAAAACCCTCTTTTTTGAGAAATTTATCGTAGCTTTCTCTCGAATATGTTGAGAGTGATTTTACAGAAAAATATTCTTCTAATTCAGCGATGCTATTCATAGTCTTTTACAAGTGATTTTTTAGCCTTATCCATCGCTCGTTCATCATCACGTTTTTTGATGACTTCACGTTTATCAAATTTCTTTTTACCTTTGCCTAAGGCAATCTCGATTTTAAGAATACCTTTTTTCATATAGACCTTGGTTGGAACAATGGTCATGGCTTTTTCTTTGGCCTTTTGTTCCATTTTGAGAATTTGTTTTTTATGTAATAAAAGTTTTCTGGTGCGACGTGGTTCGTGGTTGAACATATTGCCTTGTTTATAGGGGGCAATATACATGTTAATGAGATAAGCTTCTTGGTTACGAATCACAACATAAGTGTCCATCAAAGACGCACCATTTTGACGAATCGATTTAATTTCACTGCCCTTGAGTTCAACACCGCATTCTAAAAAATCTTCAAGAAAATAGTTGAAGTAGGCTTTGGAATTTTTCGTGATTAAATCGTTGTTATGATTCATAAAAATTGCTCCACCATAATCAAGATTATGAACTAAACAGTTTAAAAACAAAAGATTTTTTGGTTTGATGTTCACTTGTTAACATCATTTTGATTTCTTTTGTGGAGAAAATATTGTCATTGAATTATACTACATTCAATGGCATTTGAGACATTAACATTTACCGATAAATCCTCAGAGCATTTTTATTTCTTTGTTGATCGATTTACTTTATCAACAAAAAGGGATTTGTATAATGCGGTCTTTTTTGTGCCGTCTGATGATGATGAAAAACAGCCAAAAGTTACTCTAGATATTCCAGAGGACTTAGTTTTATTCCGCTTTAAAGTTCATGTAGAGAACTATGGAACATTCATGTTCTTCTTCGAAAGAGATGCTTTTAACAATGGTAAAGATGAATTTATCGAGAAAGTAAAAAAACTCAAAAATATTCAAAATAACGACTCGTTAAAGGTTGAGAAACTATTAAACAATGTCTGCAAAATGAAACCGGAACTTATCGGCTTCTATGATGAACGAGAAGATGAAATTCCCTTTGCAGAATTGCGTAAGCCGTTCTTAAAAGAACACATCAAATGCAAAGTCATTATCTTTAGAAAAATCAATCTTGATCAAGGTTCTCCAAAACCAAAGAAAGAAAATTCTTTTATTAACGATATCAAACTTGTTGCTCGCGGAACCAAGAAAGTCGCTCATGGCATTAAGGTTGGTGCCATTGCTATAGCAAAGGCTTGTAAATGGACCTGGAACAAAGTTCTTAAACCGACTGGAAGAGGGATTCAAAAAGCCACGTTTGCAACAGGACGCTTTATTAAGCGTTGTGCTCTTGAAGTGGCTTCTGCAGCATGTGCGATTGGTAGAGGCTTTGTTTGGTTCTATTATAGAGTAATCAAACCGATTATCTATTCGGTTGCATTGGCGTTTATCTATATCGGAAGAGGTCTGAAGAAAGTCTTTGTTCCTTTAGGAAAACTTATATCCAGATTCTTTAAATGGATTGGACGCGGCATTTCAAAAGCGTTCCCAAAATTGCTTCCTGCACTTGGTCGATTCTTTAAAAAAGTTGGACACGGAATTAAAGTGGCCGCCATTCATGTTTGGGCGTGGCTCAAGCGTTTCGGAATTGTTCTTGGTGGCTTCTTTAAAGCATTAGGAATTGCTATTTGGAAAGCGATTAAATTCCTAGCAAAATGGGCTTGGATTGGTCTTAAAATCCTCGGTAAATACCTTTGGATCTTCCTTAAATGGTTGGGTAAATGGCTTGGTCGATTCTTTGTCTGGCTTGGTAAGAAACTCAAACAATTTTTCATTATGGTTGGTCATGGAATTAGACACCTTCCAAAATATCTTCAATGGAAGAGCGATTATAGTTTCTATGTCATCTTCACCATTCTCTTTGCGTTCGCACTTCAATGCGGAAACGTATGGGCGCTTAATGGTGACGGTTTATCCGTGTTCTTCTATGTGATGACTGGATTATTCCTTCTTATATGCGTGTACGCAACGTATATTGAAAGAAAAGATCACAAAGACTGGAAGGTTACAGCCAAGAACACTATCGCGCCAAACTTAGCTATATTCCTTGGATTAACAGCTGGCATTATTAGTTCATATTTCACTGCGAAAGCGATTGTCAAAATACCAGAAGGAAAAACAATCGACTTTGGTCTTGCATTATGGATCACAATCGGTGCTTCTGCATTCTTATTAATCCTTCTGAACTTTACACCGTTTATCATTCATAAAGTTAAAGAAAGCCAGGGCGCTAAAGAGAAATCTGAAAAACAAAAACAACCAGCAAAGCCTCAACAAAATGCTGTAATTGCTGGAGAAAATACAGAACCTCAAAATGAAGGAGGAGAACAACAATGAAGAAACTTTTAAAAACATTTTTCCTTGGCGTTTTAGCCGGGTTTGCGATTGGTCTAGGATCATTTGCGTTTGTAATGTGCAAGGCGGCCGGATCACATATTGTCGGCTCATTTGCCTTCTCAATTGGATTACTCTTAGTTTGTTTCCTTGGGTTAAATCTCTACACAGGCAAAATTGGATTCGCCATTGATGGACCAAAAGAGAACGTCATTAATCTGGCCCCAATCTATGTTGGAAATATTGTTGGCGCTGTTCTCTCTGGTTATCTCTTCTTCTTTGCTACCAAAAACATCCAAAGTGTTGTTGATTCAATTAATGGGGTTGTTGCCGCAAGAGCGATTGGAGATGCCGATCCATGGTATCGTTGCTTAATTATGTCGTCTCTTTGTGGAATATTTGTCTTCCTTGCCGTCTATGGATATAAGAAATTCCAAAGCCAAGGCATGAAGGCATTCGCTATTATCGTGTGTGTCTTTATCTTTGTCGTAACAGGCATGGAACACACAATTGCTAACATGGTCTATTTCTCATTTGGAAATGCCTGGTCGTGGAATGCTGTATTAAACATCTTGATTACAACCGTTGGCAACTCGCTTGGAGCAATCCTTGCTTATCTATCAATTAAAGTTGTCCAAAAATAACCAAAATTAGCAAAAGAAAAAGGGTATAGCCCTTTTCATTTTACTTTATATAATGATCTTTTCTTCGTCTTATGAAGAAGTATCCACCAACAGCACTTATTGTAATTATTGATGCAACCACTATAACTACTAATTCGGCGCTATTGGTTTGAATGGCTTTAAGCACTTGCTGATTTGGCGCAGATGCTAATTGGTTAGATCCGTTTAAAGAATCTCCGTTTTTAGATGCCCATGTACTTAATCTTGTCCATTCTGTCAGGTAAGCTGAATTACCGGTAAATAGTGAACGTTGATGTGAATTAAGAATATTAAATGCGGTTTTAGCGGTTGAATAATAGTGATGTTCTGAATCATTGCAATAACCGAGGTTATCGACATAATCCATGTGCATATACGTGCTAATAAATGTCTCTAAACCAACACAATCTTCAGTTTGACTGATATCAGTTTCGATTGTTGTTGTTTTGGTTTCATAAACAGTAATTGATTCAATGTAAGCTCTCTTTTTGCCCGCTGTTGTTGCGATAGCACAAGAGTTTGTCGCGGTTGTATATTCTTTAACATAATCAGCATATGATGATGTGATTGTGTTGCTTGCCCCACCTACAGTTAAAGTAACGCCGGTATCACTTCCGTATGTTTTTGCGCTTACTACAACTTTTGTAATGTTTGAAGTTGTCGATGTAACTGTAACTGTTCCTGTATTGCTACCTGATCCTAACCTGATAGCGTTTGACTCACGGGTTGTATAGCCACTCGTAGATACAGACAATGTATTAACGGAAATGGTTTGTTCGTTTGATGGATAAGTAACGGTGCCAACAAGGCTATAACCTGTTGTTGTGGTTTCTTCAATAACAACCCTATCGCTGTTAACAGTAATATCATAAGTAGTTGTTCTTGTGTTCCCGTTATATGTAAATGACACAGTGATTGTCTTAACACCACCAGTAGACATATCAGGAGAAGTAACACTTGTTGGAGTTACGGTCTTTTGATAACCGTTGGCAAATGTTGCTGTACATGTACCATCAAAACTAAAAGCATTACCTTTTTGGTATGTTGTGGTTTGTCCACTTACAGCAATCGAACTTAAAGTTCCTTGGTTTATAGTTAAACTATATGTTTGAGTTTTTGTTGTTCCTTTATATGTATAGGAAACTGTAACTGTTTGGTTACCAAGTGATGTCATGTTGTAACCAGTAAAGGTCGCATTTCCAGTAACATCACTAGTTGATGAATCGCTATAGTGGGCTGTAACTGTTCCCCCAAATGAGAATGTATCTCCTTCAACAAGCGAGGTTGTATACCCACTAATTGAAATTGACGACAATGTTTTGGCAGCAGTTACAGTTATTGCTTGTGATGTTGTTTTTCCACCATAAGTAATGGAAACAGAAACATCACTTGTTGTGAGGGTTGTAGACGTATTAGGAGAGAATGTAAAAGATGATGCAACATCGGTGTTATATGTAATATCTTTTGTGGTGTTATCACTATATGTTGCTGTAATTACCAAACCTGTTGGGTCAAAGTAATCTCCTGTTTCATATGATGTTTTTGTTGGTGCTGTTTTGACAGCAATAGAAGAAATAGATTTTGGTGTATAGGTAATTTTAAATTCTGAAATATAAGATGCACTTGTATCATTTTCCTGAATACAAAAATATGAATATCCGGCAGATGATGTGCCAAACGATGTAGATGTTCCAACGGCAGGAGATACTGTTCCAACATTCGTTTTGTTGCTTCCAAAAGTCAAAGTACTTCCGCTTCCAGAGCAAGCTGTGGAAGTAACATAGGCTGTCCAAGAACGAATTGTTGTCTGATACGATGTAGCTTCAATTTTAGTGATTGAACCCGGAATCTCAGTTGTGTTATAGATTGCTGCAACCTTATTTCCTTTACTCTTGTTAAATTGCATCTTTGTAGCATCAGGTTTATAGAGTTCTCCCTTGCCTGAAATTGATGTTGAATCTGAAGTGTTTTGTGTCCAGTTATACCAAGCATACGTGGAAGATGCATCGGTAAAACTAGACATAGTAATTGTTAAAGTTTGTGATTGGGGCGCCGCGGTTACTGTAACCGTACAAGTAGCTGTTTTTGATTGATCCACAGTAGTGACAGTTATTGTCGCGCTCCCAGTTGCTACGGCGGTAACAACACCGCCAGAAACTGTTGCAACATTTGTGTTGCTACTAGTCCAATTAACGCTTTTGTTAGTTGCGTTTTCTGGTAAAACTGTTGCGGTAAGCGTCTCTGTTCCGCCTTCAACAATTGAAGTTGAATTCTTATTTAAAGAAACGCTTGTTACGCTAATTGTTGTCGTAACATTAACAGTACAAGTGCCTTTTTTCGTTGGATCAAACTCAGATTTAGCATAAATGTATGCTGTGCCATTACCTTTCGCAGTAACCAAACCGCTAGCATCAACAATAGCAACACTTGAATTACTTGATGTCCACTCTACCGCTTGAGAAGGATTATTTGTTCCATTAACAGTTGCTGTTAGTTGAAAAGAACTTGTGCCGTTCAAATCTAAATCTAACCAGTTTGAATTCAACGAAACATTTGTAACGGTTGGCGTTGGGCCTCCGGACTGATTTACAGTTACATAAATAGAAGCATATACATTAGCGTCAGCGTTTGACTCGATAACAACATAGTCATTGCCTACACCAGTCGCAGTAATACGTCCACTGGAATTCACTGACACAACGTTATCTTCTCCACTAAAAGTGTAGAAATTAACAGAGTTGTCAAATGTTCCATTTCCGTTCACAGTCCATTCAAGATCCAAAGTGTCTCCAAGTTCGAGTTCTAACTCTTCGTTTTCAATTTCTGGATTATTAATTTGGATGTCAGTTGGACCGTTCTCTACATCAACACCTAAAAACTTAGCAACATTTAAACTACCGTTTCCTGCCCAGTTTGAATATTGAGAACCACTATCATCAATTGCGTCACATGACGCATATAATGCGCTTTCTATTTGAGCTGGGGTGGCGCTAGGATTTTGCTGCTTATACAAGGCAATAGCTGCAGTAACTAAAGGCGCTGAAAACGAGGTTCCCTGTGTATTAGTATAGGCAGAATTAGACGCTTCATCAGCAACATAAACATAGCCTGGAGCAACTAAATCAATGGTACTACCATAATTGGAAAATCCTGCTTTGTCAGTACCAGTTTGGTTCAAGGAACCGACATTAATAACATGGTCGTTTGAACCAGGATACGATGGTTCATCTGTATTATAGTTGCCAGCAGCACCAACAAGTGTAATGCCAGCATTATATGCTTGATTTAAATAATAACTTAAAATTGTCGAGCAACCGCTAGATGCGCTCATTGAGCTGGTCCCATAACTAACGGCATGTTCGTAACTTTGGAATGACATGTTAATAACATCTAATCCAAGTGTTTTGGCATCCATTAAAGCGTTTTGAATGGCACCAAACTCATATCCGTTTGATGAGTTGGTTACTTTGTAAACATATAGTTCAACGTTTGGTGCAAGTCCTAAGCCGCCAATGCTATTAATGGCTGCAGCAACGGTAGCTGCCACATTTGTACCATGGCCTAAAGTATCGTCGATGTAACTGTATCCGTGTTGAGATGCTTTGTAATAAACCCAGGAAGAGGTTTGGTATTCATAATACTTTGAATCACCTTTTACCTTGGTTGATCCGCTAACCATAAAATCTTCATGGTCATAATTAATACCAGAGTCAATAATTCCGACTTTAACAGAGTCTCCGCGATAGTGTTCTAATGTGTGACCAAGATTTAAATATTGAAATGTTGTGGAGTTTTGTGTCGCATATTTTGGCTCATCTTTAATATCGCTAGCGTAGCTCGCGGCATAAGCAACAATTCCTGGTTCGGCTATTCTCGCCTCTTCTCCATCTGCATACGCAACTTTTGTTCCGCTCTTTAATGGGCTAAATAAAAAACTTCCCAAAAGGAACATTGAAGCTAATCCGATGAGAAGTCTGTTCTGTTTCATAAGTTTACGCATCAAAGTGATGCTTTTTATATTCTACACACATACACGCAAAATTCCCACATCGAAAAATTTTGTGATAAAATCCACAAAATGTTTCGTTGGGGTTTTGCAATAAAATCACCAGCAAATCTCAAATAAATATAAAAAGAAGCACCTCAATAAGATGCTTCTTAAATATTGATAATATGGATTAAAGTTTAATGTCTTCCACTTTGCATTTACGTCCTGGTTTGATCGTAATCTTACCCGGAGTAATAGCACCAACTGGACAGACATGTCCGCAAAGGAGACAACCGACGCACTTATCGGTATTGCAGCTTGGTTCACGTTTTTCAGCGTTCCATTCAATGGCTTGGTGACCACCATCATAACAGGACACATAGCAACGTCCACACTTGATACATTTATCAAGATCAATGTTTGGACGGACAATGTAGTCGCGGTTAAGGTTTTCCGCTGGAATGATGTTCTTATTGGCTTTGCCAACAAGTTCATGGAGCGAATCGACGCCTTGTTCAACCATGTAGTGTTCAAGACCATTTTTCATGTCTTCCACAACACGGTAGCCATATTGCATGATGGCTGTTGTAACTTGGAGAGTTGTTGCGCCAACTAATATAAACTCAGCGGCGTCTTCCCAAGTTTCAATACCACCAATACCAGAAATCTCGAGGTTTTCGAGTCCTTCTGCTTGTCTCATTTGTTGAATAAAGCGAAGGGCAACTGGTTTAACGGCTTTGCCGGAATATCCGGAAATAGCAGATTTTCCATCGACAATTGGTAAACCAACTTTCTTATCAAGATCGATATTACAAATTGATTTGATTGTGTTAATGGCAGCAATACCATCAGCACCACCTTCTAAGCAAGCTTTGGCAACTGGCACCATATCAGTGATATTTGGTGTCATTTTGGCCATCATTGGAAGTTTACTTCCACGTTTAACAGCTTGGCAGTATTTCTTACAAAGTTCGGCGTTTGTACCGACGTCACTTCCCATGGCGTGAGAAGTCATTTGTGGGCAGGATAAGTTCATTTCAATCATGTCTGCACCGGCTTCTTCAACCATACGAGCAAGATCTTCCCAAGTCTTTTCATCATTACCCATAATGGAGGCAATTAAGACTTGATTTGGGAATTCTTCTTTTAATTTACGTAAATCGCGTAAGTTTTCTTCTAAAGTATGTTCCGCGATTTGTTCCATGTTCTTGAAACCAACAAATGGAGTAGATTCCTTGTTGAGCTTGTCGAAACGTGGAGAGACTTCATCAATGAAGTATGATTTTGGACCGATTGTCTTAAAGACAACACCACCCCAACCAACTTCATAGGCTTTCTTACACATGTCGTAGCAGTTACCGACTGGTGAAGAGGATAAGCAGAATGGGTTTGGGAATTTCACACCTAAGAAGGTGACTGATAAATCTTTATGTACCATTTTATTTACCTCCTAACGCAGCATGGACATACAAGGCAACTTCTTTACCTGTACGAACACCGCCAACAACTGTTTTATCGTATGCGCTATGTGCAATATCACCACAAACAAAGACTTTTGGATCTTTAGTGTAGTATGGTCTTCCTTCATTGACTTCGCCTTTAACGAGTTCAATTCCGAGTCCTTTAACTTCTGGGTATTGTCCAACAGCAAGAACGACTAAATCTGCTTCAACCTTAACTTCCGCTTTGATTTCACGGTGAGCAAATGTAACAACTTTTCCTTCAACCTTGCTTGGGACATAACCATCAATGATGGTAACACCCATTTTTTGAGCGCCTTCAAGTTCTTTCTTGCTGGCTTTAAATTCTTTGAATTGTTCGTAGACAACATCAGTCACGTGTTCAACACCTAAGAGTTTAAGTGTTGTAACAACGTCCATGGCGACGTCACCACCACCAACAACTAAGACGTTGGCTGGAACCTTAACAGCTCCGCCTTTTGCTTTGACTTCTCTTAAGAAATCAACAGCAGAAACGACATATTTGTTGTTTTCAAAGGCTGGAAGCATCTTGCCGTAGGAATATCCTGGGGCAAGTACAACGGCGTCGTGTTTCTTTTTCAGATATTCCACAGAAACATCTTTACCAACTTCAACTCCGGTATGGAATTTCACACCGAGTTCTTCAATGCGTTTGATTTCAACATCAACAACTCTGTTTGGTAAACGATATTCAGGGATTAAACGAAGCATACCACCCAAGACTTTTTCTTTTTCGTAAACTTCAACAGCATAGCCAAGCTTATTGAAACTGACAGCAGCTTGCAAAGCAGCTGGGCCAGAACCAACAATAGCGACAGATTTGCCGTTTGGTTTACCCTTTTCTAAGATTTTCATCTTGTTTGCTTCTTCAAAGTCAGTCACATAGCGTTGGATACGACCAATATCAATTGGTTTATCGATTCCACTACGTGAGCAACCTTTTTGACAATATTTTTCGGTTGGACAAACGCGAGCACAAATTGCACCTAATGCGTTGTTTTCACGAATTGTTTCAGCCGCACCTTTGAAGTTACGGAAACGGACTGAACGAATGAATTTGTCCGGATTAGTGCCAGCCGGACATGCTTTCGAACATGGTGCATCGTGGCAAAGAAGGCAGCGAGCTGCTTCTTCACAAACGTTTAATGGAGAAAAACCAGGTTCGAAATCTTTTTTGTAATTTGAATCCATATGAAAATTCCTTTCACTAATATTTTAACAAATATGATCCTGTTTTAAATTTAGTTTTTAAATTAAAAAGAAATCCGATTATTTCGGATTCCTTAAATCGCCTGCAAATCTTGATTATTTTCGCCAATCATTTGGTTTTTTAATCGTTTCTAATTTTTTTATAGTGTGGTGTGTATATGAGTATTTAGATACTTCGTTTCCATCAATTGTTTCGTATTTTTGTGTGTTGAAATTTTTTCTTGTACACAAGTCTGTAACAAATACGTTTAAAAATTCATAACGCGAATTATTGTACAAACAAGACAGCACCAAGGCATTTCTGAAATATTTCCCATACTTAGAAATTGTTTCGAAATTTATAGTTAGATTATTCTGTTTTGCAAGGAAATAAAGAAACACAGAAGTTGTCCTGGAATTTCCTTCTCTAAATGGATGAATATGCCAAAACTCAGAAATAAAGTAGCAAATTTTGTCAACCAATTCCTTAGCGTTTAACGTTTTAAAATTGTACTTTTTATATTCCCCATCTAACTCCGCGAGTGCTGTTTCAATATAACTTGCAAAAACATAGTCAATTGAAGAACCACCCAAAATTGGTTCCGACTTATATATGTCGATTGATCTCGGTTTTCCGGCCCATTCGAAAATGCCTGAAAATAAGGTTTTATGTATTAACAAAACATCAAAGATTGAATCTATATGGAAATTGCTTCGAACCAAGTTGTTAAAACCAAGCAAAAAATAATCTGCTTCGATATGCTCCAATTCATCTCCGTCTTGAATGTCGAAGCAATTTTTTAAAACATTTGTTCCTGGATAAACATATGGATCGATCATCTATTTGTGCAACCTCCCGATTGCAAATTGAGCTGTTTCATAATCAATCTGACCCGTCGCATACAAATGCACGATCCTTTTAGCCTCTTCAGACGGGGCAACACCATCAATTTGAGCGAGTGCTGAACCCATTTCGATTTCTTTTTCAACGTCATTAGATAGAGTTAATTCAAACGGCAGACCCCTTTTATTAACAGACGCATTTAAAAATAAGCTTATTGCTTGGCTCGTAGTTAATCCGAGGGCAGCAAAAATTTTGTCTGCGCTCGCTTTAACCTCTGGGGTTACTCTAGTATGAACGGTCATTGTTTTCATGTCTCTTTCCTCAAAAATAGTGTATCACAATTGCGACACAAGAGCAAGAAAAGAGAAAAATAAAAGGAGACTTTTTAAAGTCTCCTAGTAATGTTATCAAATTTCCCTTAGAAGAACACGCCACGAGCTTGCTCTTTAACTTCTTTGCTAACAGAGAATGGAATACGAGTTGTATATCCACGTTTTGCAGCAATGATTTGCTTGAATGGCCACTCAAAGATGGCTTTATTCCATTCAGCAACAACATCGTTATAGTGCTCTCTAGCAGCAGTGATTTCACGTTGGGTGTAACTGTTTTGTTGCATTGCATCAGCAAGTTCTTGGTGAGCTTTTAAATCTGGGTAGTTTTCAAAAGCGACATTAATCTTACGCGAGACTTCTTCAATAGCTTTGTTTTGTTCGGTGAATGATTCAGCACCACCAGCACGTAACTTAGCGATTTCGGTAAAGGTTGATTTATCTAAATCAATTCCTTTTTCGACGAGCTTAGCAGCATTTTGAAGAATGACGACGCGTTGCTCCATGTAGTTATCAACTTGAGAAGCAGCTTGTTGGATCTTTTGTTGTAGTTGGCTAAGTTTTTTACCAGCATTGACTCTAGCAAGTAACACAAATGGAATTGGGATTATAAATAAGCACAAGACCACTTGGAAAATTGTTGAACCAACACCAACTTTCACTGGGATTTGTTTTTCAATGACATTTACGTCACGTCCAGCTTCGTTAACTGGACCAGTCATTTCGTCTAATTCGTTTGCCATAGGTTAATTTTCCTCCTTCGCCATTTGCGATTTTAGACTTTTTATATCTACATTCAACCCTGATTGTAAAGCAATCAAGCCTCTCCTGTAAATAGTATTTTGATTACCAAGTGCTCGGAAGGCAATTTCGTTACCTCCAACATTAGCGGTTTGAATATCGCCTTCTCCGGTCACACCAATATATTCAATCCATGGGACTGGGACGTTATGAAGACGACCATCTCCGCCCATCACTGGGACGAGTTCAACACGATCTTCTCCACGGAATGATTCGGCGACAACATGCACTTGGTCAGCACCACCTTTTTCTCCATTATAGGACGTGCGATAAATAATATCAGTTATCGAGGATTTGTCGGCAAATTCTTTTGGATTAAAGAGATTAACCAACATCTCGTGTTCAAATGGAGTTATCTGGGATTTGACGGTGTTTTTATAAATATATTCTTTTGGTTTATATTGTTGATAAAGTGGAATAGAAAGAAGTGGGGCAAAGTCAAAATAGATAGCTTTGAAATAGTAATCGTTAAAGTCTAAGAAGAACTCTCGAACCTTATCATAATCAAAGCCTCTAAAATCAGCGATGTCCATGAAAATGCTTCGTCCTCTCATGTGTAGAGATTCAATAATATTGATGTATTTATCTTTTTTGAAATAGAAGTCATCACCGAAGCCTTGGTCAGAAAAGAGAAGATCAATCATCGCTTTTTGAGCAAGTGGGGTAAAAAGTAAACGATATTCAACTTCATTGTTTCTGTTTAGACCACCAAAGGATAATTCAAATAAAGAATTTCCAAGAGGAGTATAGGTTCCTCCTTTAGCCATTGCTTTTTCAGCTAACTTACTAAGATTCCCTTCGTTCTTACGAACATATTTTTCTCTTTGCTTTTCATCCATGCCATTCATTTCGCTTGGTCCACGAGAAAACTCAAGATGAGGCGCGGCTTCATTACCATAAACAAGATATGTTTCTTCAGAATATTCTGGCTTTGGTTTAGTAACAGTTGCTCTTAAAGTTTGTGTTTCAACAACAGTATAACTTCCTTCTTTTGTGTAAACGCGCCGTGTATATGTAATGACCTTTGTTCCAACATAGGTATGAGGAACCATTTTCATCACTTTATCTTTAAAGAAAACGAATGGATTACCAAGAATGCTTCCTGTTTGGAGATTTAAAACCGAGCGATTCTCCATTGATGAACCCCACATGCCATACTTATTAACAAGCATTTCATATTTGGTTCGATCAAAGTTTCGATCCATCTGAATTAAAGGAACGCTTTGTTGGAAAAGTTTGGCTGGCATTTCGT
The DNA here is from genome assembly GCA_002395065.1 of Caryophanales bacterium UBA4278. GTDB lineage: Bacteria > Bacillota_I > Bacilli_A > RFN20 > CAG-826 > Fiminaster. The sequence goes on from DGVS01000011.1 coordinate 21,374, forward strand.
CATTAAATAACGCATTAAGAGGGTCCATTTGTTCCCATGCTTCTGAATGCAATTTTTTGATTTCTTCGTCGATTTTTGCCAGCATTTCTTGGATATTTTTCTTTTTTGGTCGATAAACAAAGATAAATAAAAAGATTCCAACAATGACTAAACAAAGAACGCCAAAGAGGAAAGCAAGCCATGCGAGATTTCCAAGTTTTTTCTCAAGCTTTTCTTTCTCGGCTTGTTTAGCGTAAAGTCTCTTACAGGTAGCTTGGTTAGCGCTAATATCAATGCCAGATTTCTTTACGAGTTCATCAAAAAACTTTTCAACACGTTCATGATGTTGATCTTTTAATTGCAGTCGATAAAGTTTAGACGGCTCAAGTAAATCTGTTTGATTCATACTTAAATGTTATACCTATTATAATTAAATATACATAGAAAAGATAAAAATAAAAGAGAGCCACAATGTGACTCTCTATAAGTAGATAAATAATTATTAGAAGAAACGTCCAATAATATCTTTTGAAGCGGCACAAGTATCTTCCATATCGCCGAAAGAAATAATTTCTCCAGCGTAGAAGGTATTCTTTGTTCCTTGAAGTGCCTCAAGTTTATCATACCATCCGTCCGCATAATCTTTCGAGGAAACGTGTGGGCAATAATAAACTTCTTGAGCATAAAGTTTTTCTTTGATTGGGAATCCGACTTTCTTCATGTCTTCATCCATTGTTTTCATTACAACATCATAATCAACATCTTTTGAACCGGTGTGATTTGCTAAAGCGTAAACCGTAGCTGGGCAATCGCGGTCAAGGCATTGCCATCTGTTGTAATAAACCATCGCATGTCCGAGTTTTTCTGGAACCATGTTTTCGACAAGATAACCGGAAATATTCGGTGATTTTCCTTCTTCGAAAGTAGCAATGTAATCACAATATCTTTCGTGAATAATTTTGGAGAAGAGTTCTTTTTCTTCCTTGGTTGCATCAGCATATTCAGCAAAGTAATCAAGTGGAGTTGTGACGATTAACTTATCAAATTCTTCTTTTTTAAGTTTTCCATCTTTTCCTTTAATTGTGACGATAACTTTGCCTTCTGGACGTTCAACTTTAACAACTTCGGTTTCAAGAATGGCTGGGTGTAACAATTTATCGTTTACATGAACGTAGATTTGTTGGGTTCCATCTTGCCATGTCCATAGTTTCATGTTGACGAATTCTAATGCAGTTGTCACGTCAAGATACTTCATGACCAATGCAGCTGGGATTTCATCAAAGAAACCATATCCGAACGATGTAAATGGAGCAATCCAAATGCGTTGAACTTCTTCAACTTTATTTATGCGGCAGAATTCAGCAAATGGTAGGGCTAAATCTTTAAGATTTGGGTTTGAACCTTTAATGTAATTTGGGAAGGAGTTTTCCTTTGTTGCACCGCAATAGCCATCAACTCCTTTAGAAATGCCAAAGTATTCACCTTTAGCAACACCAAGATGTCCATAGCAGTCATATCCAACATATTTGGTCTGCATTAATTTATTTAATTTCTTCATTTGCTTTTTGAGTTTGAGCAAACCTTTAAGTTTCTTAAATGAGAAATTAACCTTTGGTTCAAATGGGTGATCTACTTCACCAGTAGTCTTGCGGAACTCACGGCGCATATTTGGTTCGCCAGGTTTAAAGTCTGGTCCTTTGTGGTAATAACCACCAAACTCTTCCATTTCACTTACCGCGTGATAAGTAATAGCACCCATAATTGCGCCTGTTTCGAAACTCTTTTCTTCTTCGACGCCATTATGTTTGACTTTAATTTTTGGTGACCAGCATTTTCCGCCAACCTTATTTAACTTTTCATAGATTTGATAATTCTTGTATCCTTTTTTCTCAAGGTACATAGCGCATGAAAGTCCAGCTGGACCAGCGCCAATAATACAAATTCTTTGGTTAAGTTTTTCCATTTTATTTTTTAATAAACCTTCCTTATTTATTTTTGAGTTTTTTTCTTATTAACAAAATATAAAACAATCGCAATTGCTCCCCAGAAGAGTAAGCCGGCGCCGAAAGTCCATAAAGAGATCCAAATGTCTAAAGGAATTTCAAAACCCAAAAAACCTTTTCCTTTAGCAGCACTAGCAATACAGTCAATGAGCCACATTAATGTTGCAGCACCATAAGTAATTGGAAGAATTTCTAAATGTAATTCCTTCTTATTTCGGCAAAAATACCAAACAATTCCTGAGCAAATCGTTAATCCTAAAGCAACTAAGAAATACATATTATTTCTCCGCCTGAACTAATTTTTTCTTACGATTCTTGGCCCATCTGGCAATGAAAATGCCGGCAAACCATGCAGCGACAAGAATGAGTAACATTCCAACACCAACAGTGCCCATTTCCGTGAGCATTTCTGAAACAGCCTCAGGTCCTTGTGTAGCGCGCGTTAGCCACGGGAACTTGTAAGTAATTTCATCGTGGAAAGCATGTTCTCCAGCGAGCAAGATGGCACCACCCCAAAGTGTTAATTCGAGGTAACCAAGTTTTTTGGAGTTAATAAATTTTTCTTCGATTTCGACTTCTGGTTTTTTCTTTTCATTATGTCGAACGATGTGTTTTGCTGCACCAACCCCAATGGCAGCAGCAGTTGTTACTAAGAAACAAGCCATAAAAACCTCCTTCGTAATTATATAACTTTGATTTCTTTAATCATAAAATCCCTACCTGAAACAAGGTATGTATGATTTGAATGACAATACGGACATTCTTTTGCATACTTTGTTGTTGGATAAGTTTTTTTACAATCTTGACAGTAGCTAATAGCTTGGATTGTGATGTAGTTTAATTCGCAATCCTTCATTAGCTCATTCTTTTTGCACATCCAATCAAAAGCGTCTAGGAAGTAGTCTTTGACTACTCCCGAGACCTCACCGACTTCAACAGTCACTGATTTAACTTTTGTAACATGGTGTTCTTGAGCAAGTTTCTCGACTTGTTTGACAACTTCCATGACGATTGATAATTCGTGCATTTTATACGTTATCCTGATTAATTGCGTTTCCAGTGTGTGGAGCAGTTTTCTTTGATACTTTATATTGCTTCTTCCAAGCACGACGTTTCTTTCTCATCTCACGTGCCTCTTTAGAGCCAGCGTGGAAGACGATCTTCACTGCACGTTTTGAAGCATATCCAAGAAGTCCGGTTACTTTCTTTTCCGCACGTCTCATATTTGAGTGCTTTGGATGATCGCGGACTAGGTGAATTGCATCAAAGTGACACTTGGTTGTACAAATACCACAGCCGATACATTTATTTGGATCAACATAGGCAGCACCGCAAGACAAACATCGAGATGTTTCAATCTTAACTTGTTCTTCGGTTAAGGTCTTGTGAGCATCTCTAAATGAGTTCTTGTAATCAGCCTTTTCATCCATTCCAGCTTCTTGACGTCCTGCTTCATCATAACCTGGTAAGGAAATGTCTTCTTTATTTAAAGCGACAAAGTGACGTTTATTAAAACCAATGGTTTGATGTGCGTATGGACGAGCACGTCGAGCAAGTGATTCGGCTGCTTTATGTCCAGCAGCAATCGCGTTAATAACAAATGATGGACCAGTGTACACGTCACCTCCGACAAAGATGTCTTCATCAGCAGTTTGATATGTTTCCTTATCGGCAATTGGATAATTTCCATGCCAGAAAGTAACTTTACTTCCTTCGAGGAGTTTGCCCCATTCAATTGCTTGACCAATCGCAAAGACAACTTTATCAGCAGGAACTTCTTTGATTTGGTTCTCATCATATGATGGAGCAAATTTGTGGTTTTCATCAAAGACAGAAACACACTTTTTAAAGATAACAGCGACAACTTCGCCTTTTTTGTTAACTTTAATTTCTTTTGGTCCCCATCCATTGTTGATAGAAACATTTTCTTCAAGTGCTTCTGCAACTTCTTCCTTGGATGCTGGCATCTCTTCTCTAGATTCAAGCGAGAACATTTCGACACTCTTAGCATCGAGTCGATGTGCAGTACGTGCACAGTCGATTGCAACGTTACCACCACCGATAACAACAACGCGTCCTTTGAATGGTTCAAGTTTGCCTAAGGCATGGCGTAAATATTCAACAGCAATCTCTGTTCCTTTAGCATTTTCACCAGCAATTCCTGGTTTTCTTCCGCCTTGGCAGCCAATTGCGATATAGAATGCTTTGTATCCTTGTTTCTTGAGTTCTTCAATAGTAACGTCTTCTCCGACGTTGACTCCGCACTTGATTTCTACACCGAGTTTACGAAGGACATCAATTTCGCTATCGATAACATCTTTTTCGAGTTTGTAGGAAGGAATTCCGTAGGTCATCATACCACCAGGTTTTTCATTCTTTTCAAACACTGTTGGTGTAAAGCCCATTTCAGCTAGATAGTAAGCGGCAGATAATCCGGCTGGACCACCACCGATAATTGCAATCTTTTCGTCGAACTTGCCATATGTGGAAGCGACGATTTTTTCTGGAACATAGCGTTCAGAATCTTTTCTTTCAAGGTCAGCAAGGAATTTCTTCACGGCGTCAATGCTTACTGGAGCATCAATCTTTCCACGTGTACAAGCTTCCTCACATTTCTTATTACAAACACGACCACAAACTGCTGGGAATGGGTTTTGTGTTTTAATTAAAGCTAAAGCTTCGCGATATCTTCCTTCCTTAGCCATTTGTAAATAGCCTTGAACTGGAACGTGGGCTGGGCAAGCAACCTTACAAGGCGCGGTACCAGTTTCCCATGTATCTGTTTTTCGGATAGTATCACGATAGTTTTCATCCCACGCGTATTTACCCCAACGAACTTTATCAGGTAAAACAGCATGTTTATAAGTCATTGGTTTACCATCTGCTTTGCAGAGTTTTTGACCAAGCTTAACAGCACCAGCAGGACAATTTGAAACACATTGTCCGCAAGCGACACATTTTTCTTTTGTAACATTAGCGGTATAAGCGCTTCTCTCAAGGTTAGGTGTATTAAAGAGTAATGCCGTACGTAAAGCGTTACAAATTTTCACGTCACAGTTACAAATATCAAAGATTTTGTTCTCGCCATCAATATTTGTGATTTGGTGAACAAATCCGTTCTTTTCAGCTTGTTCAAAGATTTCAAGCGCTCTTTCTTTGGTAATATAGTGAGCACGTCCGGTTTCGACAGCGTAGTCAGCCATATCGCCAAATTGAATGCACCAATCATCGACATCATCAATACATCCATCTCCAAGCATATTTCTTGAAGCACGGCATGAGCAAATACCGGCAGCAATGTGACCTTCGTATTTCTTCATCCAATGAGAAATGTGTTCGACATCAAGTGATTTTTGTTCGTGTTCAATCGCTTTTTCAACAGGTATGACGTGCATACCAACACCGCCACCACCAGGTGGAAGCATTTCAGTAATTCCTGCTAATGGAATAAATGTCATTCTTTCAAAGAAAGAAGCTACAGCAGGATTCTTGGCGATACGATCAACCGTTGAGTTCATTAATTCAGCACTTCCAGGAACGAAATATGAAAGCATATAACGTTTTACCTTTGGTGCGTCTTTAATTGGGTGATCCCAAGCATAATTGTCACCATAGTCATATTCAAGAATACCGATGACGCTCATATCATCTAATAATTTTTGAAAACGAACCGGATCATCCTTGTACTTTGGATTCATTTTTAGAAGTTCTTCAAAAACATAATGTTTTCTTTGTTTCATTTTAAGAAGAGCATCAATCATCTCTTCTGTGAGAACTTCTCTTAGACCCCAGTACTCTGGGTCTGTGGTTTTCATTCCGAATAATTTATGAGGAACAACGTCTGTAATCTTACGGCAAAGCTTTATAAGCTTCTTTTCATAAGAATAGCCTTGTTCACCTTCATACTTGGACTTAACCTTTTGATTCTGTTCTGGCATTACTTTTTCCTCCAGTTTTGAATTTTATCAACAAAGTATTTTGCTACTTCAGTGATTCCTGTTCCTTTTAACGCGCTAATTGGAATAATTGTTGCGTTTGGATTGCGAAACTTAATCGTATCGCAACACTTTTTGATATCGAAATTAAAATACGACAAAGTATCAATTTTATTGATCATTACTAAGTCGCATTTTTCAAAAATTAATGGATATTTGAGCGGTTTATCGTCGCCTTCTGGCACCGAAAGAATCATTACATCTAGACAAGCGCCAGTATCAAACTCAGCTGGGCAGACTAAATTTCCAACATTCTCTAAAAAAACAAGATCGAGATCGGAGATATCAATTCCATCTAATCCTGATTTAGTCATACCAGCATCAAGGTGGCACATTCCTGAAGTATGGATTTGAATTGATTTAACACCAGTTTCTTTAGCGACATTAATTGCATCAACATCACTATCAATATCGGCTTCCATTACTCCAATACGAAATGTTTTCTTTAGCTCATTGATTAATTTAATCAATGTAGTTGTCTTTCCTGCACCAGGAGAAGACATTACATTAACTAAAAAAACGTTCTTGTCATGCAAATATTGACGCAGAAGGTCCGCTTCCTTGTCATTATCAGCATAAGCCGAACGATTCACAATAATAGTTTTAACTTTATCCATAGGATACGTTAAGTATTTTACACCAAATAGTTATGTAATACTAAATTAAAATTGTGATATTATAGACTTGAAAGAAGAAAAGTATGGATTTTAGAACTATCTCAGTTAAGGAAAATATCCTTATTGAAAACAATAAAAAAGCAGAAGATTTGCGAAAAAAACTCCTGCAAAAATACATTTTTTTCATTAACGTTATGGCTTCACCTGGAGCAGGCAAAACCACTCTATTAACTGAAGCTATAAATATTTTAAAAAATGATTATAAAATCGGTGTTATGGAAGCTGACATCGACGGAGATGTCGATGCTGCACGCATTTCTAAGAATACTGGCGTTCGTGCAATCCAAGTTCATACATCGGGTGCATGCCACCTCACCGCACAGATGGTTGAAGACGCAATAAATGAATTTGATGTTGGCGATTTAGATATTCTGATTCTTGAAAATGTCGGCAATTTAGTCTGCCCAGCCGAATTTGATACAGGGTCACACTTAAATATGATGCTTTTATCAGTTCCAGAAGGACACGACAAACCATTAAAGTATCCATTAATGTTTGAAATCTCAGACATTGCCGTCATTACTAAACTAGATACACTTCCAGTCTTTAATTTTGATATCGAACTTTGTAAAGAATATATTCACCGCCGCAACAAAAATGCTGAAATATTTGCTGTCTCAGCATTAAAAAATGAAGGCGTCGATGAGGTCGTCAAAGCAATCAAAAAGAAGATCAAAACGACGATCAAATAATTACCAAGAAAAACAAAAAAAGAACCGCAAATCGCGGTTCTTTTGATGGTAAAGTCGAATTATTTAACAAATTCAACAATGACGACTTGGGCGTTATCTCCCTTGCGAACACCGGCTTTAATTGCGCGGGTGTATCCGCCATTACGAGAGGCATAACGAGTAGCAAGTTCACCGAAGACTTTGGCAAGAGCTTCTTTGCTCTTAAGCACGCTAGCAGCTTGTCTACGAGCGTGGAGATCACCACGTTTACCTAATGTAACAAGATGATCAGCAATTGTCTTAAGTTCTTTGACCATGCCGGAGGTCACTGTGACTCTTTCCACTTCAACTAGTGTTGTAGCAAGAGTACGTAATTTGTTTTCATGTTTCGATTTGGTATATCCAGCTTTAAAGCGGACACCGGCTTTACCGTGGACGTTTTTTCTTCCTTGAGCGGCCATTTAATGTTCCTCCTTATTCTGGAATGTAATCACGGAAGGATAAACCGTTTTCAGCAAGTTTATCTTTCACTTCTTTGAGTGATTTCTTACCGAGGTTACGAACTTTCATCATTTCTTCCTCGGTCTTTTGTGTGAGTTCAGCAACTGTCGAAATTGCAGCTCTCTTTAAGCAGTTATAGCTACGAACAGAGAGATCAAGTTCTTCAATTGGCATGTTCTCAAATTTGTTTTCTTGAACAACAACTTCTTCTTTGAGCATGTTCATTTCTTCAACAGCTTTCTCTAAATTGACGAATGGTTGAAGGTTCACAATGAGCATTTCTGCTGCTAAAGCAACAGCTCTTTGTGGAGTAATACTTCCATCGGTCCAAACTTCTAAAGTAAGCTTATCAAAGTTAGAATCATGACCAACACGAGTTGGTTCAACAGCATAAGAGCAACGAGTAATTGGAGAATAGTTGGAGTCTGTAGCAATGTAGCCAAGACTTGTTGTTCCAAGCTCTCTTGCTTTACGGTTATCAATCTTATTGCCGGCGCTAGTGACGTAACCACGTCCGTTACGGGCATAAAGATGCATATTTAAGCTTCCGCCTTCGGCGACATGAGCAATCACAAGATCTGGATTAATGCATGTCACAAGTGCTGGAAGTTCGATGTCTTTAGCTGTGACAACAGCTGGTCCTTTGACTTCGAGTTTAAGGACTTTGACTTCGTTTTCGTCATCATCAATCTTTAAGACTAAATCTTTGAGATTTAAGATGATGCCGGTGACGTCTTCTTCCACTCCTTTTAAAGAAGAGAATTCATGACGAACTCCTTCGATTTCCACAGCGTAAATAGAAGCGCCTGGAAGAGAAGAAAGAAGAATACGGCGTAAGGAGTTACCAATTGTTAATCCATAGCCTCTTTCAAGAGGTTCAATAATGAATTTACCATAGTTATCCTTTTCATCAATTTGAGCAACCTTGAAGGCTGTTTTTTCAAATGGTTTAGCAAGGTTTGACATATTTGGTTCCTCCTCAATTAGCCACGTGGGCGTTTTGGTGGGCGGCAGCCATTGTGTGGGACTGGTGTCTTATCAGTAATCGATAAAACTTGAAGTCCGGCTGCACCTAAGGCGCGGATGGCTCCTTCACGTCCTGGGCCTGGACCCTTGACGTCGACGTCAATTTGACGTAAACCTTGGTCATAAGCAACCTTAGCGGCAGCTTCACCAGCGAGTTGGGCGGCAAATGGAGTGGATTTCTTCGCTCCTTTGAAACCTAACGCACCTGCGCTAGACCAAGCGATGACATTGCCTTGTTCATCAGAGATGGTGACAATGGTGTTATTGAAGGTGCTGTGAATGTGTGCAACACCTTTGGTATAAGCACGTTTAATTTTTCTTTTACGTGCAGTTGTTTTTGTTGCCATACTAGTTCACTCCTTTCATTAACCTTGTGTCGCGACTTTCTTATTCGCGATTGTTTTACGTTTACCTTTACGGGTACGAGCGTTTGTACGTGTACGTTGTCCACGGACTGGAAGACCCTTACGGTGTCTCATTCCACGGTAGCAACCGATTTCACCTAAACGCTTGATGTTTAAAGCCACTTCACGACGGAGATCACCTTCAACTTTGTATTTAGCAATCTCGTTACGAATGGCACCGAGTTGAGCCTCGGTTAAGTTTTTGACGCGAATGTTTTCATCAACTTTCGCATCGCGACAAATCTTTTGAGCGGTTGTGCGACCAATACCATAGATATAGGTGATGGAAACAACAACGCGTTTATCATTTGGAATATCTACACCAACGATACGTGCCATAAATTAATTTCCTCCTATATTAGCCTTGGCGTTGTTTGTGTTTTGGGTTTTCACAAATCACCATGACTTTTCCGTGTCGTTTAATAACACGGCATTTTTCGCACATTGGTTTGACGGAAGGTCTGACTTTCATAATTAATTTTTCCTCCTGTAGTCAATACTACATGCAATTTGATTTTGAACAGTATTTAGACACTAGTTCTTGTGTCGAAATGTGATTCGCCCGCGTGTTAAATCGTATGGGGACATTTCTACTGTAACTCTATCGCCTGGTAAAATGCGGATGTAGTTCATGCGGATTTTACCAGAAACGTGGGCGAGAATTACGATCCCGTTTTCGAGTTTCACTCTAAACATCGTGTTCGGGAGTGTCTCGACGACTGTGGCTTGTACTTCAATGACGCCATCTTTTGCCATAAATTAGTATTTCCTCCTTAAACTTTCGTTAGGATTTCATATCCATCTTTGGTAATGACGATGGAATTTTCATAGTGACAAGAGAGTTTCCCGTCACGAGTTTTAGCGGTCCAGCCATCTTTCATCACTCTTAGAGTGAAGTGCCCTTCGTTGACCATTGGTTCAACTGCTAGACACATTCCTTCTTTGAGGACTGGACCTGTGCCACTTGCTCCATAGTTTGGAATATAAGGATCTTCATGAAGGTGGGTTCCAACTCCATGTCCAGTATATTCTCTCGGTAAGGAGTAACCGTTACTTTCGCAGTACATTTGAATGGCGTGGGAGATATCACCAAGGTGATTTCCGGGTTTAGCGTATTTCATTCCTTCATAGAAGCTTTCTTCGGTGACTTTAATTAGTCGAAGGGCTTTTTGAGTACAAATGCCGACTGGGTAGGTTCGACATGCATCACCAACGTAACCGTTCAGTGTGGCTCCGACATCAACTGAGACAATGTCTCCGTCACGTAAGATGCGTTTCGCGCTTGGAATACCGTGCACGAGTTCATCATTAACGCTCACGCAGACCGCGCCTGGGTAGCCAGAGTAATTCAGGAACGTTGGATACGCGCCATTCTCGCGAATAATTTTTTCGCAGATGTTTGCGACATCTAATGTTGATAAGCCAGGACGAATCGACTTTTCTAACTCTATAAAACAAAGAGCAACGATTCGTCCGGCTTTCTTCATTAGTTCAATCTCGCGAGGAGATTTAATGATAATCAAGGTTATTTACCCTCCAAGAAAGCAATGAGCTTTGGTGTGAGGTCGGCACTACTTGAACCATCAAACGTCGTTAGTAAACCTTTGTTTTGATAATATTCAAGAAGAGGTGCTGTTTGCTTATTGTAGTGATCAAGTCTAACTAATAAAGCTTCCTCGTTATCATCTGGACGTTGAACAAGTTCACCGCCACAAATATCACAAATCCCTTCTTTCTTCGGTGGAATATTAATGATGTGGAATGGAGCGCCACAGACCTTACAGACGCGGCGGCCACAAATTCTTCGCACTAACTCTTCCACTGGAGTGTCAATGTTAATGACATGTGTAATTTTTCGGCCGATTTCCTTAGAAATCTCTTCCAGAGCGTCGGCTTGAGGAATGGTGCGTGGGAATCCATCTAAAAGGAATCCTTTTGCACAATCATCTTTACTTAAACGTTCTTTCACTAGACCAATCGTTACATCATCCGGGACTAAATGACCATCATTGATATACTTTTGAGCAAGTTTACCTAAAGGTGTGCCTTCTTTCATTGCTTCGCGAAACATATCACCTGTGGAGATATGTGGTATATCAAACTTCGCGATTAACTTTTTTGCTTGGGTGCCTTTTCCAGCTCCTGGAGGACCCATGAGAATAATGTTTAAACTTTTCATCGTTTACTTACTCCCTTCCTGCGGTTGCTTGGACTTCATCAAATGATTTTCCAGCAAGTAAACCATCGATTTGAGCGGAGATTTCTAATGAAACACCGACCGCGATGATTAAGCCTGTTCCACCAATCGCTAAGGAAGAATCTTCTCCAAAGACACCTGTCAGAGTCAAGATGACTGGTAAGGCGGCGATGAATGTTAAGGCGATGGCACCAATACAGGTGACACGGTTAACAACTTTCTTCACATAACGTTCGGTTTCAGCGCCTGGACGGACGCCTGGAATATATGAACCATTTTTACGGAAGTTATCCGCAAGGTTTTCTGGATCAATCTGGATTGTGGCATAAAAGAAGGCAAATAAGACGATGAGGACACAATAGATAATTAATCCCCAAGGCATTGACCAACCGCCCATGTCATACATCTTCGAATAGTTGAAGATGTCAAGCCATTTAGCTTGGCTGTTATCGGTAATAAATGAAGCGATCACAGATGGCGCCATCATAATTGATGAGGCAAAGATGACTGGAATAACACCAGCTGAGTTGACCTTAATCGGTAGGAAGCTGGCTTTCGCCATCGAAGCGGTTTGACCACCACTTTTTCCAGAATGTTGGACCGGAATCTTTCGTTTCGCTAGTTCAATAAAGACCACGAACGCTAAGATGAGAATGAATGCCAAAATGTATAAGGCAAACTGGAATGAACCACGAATGAGTTCACTTGGCTCTTTGTACGTTGTACCGATCCAGTTGTTAAACGCACGAACAATTTGCACTGGTAATGAACGAACAATACCAGCAAAGATAATGACGGAAATACCGTTTCCAAGACCTTTTTCAGTAATTTGGTCACCAAGCCACATCACTGTCATAGTACCAGCTAACATTACAGTAACAATGTAGGCATAGGTCCAGAATTCACCGATTGGCAAGTTCAATTCGAGGTATTCATAATTTTCCATCGTTTTGATAATGCCATAGGCTTGGACCGCTCCTAATAGGAGAGTCAAGTATCTTGTCGCCATTTCGGTCTTCTTTCGACCGTATTCACCTTGTTTAGAAAGTTCTGTCAAGGCTGGAAGCACATCTTTTTGTAAAAGTTGAACAATAATCTGTGCAGTAATGTAAGGACCAACGCCAAGGGCGAAGATGGAGAAGTTACTAAGAGCTCCACCACCAAGAAGGTCCATGAGGGCGACAGCATTAGCGGAATTTAAGGCTTCCGAGAGTTCAGAACTGGTCTTGACTCCTGGAACAGTAATCGCCGCCCCAATTCTAAAAACAAGTAAGATCATGATCGTAAAGAAAATACGACCAACAATTTCCTTATTCTTGAAGATATCGGCGATTTTTTTCATAAGATTATAAAACCTCGACTGTGCCACCGAGTTTTTCGATGGCTGCTTTAGCGCTAGCGCTGAACTTGTGAGCTTTGACCACAAGTTTGACACTGAGTTCACCATTTCCTAAGACTTTAACACCGTCTTTTTCAGCTTTAACTAAGCCGGCTTCGACGAGTAAAGTTGGAGTAACTTCGGTTCCTTCAGCAAACTTATTAAGTTGGCTGACGTTAACAATGGCGTATTCCTTACGGGAACCATTGGTGAAACCAAATTTTGGTAAACGTCGATAAAGTGGAGTTTGTCCACCTTCAAATCCTGGGGCTTTAAGACCACCAGAACGGGACTTTTGTCCTTTGTTTCCGGTACCACAGTTTTTACCTAGACCTGAGCCTAAGCCACGGCCTTTACGGGTTTTAACTGCTTTAGCACCTTCGACATTCTTTAATTCGTTAAGTTTCATAAGTTGACACCTCCGAATTATTCAGCTTTGGCACGAAGTGCTTGCACTTGTGCGTAGCTCTTTAAGTTTTGAAGACCACTATGGGTGGCACGAATAATGTTAATTGGTGCACGTGATCCATAAACTTTACTAGTAACGTTACGGATACCAGAGAGTTCAAGGATCGCACGAACTGGACCACCAGCAATAATTCCAGTACCTTCTGGTGCTGGTTTTAAGAAGACTTCACAAGCGCCAAACTTACCAATGATTTCATGGGCAAGTGTGCCACCTTTCACGATGTGGAAGGTGTAAGTGTTCTTCTTTGCGGCTTCAAGAGCTTTCTTAATGGCATCTGGGACTTCAGCAGCCTTACCTGTTCCGAATCCGTATTTGCCTTTCTTATTTCCGATGACAACAAGAGCTGAGAAACGCATACGACGTCCACCTTTAACGGTTTTGGCGATACGGTTGATTTCAACAACAACTTCTTCGTACTCTTTGACTTCGTCAATACGGCCATTACGTCTTTGTGGACGACGGTCATCGCGTCTTGGACGACGTTCACCACGTTCGACACGGCCTCTTTCTAATCTTGGTTCTTCATGAGGAGCAACTTCAGCAGTAGCTTCAACTTTCTTTTCTTCTTCTGACATTTGTTCATCCTCCTTTAGAACTTGAGTCCACCTTCACGGGCGGCGTCTGCTAAAGCAGCAACACGTCCATGGTAGACATAACCACCACGGTCGAAAACGACTGTGGAAATCTTTTTAGCTTTCGCTTTCGCGGCTAAATCCGCACCAACTTTCTTCGCGGCTTCAATGTTGGAGCCGTTTTCAAGTTTAAGTTGGACACTTGAAGAAGAGACGAGAGTGACTTTCTTCACATCGTCAATTAATTGGGCTTCAATGTGTTTATTAGAACGGAAGACGCATAAGCGTGGGCAAGTAGCTGAACCTTTGACTTTGGCTCTGACACGCTCGTGTTTACGAACACGGACAGCGTTTTTTGATTCTTTATTAATCATACGAACGAAAATCTCCTTTCAACTATTTTGCACCAGCGCGTTTTCCTTCTTTACGAATGATATGTTCATTCTTGTACATGACACCTTTACCATTGTATGGTTCTGGCTCTCTTGTACCACGGATTAACGCAGCTGTTTGTCCAACGGCTTGTTTAGATAAGCCTTCCACGACAACTTCGTTGGCACTTGGACAACTAATTTTGACTGTTGGTTCTGGTTTAATGACAATTTCATGGGAGTAACCAACGTTCATGACGATGTTTTCTCCTCTCATTTGGCATCTGTAACCAATACCAACGATGACTAATTCTTTTTTGAAACCTTTGGAAACACCAATAACGGCATCGTTGATATTAGCTCTTGTCGTACCGTGAAGTTGTTTGGTGTGTTTTTCTTCGTTAGCGCGAGTGCACTTCACGAGATTTCCTTCGACTTCAACTTTGATTAATGGATTAATAACCACTTCAAGAGTTCCTTTTGGACCTTTGACGATGGCTTTACCATTAACTTGTTCAACGCTCACTCCTGCTGGGAGTTCAATGGCTTTAAGACCGATACGGGACATAATTACCACACGTAAGCGAGAACTTCACCACCAACGCCTAAGGCGCGAGCAGTTTTATCGCTTACCACTCCTTTGCTTGTAGAGATAATCGCGATTCCTAAGCCATTTAAGACTCTTGGAAGCTTATCAGCCTTCGCATTCACACGAAGACCTGGTTTAGAGATCTTCTTTAAGCCGGAAATAACGCGTTGACCATTAAGACCGTACTTAAGGGAGATGGTGAGTTCTTTCTTGGTTTCACCTTCGACGTGGAATTCGGAGATAAATCCTTCTTCAAGAAGAATCTTGGCGATTTCCACTTTCATTTTGCTCGATGGCATCTTCACGGAGGCATAGCGTAAGGCGTTAGCGTTACGAATACGGGTGAGCATATCGGCAATTGGATCTGTCATCATAGTATTTCTTCCTCCTTTTCTTACCAACTAGCTTTCTTCATGCCTGGGATTTCACCTTTATAGGCGAGTTCACGTAAACAGACACGACAGAGTTTGAATTTTGAATATACGGAGTGAGGACGTCCGCAACGTTCACAACGAGTATATTCACGAACTTTGAATTTCTTTGGTCTTGCACATTTGACCTTCATACTGGTTTTTGCCATTACTTCTTTCCTCCTTCCTTATTTGTGGAATGGCATTCCTAAGAGCTTAAGTAAGCTATAGGCTTCATTGTCACTTCTTGCAGTTGTGACAATGACAATGTCCATACCACGGATTTTGTTGACCTTATCGTAGTCGATTTCTGGGAAAATAAGTTGTTCCTTAATTCCAAGAGTGTAGTTACCATGACCATCAAAGGAGTTTTTAGAGACTCCACGGAAGTCACGGACACGTGGGAGCGCGATAGTCACAAGACGATCGAAGAATTCGTACATTCGAACTCCACGAAGAGTGACTTTACAACCAATGCCTTGTCCTTCACGGAGCTTGAAGCTTGCGATGGACTTTTTAGCTTTGGTGATGACTGGATGTTGTCCAGTAATTTGCGCAATTTCGCTCACAACGCTATCTAAGGCCTTGTTATCAGTTAAGGCATCACCAACACCGACGTTAATGACAATCTTCTCTAAATGAGGAACTTGCATCACAGAAGAATATTTGAATTCTTCCATGAGAGCTTTCTTCATTTCGGATTCGTATTTGTCAAGCAGACGAGTGGAGACGGTACGCTTCTTGTTTCCTTTGGAAACTTTCTTTGCTGGGGCAGCCTTTGGAGCAGCTTCTGCCTTAGCAGGAGCAACTTTTGAGGCAGCAGCTTTTGGTGTTGCCTCTTTGGCTGGAGCAGCTTTCTTAGGAGCAGCAGCTTTCTTGACTGCTGCAGACTTAGCTGCAGGTTTCTTTGTTTCTGCCATTTGTTTGCCTCCTAGTTAAGTTTGCTTCCACTGGCTTTGCTGATACGGATTTTCTTTCCATCCTTATCAACAGAGTATCCAACGCGGGAAGCTTTCTTTGTTTTTGGGTCAACGATGGCGACATTACTTGCGTCGATTGGGACGTACATTTCGACAACGCTACCTTCTGGGGATTGTTGAGTTGGTTTTTTATGACGTTTGTGGACGTTCACGCCTTCGACGACAACTTTGTTTTTACGCGGATAGACGGCTTGAACAACGCCTTCTTTTCCTTTGTCTTTTCCGGCAATGACGACGACTTTATCACCTTTTACGATTTTCATAATCATCAATCCTCCTATTAGAGAACCTCGGTGGCAAGGGAAACGATCTTCATAAATCCTTCACCTTGGTCACGAAGTTCACGGGCCACTGGTCCAAAGACACGTGTTCCGATTGGAGCGCCTTCAGCGTCAATTAAGACAATAGCGTTATCGTCAAAGGCGATTTGGCTACCATCTGGACGGTTGATGGCGTGTTTGGTACGGACGATGACACCTTTCACAATGTCACTCTTTTTCACACGGCCATTTGGAATGGCTTCTTTGACAGCACAGGTAACAATGTCACCAATGCTACAGGATTTGCGGGTGCTACCGCCTTTAAGACGGAAGACACGAACGCTACGAGCACCGGAGTTATCGGCCACAACTAAGTTTGTTTCTGTTTGAATCATGACTAATTACCTCCGTTATTCTGCTTTTTCTTCAGCTTTCTTAGCTGGAGCTTTTTTAGTAGCTACTTTCTTGGCTGGAGCCTTTTCACTGGCTACTTCTTCTTTTGCTGCCGCTTTTTTAGCAGGAGCTTTTTTAGCAGGAGCTTTCTTTGGAGCAGCTTTTTCTTCGACAACTGGAGCTTCTTCCTTGACTGGTTCAGCTTTTGGGGCTTCTTCAACCTTTGGTTCTTCGACCTTCACTGCTTCTTCAGCTTGGATTTCAAGTTCCTTTTCAGCTTCAAGGACTTTAATATCAACTTGAGCTTTCTTGTCGACGCTCACTAAACGGAAACGTTTAAGAGCGCTTAGTGGACGAGAAGCCATAATGGTCACTGTATCACCAACTTTGGCCTCGTTCTTTTCATCGTGCGCGTAATACTTATTAGAATATTTCACGCGTTTTTGATATTTGGCATGTCTTTTGTGAGTTTCGACTTCGACGACAATTGTTTTGTCCATCTTGTTAGAAACGACAACGCCTTGAAGAGTTGTTCTACGATTTCTTTCCATCAGTCTAATCCTCCTTATTTAATGCCGAGTTCTCTTTCGCGTTGAACCATATAGGCACGCGCGATATCTTTACGAACTCTGTGGACTTCTTCACCGTGTTCGAGCTGTCCAACAGCTTTCTTACGACGAAGATTGAATAATTCTTCTTTGAGTAAGTAGATCTTTTCGTTCAGTTCTTCGTTACTCATTTCACGGAATTCAGCGACTTTCATGATTACTTACCCTCCTTACAAATGACGCGGCACTTGTTTGGAAGCTTATAAGCAGCTAAGCGGAGAGCTTCCATAGCGACTTCCTTTGGAAGACCACCCATTTCAAACATGACGCGGTTCTTTTTGACAACTGCAACCCAGTTTTCTGG
This sequence comes from Caryophanales bacterium UBA4278, assembly GCA_002395065.1. Taxonomy (GTDB): domain Bacteria; phylum Bacillota_I; class Bacilli_A; order RFN20; family CAG-826; genus Fiminaster. Next base: position 39,161 of record DGVS01000011.1, read on the forward strand.
TGAACCTTTACCGGAACCCATACGAACTTCGGCTGGTTTTTTGGTTTTAGCAAGATGTGGGAAGATACGAATGTATACTTTTCCTTCTTTCTTGCAGTAGCGGCTTAAGACGATACGAGCACTTTCGATTTGACGATCAGTGATCCATGCGCCGGTCACCGCTTGAAGGCCATATTCTCCAAAGGAGACTTCGTTACCACCCTTGGAAAGGCCTTCGTATTTAATGCCGTGAGGACGACGATATTTAACACGTTTTGGTTGTAACATAATTATTTATCTCCTTTCACAGCACGGTGTTCTGGACGTTCTCCATGTGGGCGACGAGCTTCATGTTGTTCATGTTCTTTTCTTTCGCCTTCGGCTGGTTTACAAATCCAGACTTTAACGCCTAAACGGCCATATGGAGTAACGGCTTCTTTAATCGCGAAGTCGATATCACTACGAAGTGTGGTTAGTGGAACAATACCTTCCTTATAACCTTCGCTACGAGCGATATCAGCACCGCCTAAACGGCCGCTAACCATGGTTTTGCATCCTTTTGCACCAGCTTTACGAACGCGTTGAATGGCTTTCTTTTGGGCGGTACGGAATGATGCACGGTTTTCCAGTTCGGTCGCAATCCATTGAGCAACTAAAGCTGCATCTAAATCTGGATTTTTAACATCAACGACGTCAAGGCGAACTGTGGAACCTTTGAGTAATTTACCGACTTCTTTCTTAATGCGGTTAATGTTGGCACCTTCTTGGCCAATGACCACACCTGGACGAGCGACGAAGACTTTAACGTTGACGTCGTGTCCCTTGTCGGTTTTATGTCTTTCAATCTCAACGTGAGAGAGAAGAGCTTCTTTTAATTCTTTTTCAAGATATGCGCGGACGCGGATATCTTCATGAAGGAACTTTGCGTATTCTTGTTTGGATGCAAACCAGCGGGAGTGCCAGTCACGGTTAATTCCAACACGCATACCTACAGGACTAACTTTTTGACCCATTTTTGCTCAATTCCTCCTTATCTTTCTTTCACCACAACTGTAATGTGGGATGTTCTTTTGACTAAGCCAGATGCGCTACCCTTCGCTCTTGGAAGGAAACGTTTCATCTTAATGCCATCTGTTGCATAAATTTCAGCGACATATAATCTTTCTTCACTCATAGAGAAGTTGTTAATCGCGTTCGCAGCAGCGCTACGAATGACTTTACTAACAAGTGGTGAAGCAGCACGATTGACGTTATAGAGAATTCCTAACGCTTCGTTAACGCCTTTTCCACGAACAAGATCAATGACGAGTCTTGCTTTTCTTGGAGTGACACGCACGTCTTTTGCAACAGCGCGGGCTTCAGTGACAACTGGTTTCTTAGGAGCTTCTGGAGCTTTCTTTTCAGCCTTTTTAGCTTTCTTAGCAGCCTTTGGAGCTTCAGTAGCCTTCACTGTTTCTTCTGCTTTGACTTCAGCAACTGGTGCTTCTTTTTTCGCAGGAGCTTTTTTCGCAGGAGCCTTCTTTGCAGCTGGGGCTTTCTTTACTGCTGTTTTCTTTTCTTCAGCCATCTTTACTTACCTCCTTATTTCGCTGCTGCAGCCTTATCTTCTGCATTGTTACCGTGGTGTCCTTTGAAGGTTCTTGTTGGGGCGAATTCGCCTAACTTGTGGCCAACCATATCTTCAGTGACATAGACGGTAATGTGTTCGCGTCCGTTATAGACCGCGAATGTGTGTTCGACAAATGATGGGAAAATTGTTGAACGACGGGACCAAGTCTTAATGACTTCTTTTTTGTTAGCGGCATTGAGAGCATCAACCTTCTTAAGAAGATAGGCATCACAGAATGGGCCTTTTTTAATTGAACGTGACATTCTTGAATTCTCCTTTCATTATTTATCGTTTCTACGACGAACGATGAGTTTCGTAGAAGCTTTTTTGTTACGACGTGTTTTGACGCCGAGTGCACGTTTACCCCATGGGGTGCGTGGTGCATCACGTCCGACTGGACATTTACCTTCACCACCACCATGTGGGTGGTCATTTGGGTTCATGACGGAACCACGGACTGTTGGGCGGGTTCCTAACCAGCGGGTCTTACCTGCTTTACCCTTGTTAACAAGGATGTAGTCTTCGTTTCCGACAACTCCAATTGTGGCACGGCAGGTCGCTAAGACTTTTCTGACTTCACCAGAGGCGAGACGTAAGATGACGTATTTGCCTTCGGCACCAAGCACTTGAGCGCTTGTACCAGCGGCACGGCACATTTGTCCGCCTTTCTTTGGGGAAAGTTCAATGTTATGGATGAAGGTACCTTCTGGGATGTTACTTAGTGGTAAGCAGTTACCGACTTTAATATCAACGTTTTCGCCAGAGATGACCTTGTCGCCCACATGTAAGTTTTGTGGAGCGAGGATGTATCGCTTTTCACCATCGGTGTAAACGACGAGTAAGATGTTGGCATTACGGTTTGGATCATATTCCACCGCTTTGACAACGCCGACGATTCCGTCTTTGTTTCTCTTGAAGTCAATGACACGATATCTACGCTTATGACCACCACCGATGTGACGGGTTGTAATGACGCCTTGGTTATTACGACCGCCAGTTTTACTTAATTTAACAGTTAAACTTTTTTCAGGAGTACTTTTGGTGATTTCTTCATAAGTCAGATTCGTCATGTTTCTTCGAGAAGCAGACGTTGGTCTGAATGTTCTAATTGACATTTTGTTTCTCCTATAATGTGTAAATCCTATTTCAGATTACTCTTTGAAGAGGTCAAGTGCTTCGCCTTCTGCGATAGTCACGACCGCTTTCTTATAACCACTGATGGAACCTTGGTAACGTCCACCACGGGTGGTTTTCTTACTTGGAACATTGACAATGTTGACATCGAGTGCTTTGACGTTGAAGACCTTTTCGAAGGCTTTCTTAACTTCAGCACGGTTGGCCTTTGGACTAACTTTTAATGTCACTTTGTTTTGTTCTTGCATAAGGGACATTGTTTTTTCGGTGATGACTGGTTCAATGATTAAATCTAATTCATGAACAGTTGGACGACCGAACTTTTGTTCTTCGACTTTTTTCGCCATTTTCATGTTCCTCCTTATGCTAATACTTCTTCAACAACCTTTAAGGTTGCCTTATCCATGACGATCTTATCAAAGTAAGCTAAGTCATAGACGCTAACATTCCAGGCTGGTGTAATGACACAGTCTTTAATGTTGCTGGCGCCCCAGATGAGGTTTTCGTTTTTGTCATCCGCGACAACAACGAGAATCTTTCCTGAGACTTTCAGATCTTTGAACATCTTGACGACGTTTTTGGTTTTCTTGTCGGCGAATTTAATTTCGTCAACAACAACAAGATCTTTGACCTTTGAGGAATACATGCTGCGTAATGCGAGTTTGTGTTCCTTACGGTTTTGTTTAATGGTGTGATTTTGGACACCAGTTGGACCGAAGACGGTACCACCGCCAACCCAGATTGGGGAACGGGAGCTACCGGCACGGGCACGACCAGTACCTTTTTGTCTCCATGGTTTCTTACCACCACCGCTAACTTCATCACGTTTCTTTGTCTTAGCGGTGTCTTGTCTCATGTTCGCTTGATAGACAACGATGGCGTCTTTCACAGCTTGAGTGTGTTCTTCAACTCCGAAGTGTTCGGCACTAACTGAGACAGTTGAGACTTTTTCGCCTGCTTGAGAATAGACAGGGATGGAAATTTTCTTTTCAGCCATTTTAACTATTCTCCTTTCTTCTCTTCAGCGACTGGTTCAGCTTTTGGGGCTTCTTCAGCAACTGGAGCTTCTTGGGCGGCTGCTTGTTTGGCAGCTTCTTCAGCGGCTTTCTTAGCTTCTTCTTCAGCCTTTTTGGCTTCTTCGGCAGCCTTGCGAGCTTCTTCTTCAGCTTTCTTAGCTTCAGCAGCAGCTCTTGCGGCAGCTTCATAGTCCACTAATTCGTGAACTTTTTCTTTTTGGCCTAATTGAACTTTGATTGCGGAACGAACCACAACTAAGCTCTTTTTAGCACCTGGGACAGAACCTCTGACCAAGATGTAATTCTTTTCAGCATTTGTTTCGACAACTAATTGGTTGAGGATTGTGCTGGAGAGATTACCATGATGACCAGACATTAATTTTCCTGGGATAACACGAGCGTTATTACGTCCGTTGTTAGCGAAGGAACCTTGTCCTCTGTGATATCCAGATCCGTGTCCCTTTGGTCCGATCTTGTGGCCCCAGCGTTTCACTGTACCAGCATAACCACGACCTTTGGAGACGCCGATCACGTCAACGATATCTCCGGCTTGGAAGATGTCAGCTTTGATTTCATCGCCAACTTTATAAGCGGCCATTTCATCACCCTTTAATTCGCGAAGGACTTTCTTTGCTGGAACTCCAGCTTTCTTGAAGTGTCCTCTTTCAGCAGAATTAACTTTGGACTCTTTCTTTTCTTCGATACCGACTTGGATAGCGGCATAACCATCTTTTTCGACAGTTTTGACTTGAGTTACAACGTTTGGTAAGACTTCGATAACGGTGACAGCATACATCTTGCCATCTTTGGCGAAGACTTCTGTCATTCCCATCTTACGACCAATGATTTCTTTCATTTTGTCCTACCTCCTTATAACTTGATATCGATATCGACTCCACTTGGTAAATCAAGTTTTCTTAAGGTATCAATTGTTTCCTTAGTTGGATTGGTGATATCGATCAATCTCTTATGTGTTCTGATTTCAAACTGTTCACGAGCATCTTTGTACTTATGGACAGCACGCAAGATCGTATAAACTTGCTTTTCGGTTGGGAGAGGAACAGGGCCCACAACACCAGCCCCGGTCTTCTTTGCAGCAGCGATGATCTTTTCAACCCCAATATCAAGGATCTTGTGATCATAAGCTTGCAAACGAACCCGAATCGATTTTACTTTTGCCATGAATTTTCCTCCTTCATTTTCTTTTTCAGGCTAGCATCGTTTTGCTCTCTACGAATTACCTGACACCCGTTTCATGACAACGCCTGTCGGTGTGTCAGCAACCTCGCATGTCAACGCAAACGATAACGTGTATAAGAGTACGCCTATATGTAATATTATGCAAGCGAAATTTAATAATTATGAATAAATGTAAAATAAAAAATGCCCTCTAAATTGGGCAATTTTGAGCAATTTTTAATGCAAAATTTTACTATTTTTTTAATATTGTGAGGCAATTTTCGTAGCTATATTTACAACCGCAATATTGCTGATTGTATAGGTCGTAATGAATACGCATTTGACGAGCTTCTTCCATACCACCAGCCTTCTTAAAATCAGATAAAAAATACTTTGTATTTTTAAATTTTTCAGAAAGCTTTTGTCCAATCTCATTTAACTTTTGAGCGTTTTTAAATCGTGAAATCGTCATCACTGTTGTTACATAATCAAAACCATGTGAATCTGCATATTCATAGGCTTGGTTTAATCTTTTCTCATAACAGATAAAGCATCTTGTTTGTCCTTCTGGTTGATCTTTGTATGGCTCTAAATCCTTCATATAGGTTTCGTTGTCATATGGAACTTCTACAACTTCGACATGGTGGCCAAAATCATGTTCAAAATAACCTAAAAACTTTTTTAATTCGTCAAGTCTTCTGTAATATTCATCGGCAGGATAAATATTGGAGTTGTTGAAGAAAATTGTGACATCAAAATATTCACACAAAAACTTCAATGGATAGGTCGAACATGGTCCGCAACAAGCGTGTAGTAAAAGTTTCGGTTTTGCTGGAGATTTTTGAATTTCATCCAAGATTTGCAGGGATTTTTTATAATAATTAATTTTATTTTCCATGGATAAACATTGAGTCTCCGAAGCTAAAGAAACGATATCTTTTTTCGACAGCATGATGATAAATTTCTAAGCAAAATTCTCGCCCAATTAAAGCGGAAACAAGCATGATTAAAGTAGATTTCGGCAGATGAAAATTGGTGATCAAACAATCGATGGCTTTAAACTCATAACCAGGCTTAATAAATATAGCAGTATCATCACTTGTTTCGACAAATTTTCCATGTTTTTGCATAACTGCCTCTAATGTTCGAGTGGCAGTTGTTCCAACAGCAATAATACGTCGGCCATCTGCCTTTGCCTTGTTTAACTTTTCGGCCACTTCCTTACTCATTTCGTAATGCTCAGTATGCATCACATGATCTTCAACCTTTTGCTCCTTAACCGGTTTAAAAGTACCAAGTCCAATGTGTAGTGTTACATCAAGTATTTCAATTCCTTTTTGACGTATTTTATCCAGCAATTCCTCAGTAAAATGGAATCCCGCTGTTGGTGCAGCGGCACTTCCTAAAACCTTAGCATAGACCGTTTGATAACGAGAATTATCGGCACATTGTTTTTTGATATATGGTGGCAAAGGCATGTTTCCAACTTCGTTTAAAATCTCTAAGAAAATGCCTTTATAAATAAACTTCATTAATCGGATGCCTTCGTCTTTTCTAGCAACACATTCGGCTTTTAATAATCCGTCTTTAAACGTTATAACGGAACCAACCTTAATGGCTTTGGCATTTCCCGTTAAACATTCCCATGTATCGGCCTCAATTTGTTTTAAAAGAAGCACTTCAACATGAGCTCCTGTACCTTCTTTAACACCAAAAAGTCGTGCTGGTAATACTTTGGTATTATTTCGCACCAAAACATCGCCTGGATGAAGGTAATCGATAATATCGTGAAATACCTTGTCTTCGTATGTCTTCGCGTCTTTATCTATGACTAAAAGACGTGACTCATCACGCTTTTCTGCCGGACTTTGAGCAATTAGCTCTTCTGGAAGTTCAAAATCAAAAAGCGAGATATCCATTAAAAACCTCGCTTATCACCATATTTGCGAATCATATCTTTTTTAAAGTCTCCAAAGCGATCTTCTTGGATTGCTTTTCTAGCTTCTTCCATTAGATGGATCAAGAAACGGACGTTGTGAATTGATAAAAGTCTTTTACCAAACGTTTCATCTGCGACATATAAATGTCGAAGATAAGCTTTAGTATAGTTTTTACATGTATAACAATCACACTCTGGATCAAGAGGTGTGAAATCTTCTTTATATTGTGCCCCTCGAATATTTACGCGGCCATGTGAGGTCATTAATGCACCGTGACGAGCAATTCGCGTTGGCAAAACACAGTCAAACATATCGACGCCTTTTTCAATACCTTCAAGAAGGTAATCGATTGAACCAACCCCCATCAAATAACGCGGTTTGTCTTCTGGTAGATATTTAACGGAGTATTCAACCATCTTTGAAAAAACTTCTTTTGGCTCACCAATTGATGTACCACCAATTGAATAACCAGGAAAATCCATTTTCGCTAATTCTTTAGCGCAATGTTCACGTAGGTCTTGAAACTCTCCACCTTGAACAATACCAAATAAGGCTTGGTCTTCTCTTTTATGAGCATCTTGTCCACGTTTAGCCCAACGCAGAGTTCTTTCAACTGATTTCTTTGCGTATTTTTCGTCGCATGGATAAGGAATGCATTCATCAAAAGACATTATAATGTCTGCTCCAAGCTTTTCTTCGATGTCGATCACTGATTCCGGCGTGAAAAACATCTTTTCTCCATTTAGATGGGATTTGAATGCCACACCTTCTTCAGAAATCTTACGATTATCTTTTAATGAGAAAACTTGGAATCCGCCGCTATCGGTGAGAATTGGCCCAGGATAATTCATAAACTTATGAAGACCACCGGCTTTAGCGACGATGTCTTCTCCTGGACGAATATGCAAGTGATAGGTATTAGATAAAATTACTCCAGCACCCATATCACGCACTTCTTCTGGCGAAAGTGTTTTAACAGTTGCTAAAGTTCCAACCGGCATAAACATCGGCACTTCAACATCGCCATGAGGCGTATGTAAAATACCGTATCTTGCGCCGGTTTGTTTACAAACATGTTTAATTTCTAACCAGAAGTTTTTCATTTTACCATTTACAATCTAGATTTTGATTTGCTCCAATTAGTTCCATGAATTTTGGGTATCGTTTTAGAATCATCATTAGTGAGTAGCCGAGTCCCACAACTGCTATAACTTCTCCGGCCGCCACTAATCCAACATTAATCCAAAATGGAAGTTCAAGAATGATGTGTAACTCTGCGCCAACAATGAATCCGTTCACAATGGCTGGAATAAAGGCAGCTGGCAGTAAATAACGCGGGAAGAATGCAATACCAACAGCAGCAATCAGGGTTGCCAGTGTTCCAAAAATTAAATCCCACGGAAGCATTGGTGACATGAGGTTTGCTAGAAGCGTTCCAATTGTGACACCACCGATGTAATCTTTGTTAAAGAAACATAAGAGCAACAAGAACTCAGAAATACGAACCTGAATTCCTTCAAATGCAATTGGTGCTGACGCCCATGTAAGGACGAAATATAAAGCAGCAACAATGGCGTTACATGTTAATCTACGAACAACTTGATTTCTCATAAATATACGAGAATTACAGGTAATATTTATGCAAATCTAACGTTTTTTTAATTCGTCAGAAAGCAATTTTGTTACCGAAATAACTCTCACTCCTTCTACTTCATTTTCGAGTGTATCGGAGACCACAACTTCACTGGCACCTCTTATTCTAGAGTTACTAGAAAATACGGCATGAGTTCCGATAACAAAAATCTTTTTCGCTTTCTTGTTCGTTAACACTTCAATGGCGTTGTTGATGGTTCCACATGTATCGATAATATCATCGATAACAATACATGTTTTTCCTTCTACATCACCAGTAAACGAAAGCACTTCAGATTGATTTGGTCTCGAACGATGCTTTGTGAAAAAGCCAACAGAACAACCTGGGAAGTACTTTCCAAAAGCGATTGCTCTATCGTCCGAACCGTGGTCTGGGGTTATAACAACAAGATCCTTTGGTTCAACTTTGTCCTTAAAGTATTCAGCATAAATGCTAAAAGGTTTTAAATTAACAAAGTTAACTGAGAAATATTTTTCGATTTCTTCTGTGTGAAGATCAATCGTATAAACAGCATCGAAGCCGACAGTCTCAAGGACTTTAGCAACAACACGGGCAGATACTGGCTCTCCATCATAGGAAATGCGGTCTTGTCTGCAATAACCATAATATGGCAAACAAGCTACAACTTTTTTAGCACCACTATTTCTTACTGCATCAGCAAAAAGTTCTAATTCAAAAAGAGTTTGAGCAGATGGTTTTCCGGTTGATTGAATAACAATAACTTCTTTGTTTTTGACATCACTCAAACATTGAACAAGTAATTCGCCATCAGAAAAATATTTGATGTCTACTTGGCCAAGTGGAATCCCAGTTTCTTTTGAAACTTTAGTAGCAAACGCTTTGGAACTAGTGAGATAAAAGAGTATCTTGTTTTCCATAGGGCATTATTATACCAGTTATTCTTAGATAGTAAACTATCTTTTTCTAACTTAAAACCAATGTAAAAACAAAAGTAAATATGATGCACAATCATTAAAATATCGGTGTTATGCCGGTGAAATCTTGATTATTCGGATTTGGTTTAATTGGTTTAATTAACCATATTTTTGAAATTGATATAAAATACTCACATGGCCAAATTATTGAACATAAAAGAAAAAGGATTAGCCGGAGAAATCTTAAGATTCATCGTTACAGGTGGCGTAGCTACTGTTGTTGATTTTTTGGCTTCTTATCTTGTTGCTTCTTTACTTCCTGATTCAATGGGGGTTTGGAAAGAGGTTATCTACACTGCCGCAGGATTTGCTGTTGGAGTTGTCGTCAACTATTTCCTATCAGTATTTTGGGTATACAAAAATGTTGATGAAAACGTTAATGTCCGATCAACAAAAAATAAAATACTTTTCCTCGTTTTATCATTAGTTGGTTTAGGCATCGGAATCGCAATAATGATTGGTTTTGATGCACTCGATCAAGGTGTCATTCATTCGGATTTTGAGAACTGGTTGGGTTTTATTACCAAAGGTATGCCTTTCTCATTCGCTTCTTTTGGATGGGCTGTTTTATTCTTCGGATTCAAAACATTGATTGTTCTAATTTGGAATTATTTAAGTAGAAAAAAACTCATCTTCAAATCCAAAGATGAGTCTTCTACAAATTAATTTTTGATATCTATTTTTTATTGCGATATTCAGTGTATTTCTTCGATGAACCTCGGACTAATTCAGCTGGATATTTTTTCTCATTTGCATCGAGTTTTGTGTTGACGATTTCATCAATATCAAGATGATAATGATCAGCCATAAGCGTGGCATACATTATCACATCGGCGAGTTCTTCTTTTACTTTTTCAATGGATTTTTCTTCCTTTGTCCATTGAAATACTTCAAGTAGTTCGCTGGCCTCAATGCAAATTGATTTAGCTAAATTTTCGCCAGTATGAAATTGAGCCCAGTCACGGTCTTCACGAAATTTCATTAAACGATCGTAAGTCTCTTTTTTCATCAAAATTACCTGTAAAAATCAATTATTTCTTGGCTTTTCCTTGGTTTGCAACGGCTTCCATCTCGGCCTTGAGTGCCGCTTCATCCATTAAGTAATAATGTTTTACAGCATTCATATTTTCATCAAATTCATAGACTAATGGAACTCCAGTTGGAATGTTAACTCCAACAATTTCTTCATCGGCCATATGATCAAAATATTTAACCAAAGCACGTAAAGAGTTACCATGAGCAACAATTAGGCAGCGTTTTCCACTTAACATTGTTGGTTTAATAACTTCTTCAAAGTATGGAACAGCACGAGCAACGGTCATTTCAAGCGACTCGTGTAATGGAAGATCTTCCTTTGGAACATCTCTAAATTGGGCTTGAAGAGCTGGGTTGCGTGGATCCTTTGGATCAAGTGCTGGAGGTGGGCAGTCATAACTACGTCTCCAAATCTTAACTTGTTCTTCGCCATACTTTTCAGCGGTTTCAGCTTTGTTTAAACCTTGAAGAGCACCATAGTGGCGTTCGTTAAGTCTCCAAGACTTATAAACTGGTAACCATTCTCGGTCTAATTCAAATAGAACGTTATTCATTGTATGAATAGCGCGTTTAAGAAGTGAAGTAAAAACAACATCGAAGTCGTATCCTTCTTCTTTTAAGGTCTTACCAGCACGATGTGCTTCGGCAACGCCTTTTTCAGAAAGTTCAACATCAGTCCAACCTGTAAACAGGTTTAACTTATTCCATTCTGATTCACCATGACGAATTAAAACTAATTTATACATGACTTTCTCCTTATTAATCAGCAAGAGAACCCATTGGATCCCATGGCTTTAAGACCACTGGGTCGGCATCATAGGCTTCTTGTTCTTCTTTTGTTAAATATTCACGTTTAACAACGGCTTGGTATGTATATTGATCAAACCAGGAAGCAGACATTGTAAAGTAGCCTTTACGACCTCTATCATCTCCCCAAGAGTTCTCAATTTTCCATTTTGATGGTTTTCCGTCTTTATCAAATGCAACGCCTGTAATACACATTGCGTGATTCATTGCGCTTGCACGAAAATCAAGGGATTCGCCTTTATCCATTTTAATATCTAAGTCTAATAATGACTTATAATCCCATTCTTGGTCGTTCCAGACGCCTCTCATACGATCTCCATAGGAAGCGACATCACTACCAAACCAAACGATGAATCCGTCTCTAAGTTGAGCAAGAATGACTTCTTTAAGTCTTTCCATTGGAAGGTTAAGGTGTTTAACAACTTTGCCACCATAAACGTTACCTAAATATTGGACAGTATAGGATTTATTGAATGGTTTTGATTTGGTTGGTGCGTTAATGCAGCTCACAAAATCATCAATTGTATCACCGATAAATTCATCAAAGAATGACTTTGGAGTATAACCACGAACAACGTGATATTTGCCCTTATCATCAGTGTACTTAAGGTCAAATGTTTTTGGTGGAAGACCATAACAGGAAACTAAAGCTTTATAGAATCTCTTCATGTAAGATTCTTTAAGTTCTTCGACCGCTTTCATACCTTTTTCAGCTTTCACCTTACGTGATTCGCTAGCGAAACGACGAACTTCAGCATTTAATAAAGCATTTAAAGAACGGGTTGAACTAGATGTATATGTTTCAACATATGCGTTCTTTGGGCATAAGCCATATTTCTTAACAACGTTAACAAGCATGTCCCATTGACCACCATCGCCAATTCCGTTTTGGACTAAGAATTGAACAGTACGATCATCATAATCGCAATCGATTGTTTCAATAAGGGCTTCTAATGTGTAGTTAAGTTTTTCTAATTTGTCATAGAAAGCAATATAGCTTTGTGACAATTTGAAAGAATTAAGTCCAAGTTTACGACCAATTCTTTCTCTCATGCAGTTGCAACCAGCAAAAATCCAGCATCTTCCAGATGCTTTTTGGTTCGCAACATCCATTGATTTGATGTTAATATCAAAGTTAAAATCAAGATCCTGGACTGCGTCTTTACTAGCAGCAACGGTGTTAATATCGGCACCGGTTAATGCATGACGAGCGACTGTACAGGAATGATCTTTTTCATATTCACTTTGTATTTTCTCTAATTCACTAATTTTGATTTCTTTCATAAATCATCCTCCTTTGTCAGCAATAACAATTTTATATAAAAATTATTATTTTTCCACTAAAAAGAAAATTCTTCGTATAATATCAACATATGAACTACAAAAAATACGCTATTGCAGACATTCATCTACATTTAGATGGATCGCTATCTTCCAAAGTTATTATCGAGGTGGCAAAAGAAGAAGGCATCAAACTTCCAACTTATTGCCCTCATAAACTGAACAAATATTTAAGAGTGCCGAAAAACTGCCAATCTCTTAATGAATACCTGGAACGTTTTAGCCTTCCAAATCTCGTTCTCCAATCCAAAAACGGATTAAGAAAATGCTCTTTAGATTTATTAGAACGTCTTTCGAAGCAAGGTCTTAAGTATTGCGAGGTTAGAATGGCACCTCGACTCTCCACCGCTCAAGGTTTAACACAAAGAGAGGTTGTTGAAACTTTAGTCACAACCTTTGCTGAACAAAAATTCATTCGTGCAAATCTCATTCTTTGCTGCATGCGTGGTGAAAACACTCACGAAGCGAATATGGAAACTGTAGAGGTTGCGAAAGAATTCTACGGAAAAGGTGTTGTTGCTGTTGATCTTGCCGGAGCAGAAGCGTTATTTCCAAATGAACTCTTCCAAAAAGAATTCGAACTTGCTAAAAAATATCAACTACCATACACCATCCATTCAGGAGAAGCATCAGGAGCTAAATCTGTTGAATCTGCTGTAAAAATGGGGGCATTAAGAATCGGACACGGAATCCATTCAGTTGAAGATCAAAATGTTGTAAAATTACTAGAAAAACACGGGATTTGCCTGGAAATTTGTCCAAAGTCAAACCTCGACACAAAAGCTATAAAATCCTACTCAGATTTACCATTTAAACAATTAAAACAAGCTGGTGTGAAATTCACAATTAATACTGATAATATGACTGTTTCAAATACGGAACTTTGGAAAGAATATCGCACACTTAGTAAACTCGGATTTAAAGAAAACGAACTGCAAGAGTTCGCTTTAAATACAATTGATGCAGCGTTCATTTCCGATGCTGAAAAAGTTGTTTTGAGAAAATTTATTTTATAAATTTAGAAATTGCTTCTAAAACCACATCTGGTTCTTCGTTATAACCGCCATGATGTGAATTCTCTAAAAGTACCCACTTCGCGTGAGGTATTTTTTCTTTCATCACTTTGTTCATTTCAGGAGTTGATTCATCATATTTTCCAGACAGGATCAATGTTGGAACATCAACTTTATAAAGTAAATTTGTAACATCGTAATCAGCTAAAGTACCATTTCCAAATAATTCAGAAAATCCCCACATTTTGTTATAAATTTCTTTATTAGTTTTTGGAAAATGTTTGGTTTTTGGTGTGTATTTTCGTTGATTTTTCTTACCAACATGTTCATCATAAAAACGTTTCATTCCCTTTTTAAAATGCTTCTTGTCGTATGGTTTTTTGTCTTTCTCATTTAAGATTGCTTCAACTTGTTCTTTTGGATAAGACTCAATCATTTTCAGATGCTCGTCGTTCCATATTTTTGTCGATGGAAGAGTCGAGAATAGAATGAGTTTTTCTAATCCTTTATGAGGATGTTTGCACACCCATTCAAGCGCTAGCATTCCACCCCAGGAGTGTCCAAGAATCGAAAACTTTTTAAGATTAAAGAAACGTATTACGTTTTCAAGTTCTTTTAAATATGTTTTAAACGTCCAAAGTTCTTCGTTTCCTTTAGGAACACGAGAATAACCAGCACCTAATTGATCATAGAAAATTAATGGAATTCCTTGATCGGCGAGTTGCTCTAAAACTTCATAACGCTCAACGCATCCACCTGGTCCACCATGAAGAATAATTAATGGCGTTCCATTCTTAATATCACCAAATGTATATGCACGAGTATGAAATCCTAAATAAGGAATATGATATACACGTTTTTTCATCGGCATAATTTTATATTGTTTAAGAAAATAATTATAGACAACAAAAAAGACTCTC
>DGVS01000005.1 GCA_002395065.1 Caryophanales bacterium UBA4278
GGATAGAGCAACTGCCTTCTAAGCAGTGGGTCGAACGTTCGAGTCGTTTCGAGGGCGCCCATAATAATGAAATTGTCCCCTAAATTTGGACTCTATAAACTAAAGTTTGTAGACTAAATAAAGGGGATTTTTTGATAGATTTGATTATCCAGAAGATTCCTGAGAAAACAAAAATGTTCATCATTATTAGTGCTCGTAAGGTTCGCATAGCATATCGATAACCAAATAAATCCATGTGAAAGCCAATAGTGGTGAGTGGCACGGATTTTTTTGATTGCCTGAAAATCGTAAGAACTTGAGAAAAATAAGCAAGAAGTTAGCACTCTTTCGCAACAAGTGCTTGACTCTCTCTCTCTCTCTCTCTGTAGAATGAAAATATGAACAAATATTCCGTCTCATACAAAAAAATGTGGGTTCTTCTTATTGAAAAAGGGATATCTCCTGTCGATTTAAGAAAAGACCTTAATATCGCTACAGGTACAATGACTAAATTAAGAAGAAATGAAGAAGTTGCATTATCGGTATTGCTTCGAATTTGCGAATACCTTGATTGCAACATCGGTGATGTTTGTGATTTTGTTAAAAAAGACTAGTAAAGGAGATTAAATTATGTACTGTCCAAACTGCGGAAAAAAGTTAGATGATGACGCTTTGTTTTGCGATGAATGTGGAACAAAAATCGAAAGACAAACACCATCTGCCGAACCTACACAAAAAGTTCAAGAAACTCCTGTGGTTGAAGAAGAACCAGCAAAAGAAGTAATTAGAACTGAGCCTGTGGAAAAAAATCAACCTGAGCAAAGGAAAGCAAACCTAAAAGAAGGACGCTTACATAAATGTCCCAATTGTGGGGAACTAATAAGCTTTGACGATGTTAAATGTCCTTCTTGCGGATATGAAATTAGAGATAGAGAAGTTAACGCTTCTGTTCAAAGTCTATTTGATAAAGTTTTAGCTACAGATGATTTAGATAAAAAAATAGAGTTAATCAAAACTTTCCCGATTCCTAATACTAGAGAAGATATTCTTGAGTTCATGCTATTAGCAAAGTCCAATTTTGACGCTAAATACTATGCAACCAACAAAAATGTTGATAGCGTCTCTAGTGCTTGGTTATCAAAAATCGATCAATGCTATGCAAAAGCAAAAATTTTGCTCCGTGATAAAAGAGATTTAGACACCATAGAAGATATATACTCGGGAATTCATAAAGAAACTAAGAACATTCAAAGAAGCAAACTTCTTATGATTATTGGTGGCTTTGTCGCAATCATCGCTTCTGTTATTTGTATCGTTACATTTAATGTAGAAGGCAACACCCTTTTATCGCTGCTGTTTATCGCGTTGCTTGCTGCCGGTATTGTTTTGCTCGTATTTGGTTTCAAGAAGAAAAAAACTAATAAGCAATTAGAAGAAGAACGCGCTGCTAAAGCCGAAAAAAAGAATAGGAGATAATGTTTATGAGTATTTTCGCTAAGAAAAACAAAACTGGCGGTTTAGCTGATGTAATCCGCTGTGACCAAGAGGATTATCTTATTTGGAAGTGGCATCCAAAAGGTGCTGCAGAAGGTGACCTCAAAAGAGATACTGCAATTAGAACTAATTCGGTATTAAGGGTTAAGGATGGTGAAGTAGCTGTCTTTGTTTATAAACAAAAAGATGGTCATAACCAAGATTTCATCGTCGGTCCACATGACGAAACAATAAAAACTAAAAACTTCCCAGTTTTGTCATCTATTATCGGCTTGTGGTACGAAAAGGACACACCATTTCAAGCTGAAGTTTTCTTTATTAACTTAGGACGTGCATTACAGGTTAAATTTGGTGTTCCGTATTTTGATATCGCTGATCCTAGATTCCCTGATTTTGAAGCACCAGTCGCTGTGCGCGGCACACTTACTTTCAAAATTGAAGATTACGAAGCTTTCGTTAAGCATTATCAACTTGCAACGTTTGAGATGGATGACTTTAAGAAAAAAGTCACAGACGCAATTGCTAGGTATGTAAAAGACTCAGTTGCTAAAGCGCCAGCTGAAAACGATATTCCGTTAATTCAAATCGAGTCAAAAATAGATCTTATCAATGATAAGGCTGAATTGAACGTCAAAGAGAGACTATACGAAACATTTGGCGTTACAGTCACTGGTTTTGATATTAGCGCAATTGAAATAGATAAAGAATCAGAAGGATATCAAGAGCTCAGAAACATTAGCAAAGGCATGGCTGGTAGAAAAGCTGAAATGGATATACAACATTACGAAGAATCCCTCCGCATTCAAAGAGAAGAAGGGCAATATGCCATGCACATGGGCACTAAACAAACAAATCTTGGTGCTTATGAGACTGAGGTTAAAGGAGATGTTGGCGTTGAAAGCGCAAAAGCTCTTGGGAAAATGGGTGAAAATGGCGCAGGCCGTATAGATATTGGCGGCGATGGTGGCCAAGGAGGAGGCGCTGGTTTTAATCCTGTCTCTTTGATGGCTGGCTTAGCTGTTGGTGGCGCTGTCGCCAAAAACATTGGTGGCACTTTAGATCAGACTATGAATGCATCTGGAAATGTGCCTCCTGCAATTCCTACTGTTACTTTCCATGTTGCAATTGATGGCAAAGCGGTTGGACCATTTGAAACTGCAAAAGTCATCGAGATGATTAATAGTGGTCAAGTTTTGAAAGATACACTAATTTGGAAACAAGGTACTCCAAACTGGGTAAAAGCTGGAGAATTGAAGGAATTTAGCGATTCGTTCCCACCAGATTTACCACCAACTAAATAGTCTTTGGAGATTAAATATGAAAAACAAAATGGTTTTTATAGGAATAAATGCACTTCTCGTTGTTACTACTGGATTAATTGTTGGATTAGTTTTTGCAGACACTATTTTTCAAGCACCAGCTGGGATCACTGCTTTTGCTTTCCTACTTACAGCCCTTGCAATCCCAAGTTTGATTTATGTTTTTAATTCAAAATTAAATACAGGTGGACGAATCATTTCATCATTTTTCGTTATCGCAGAAGTCATATTGAATATCGTTTTTCTATGCATTCCAAAAGCAGACATTAAAATATATGCAATCATTCAATTGGCAATGATTGTGATAACGCTTGCGGCATTCCTAATAATAATAGGACTTTTTAAAGATAATAATGCAAAGGAGAGTAATTGATATGGGATTATTTGGTAAGTTTCTTGGTGCGACAAAAAACGATGCAAAAGTGGCTAAATATGAATATAAAAAGGCCAAATTAGAAACCAAAGAAAGAAAAAAAGAAGCTGCACGCAATGAAAAGCAAGGTCAAATTAAGGACATACAAGAAGGAGCTCAGCTTTCTTTAAATTATGCTAAAAATAACTATGAAAGCATGTGTGAAAAAGTTAGTTCTCTCTATAATGAAACATCAGAATTAATCACAGTAATTAATGATCTAAAATCACGTAAGCTTTCTAGAGATGAGAAGAAACAACTAGTAGAATCGCAAGAAGAAGCAACAGAAAATTTGGAATATCTTTATTTATCGAAAGATTATTTTATTTTCTTGACTAGACTAGCCAATGGAATGGCTCTTAAAAATGAGCAAATGCTACTCTTAGTAAAATTTTGTGCGTTTTTTGATGGCGTTGATGTTCTGTCGGACGAAGACGATGAAGATGTGGATGATTCTCTTTTGGCTGATTTCAAAGAAATAGGTAGAGATTTTAAAGAGATGTTTGTATCTTCTAAGAAACAATTATCTGATTTTAATCTTCGTGATTATGTGGAAGAAAAGTATTGCGATGAAATCAATGATTTGAAATTGCCAGAAATAGAAACTGCTCTAGATTCCTTTGAAAAACTAGCAAATAAAGAAAATACAAGCAAAGTAGAAGAACCAATTAGTGGCTCTCATCAAGAAAGTGGAAAAACTGTAGAATGCCCTAATTGTCACTGTTCCTTACCAGAGACTGCAAAGTTCTGCCCAAAATGCGGAACTAAAATAGAACCACAAGGTCCCGCCTTTTGTATGGAGTGCGGGAGTTCGTTACGTCCTGGAGCTAAGTTCTGCCCAAAATGTGGCGCAAAAATTAATAAATAGCTTAAGAGAAAATTCTAGATCGTTCTAATAGAAAGCTTTATTTAATTGTTGCATTGTTCATAATTTTGCGTAAAAATTGAAGTGCGAGTTCAATATTTACGAAAGGATACCTATTTATGATTGAAAGGACAATAAAAGAATCAATTCTTAAATCAATCAAAAATAAGCCAATTACTTTGATTACAGGAGCAAGGCAAGTTGGTAAGTCTACTTTATGTGGAGAAATAAAAAGAGAATTAAATTATGGATATGTGTCGCTTGATAATTTAAGAGAAAGGGAAACTGCAATTAAGGATCCTGAACTATTTCTTGCACTACATAAGGCGCCGCTTATTATTGATGAAGTGCAATATGCTCCGAAATTGTTAGATGTCATTGAATCAATTGTTAACAAAGTGAAATTTGAAGGCGGAAACAATAAAGGAATGTACATTTTAACCGGCTCTCAAATATATAGCCTAATGGAAAATGTCTCTGAATCACTTGCTGGTCGTGTTTCAATCATAGAAATGTCTCCTCTGTCACTAAGAGAAATAAGAGGATTAAAAGAAACACCTTTTGTTATTGATCCTGTTATTAATAAGGAAAGAAACGAAGAGAACCCAGTCAGTATTGATGAACTATTTGATTATGTAGTAAGGGGTTTTTATCCAGAACTATACGATAACAAAGATTTAGATACAGATAATTTTTATTCTGATTACGTTAAAACATATATTGAAAGAGATGTTTCGCAAATTATAAACTTGAATGAAAAGCTAAAGTTCCAAAGATTTATGGAAGTTCTCGCTTCGCTGACAGGTGAAGAATTTGTCGCCAATAATCTCGCTAAGAGTATAGGGGTTTCTTTGCATACAATAGACTCTTGGCTAAGTGTTTTGGTTGCTGGCAATATTGTCTATTTATTAGAACCATATAATGAGAATTCAACACTAAAAAGAGTTGTAAAACGTCCAAAAATCTATTTTTACGATACTGGACTAGCAGCTTATTTGGCTAGACTAAGTAATAAAGAAGTTTTAAAAAATAGTATCTTCTCTGGAAGATTTATTGAGACATTCATCATTAATGAAATAATTAAATCATATAAAAATCATAATAAGAGAACTAATTTCTATTATTATCGTGATATTGATCAAAAGGAAATCGATTTAATTATTCTTGATGGTGGGATTCTTCATTTTATTGAATGTAAAAGCGGTATTTCATATTCAAAAAAGGATGTTTCTGCATTTAAAACATTGGAATTAAAATCGAAATATAAAGTTGGTCCTTCAAGCATTGTTTGTTTAACGGATGTCGTTTATTCTATTGATGAGAATATTTATGCTGTTCCTATTGGCGCTATTTGACGATGACAAACAGTAATGTCGTTTCACTTGAAGCACTTTACTATTAACGTCATTACATTAAGGCAGAAATCAAAAATTCCAGTTAAAAGCTGGTTTTTTATGAAATAGCGCTTGAAAACCTTCTCCGAGCACTTTTTGTTTTAATTTTTAACAGACTCTTGACATAAAGTCAGATCTTCCAAAGTGAACAGTTTGACCGTGTTTAGTAAAACTGTTCACTGATACTGAACACTTTGATTGACTTTGGTAAAACTGTTCAGTATAAAAAATGACAAAGGTGACTAACTATGATTAAAAGAGAAAAATATTTACAACAAATTCGCAGATTTTACGAAACCAACATTAGCACTCTTACAGTGTAAGTGCTTGACTCTCTCTCTCTCTCTATTAAAATACAAGTGGAAATTTTATTATGAAAAAGCCACTTCTGTTTTATCTATCTGTTTTATCTAATTGTATTTTTTTGTTATGTGGATGTGTTTCAAAAAAGAGTACCAAACAAAGCGTAACGTTCTTTGATGGCATTTATCGATTCCAATCAATCTCGTTGAAATATGAAGACCTTCAAGAAAGAGAACAAAGACGCATTTGGTATGAAGAAGAAAGACAAATGTGGCCTGAAGATTATCCTCAAACCTTTGATGAGGCATATCCAATTCAATTATATCTTCGTGCCGGTCAGACATACAAAGTTGAAGGTAATACAACATATATTCCTGAAAACTTTATTGAATGCACGATTTCGGAAAGCGTTTTTAATTTAAACGTTCGAGCAGATTTGTTTGATCCGAATAGCAAAGCAAAATCATATCAAGGAACATTTATTTCTGATAAATCAAATTTTACTATCGAATTAACGGATTGGGTCGAATCAATATCAAATAAATTTAAATTACTTTCTGGTAGTGGGTACGTTCAAAACGGAAATCAATTTTTAAAAGCAAAGGTATACCAAGGAGTTGGATATTCTGAAGAATATGTTTTTAAAAGAGTTTCTTAATTTCAAAAGAGAAAGCAAGATCAATTTGCTCAAGCTGTTAGAAGAAAATGCATTTTAGCCAAGAACCAATCCTAAGCCAACGATCTATTAGAAAAGTACATTAAAACTTATTAAATCCAAATAAAATTAAGGTCATTAATTAAGGACCTTTTTATTAAGAATATCTTTTATACAAATTTGCAATTGTTCTAAAACAATATCATATTCTCCTGTGTACCAAGGATCATCAATTTCTTTGACAGAAGGAGAATATTTGCTAATTGGATAAATATTTTTCTTGTGGTTATCCAAAAGATAGGAAAGATAGTTTAAGTTATTCTGATCCATGTAATAGATTTCATCTGCCCATTCATAATCCTCTTGAGTGATTTGTTTAGCCTTATGAGGTGAGAATTCGATTCCGTGACGAAGCAAAGCCTTCTTCATTGGTGGATAAATATCATTGCCAATTTCTTCACGTGATGTTGCGCGAGAAATAACCGTAATTTGCTGGTTATTTTTCTCTTTTAACAGTTGTTTTGCAATGAATTCAGCCGCAACAGATCGGCAAATATTTCCATGACAAACAAAAATAATTTTTCGCATATTCTACATTAAATAGAATAATCAAAGTTTTATCAAGAATAACCAGCAAATTTCGGTTAAATTTACATTTATGTAATTGTCTCTATTTTGTTAAATAAAATAAATAGATATTCACTTCTAAAATATTTGCTATAATACTTGCGAAAGGAAAAGGTACTAAATGAAAAAATATTTGGTTAGCTGCATTGCCGTTTTAACATTCGGCTTAATGTTTGCCTGGTTAGCTCTTGCTTTCTCCGTTGTTAATTTTGGTTTGGGTGAGAGTGTAACAACAGGTTACGACATTCTTAAAGTAGGAACCGCTGAAAGTGCTCAATCTGCATATAACGCTCGTTACGTTTTTATGCTCCTTAGCTTAATCTTTGGTGGTTTATCTGTTTTAGGCGCTTGCGGTGCTGCTTTACAAGCTGCTGGCAAATTAAAAGTCAAATTCAACCTCAATATTTGTGTTGTTTGCTTACTCTGCTTAACAGCTTTAATGGCCGTTGTTGCTACAATCTGTGGTTTCTGCATTACAGTCCCAGAAGAAGTTAAAGACCTTGTGAAGATCGGCGCTGGTGTGATTATCTTCCCAGTTTGGACCGTTCTTGGCGCTGTTGCAGCATTCTTATTCAGAAAAGCTAAATAATTTAGTTTATCTAACCCGGGAGGCTCACATTTGTGGGCCTTTTTCTTTTAAATATTCAAATAAAACAAAAATATTATTTTGTATATAATATGGTTGAACATGGAACGCCTACAGTTTTTACTTACTAAACTGCAAAATCATGAACTAGATTATTTTGATGAGTTTTATGATTTAACCCACCGAAAAGTCTACTTTATGGCCTATTCTCTTCTAAGAGATGAAGCTAGCAGTGAAGACATCACCCAAGAGGTTTATATGAAAGTTTTGGAAAAACCAAAACGCATTAAACCTGATGGAAACATCATGTCTTATCTGATTGAGATGAGTAAAAACATTACTCTTAACTATCTAAAGAAAGAGCAACGTAGTAGCGTCGAGTACATTGAAGAAATCAGTGGAGAGGATGATCCTGATATCACCAATCTAAAAGATACTGAGGTCTTCCAACTCATGAAGAAGAAGCTCAGTGATAAAGAATTCACGATCGTTATTCTTCATGTCGTCAATGATCTTAAACATGACGAAATCTCTAAATTACTAAAAATACCTTTAGGTACTGTTACATGGACCTATAATAACGCGATTAAAAAACTATCGAAAGGAGGAAGTAAAAATGAATGATGTTGAAAAGAAAATTCTTGAAGCAGGAAGGCTTCAAACAATTTCTAAATCTAGCGAACAAATCCTAGAAAGTTTTGAAGTGAAACATAAACGCCGCATTCAAAAGAGATTTTTCTTCATCCCTACGATTACAACCCTCCTTGCTTCAGCAACTGCTGTTGCCGTAATTTTTGCCTTATCGCCACGTCCAATTCATATTCAAGGACAAACCAAGGGTTTTAACGATGGTTCAACTGTCTTAACTTCTGTTGTCGGTAATCTTTCCTTACATTACTACACCCAAGACGTTAGTAATGAGCAAAACCGTATTTTTGCCGCTCCAATCGTTCAAGAAGAATTTAACCAAGTCGCGATGGATGTGGATGCGGTTTATAATCCATACTCATATTACTATGTTCATACTAAAGGACTTAATTACACCTTTGATTCATCTGCCTTTAGTTATGATGATGTGAATTACCGATATGAATTATCGGTCAATAACACAACAGTTTATTTAAAAGATAATCTCTCGGAAATCAAATCTAAAGGTGTCTACGAAGGGTTGATTCGTGTCAGCGATACTTGCTATCCATGTGAGATTAATGCCCAAGTATCTCATAACGTCGTTTCAACTACGTTTACTTATCGTGTCTCTTCCTATATTCATTCTTTGACAACAAAGACAACCGATGAAGTCACAACGATTAGTCACCAAATCAAGATCAATGATGACATTTCTGAAATTAAGAGTGTTAATCTCCTTAATAAAGGAAAAAGTTTCTCCGCATCGTTTAAAAACGATAATCGATTATCTGAAGTAACAAAAGAACGTTCCTTCTCCTATACAAGTGGTGAAGATTTCATTAGTGTTGACTACCGCAAAAACGAAACCACATATTCTGGGATCAAACTTCGTGTCGATACAAGCACACGCGCTAGAAAACACGTCTACTCCTTTGAAGGAGTTACAGATGTTATTCTTTAATCCAATAAAAGTTAAAAACTAATTGTATATATAACGAAACCCGAACAGTTTCTTAAAAGGACCGCCAAATCATCATGTTCAACCAAGCGGTCCTTTTTTATTGCTTTTCTAACTAAAAAAGCAAAGAATATTACACATGGAAGAGAATAAACCAAGTTTTTCTAAACAAGTTAAAGAACTTTTTATTACTACGCTTAACGGAATGGCCTATGGCCTTTTTGCCACATTAATCATTGGCACAATCTTTGCCACAATCGGTGGATTCTTTAAAGATGCTAGTGAAGGTACATTCGGAGCATTTATGTTTCATTGTCTAGGAAATGGCATGGCCGCGAAGAATGGTATTTCCTATGTTTTACAAGTTCTTACTGGTGCCGGAATTGGTGTTGGCATGGCTTTAGCCATGAAACTTACTCCTCTTCAAACAGTGGTTCTTGGTGTAGTTGGTCAAATCGCGGGTTATTTCTCTTTAACAACGTTCTTTGTTACAAAAGCCTCTCATCCAGTTAGTGACACATTCCAAATCGGTGACCCTTTAACAATCTACTTTGTTTGTTTAGGTGTTGTCTTATTGTTTAAATATGTCTTAAAGAAGAAAACCAGTGCAGACATTATTATTGTTCCATTATGCGGTGTTATTGCCGGCTTACTTCTTTCATTAGGACTTCGTTATCCTTTAATTTACGTCACTTATGCTATGCAATGGTTAATTAACAGTGGAACTAACGCTGCTCCATTCTTTATGGGAATTATTGTAGCGGTGTTAATGGGTATGGCTTTAACCGCTCCAATTTCATCTGCTGCTATTGCAGCAATGATTTTCCTTATTCCGGAGGGAATGAGTGTTGCAGCAGCTCTAGCTGATCCACAGTATGCTGGTCTAGTTATCGCTAGTGGAGCTGCCGTTGTTGGTTGTTCCACACAAATGGTTGGCTTTGCCATCCAATCTAGAAGAGATAATAAGTTAAGCATGGTGTTTTCCATTGGCATTGGAACAAGCATGCTCCAGTTTAAAAATATTGTTCGTAAACCAATTGTTTGGCTTCCAACAATAATTGCTTCTGCCATTCTTGGACCGATTGCTACTTGTGCATTAAAGATGTGCTGTTTAGGCAGTGCTGCCGGTATGGGAACTGCTGGATTAGTTGGCCAAATTGGTACCATCGCTTCTATGGGTGTTGGTGCCTGGCAAACATGGGTGGGAATCTTTGTTTTAGAGATTGCAGCGCCAATTGCTTTAGTTTTTGCTTTCGATCTTTTATTCCGCAAATTAGGATGGATAAAAGATGGAGATTTAAAGGTATAAAAAAAGTCCGCAATTTACGGACAGTTTTTGAAATTATCCAGGAATTGCTGGATTTTTTTATGCTCTTTCCCAAGAGTTAACATTTATTTCTCCGATACCAAAATTGTATGCTTGGCTGTTCTTGGATGGAAGGGCGACAAGTCTAAATTCAAAGTAGGCAACGTTTTCTGTTCCTGAACCTGTGCAGTAGAAATGAACTTGCGTTGTGTTCGCGGTAATTTGCCCACGAGATACTTCATGAGTTAAGTTTTCGAGATAGTTAGCATCTTTGTCATAGAACAAGAAGAAACCAATTGGCAGCGAATCTTCAGGCTTATCTGTATTGTTGTTTACTTGAGAAATGACCATATTAATTTCAAGTTTTGCTCCGGTGTGATGGAATAATGGAGTTTGGATTCCCTTCCATTTTTGATCCATCCTTAAACCACCAGGCTTACCTTGATCAACGGAATAAAATGATGGACTTACCTTATCATCTCCGAAATCTCCTCGGCTATTCTTGTTTCCATAAATGAATGTCCAATCAGTACTTGGCATATCGTCTCTTAGATCGTTTTCCCACCAATGGTGTTCACTTAAATGAGTAATTAATTCGATAGGCTCATTAGTCGGAGCTAAAAATTTCCTCAAGGAAATAGAAGGATAATCTTTAAATCTAATGTATTCATCTCCGGCTGGTGTCGAAGATGATGTTGGTTTTGACGAAGTAGATGAACTACTTGGTTTACTTGTCGTTGATGTTCCAGCAGATGTTGGTGCAACGCTAATGTGACTTGTTCCAGCAGATGTTGGTGCAACACTAGTGTGACTCGTTCCAGTACTCGTTTTACTTTGACTAGTTGGTTCAATATTTGAGGTAACTGAATCTATTGAACTGATAATTTGAGAACTTCCTTCATCAAAAGATGAAGAACGTCTTGGCTTCTTATTTGTTGTCGTACATCCAGAGATTAATAGAAGCGCAACAAGAAATGGTAGAATCTTTTTCATAACATCAATTATACTTCACTATATTAATTAATAAAGTGAATTGATAAAATAAGATACCTGCTTTACAATAAAATCTATGGAAGAAACACAAAAGAAAAAAAGAAACAAGTTTCATTTATTTAAGCATCATCTTCATGACGAGAATAACGACATTGAATTTCGTGGTCCTCTTTCATACCGACATCTGCGCATTATAGCGTGGGTTTTTATGATGTTTATGGCTATGTCCGTTGTTTTTAGCGTCTTCGTTAAATTCCCGTTATTTAGTAAACCAGATGACGTTAAAAACGCTTATCGAATAACTTCAGATGTTTTCTCTTGGATTGGTACTCTGGCTTTGCCAGTCTTCTTGATTGCGAACTTCTCTGTCATTATGAGAAGCCATAAGAATTATAAGAAGATTCTAATGTTACACGGCTTTACAGCTCTTGGTTTAATGGCCGTCGCCTATCTTATAGTTTTCCGTTACTACTTTACTTTATCCATGAGATTTGTTGGATTAGAGTATGTTGATAGTAAGGATGTAATTGAAACATTACTGAATATTAATCCTTCCAAGTTTGTTTATTTAAATGTTTTTATCGATTTATTCCTTTGCTCTTTGACCTATACATTCTTAACCTATGAACCAAAGAAATATTTCCAAGGTAAAAAGATTGTTTTTTTCCGTCTTTTGGTTTTAATTCCAATCCTTTATGAACTTGGCTCAATTTATATTAAATTGCACGCCTTATCAACCCCAGAGTTTATGATTCCTTGGTATGTCTTCCCATTATTAACAACCAAGCCTCCATTACTCTTATTAGCATTCTTCTTACTCGCGCTTATTTCTGCATTACGCAAAAAACGATACTTAATGAACGGTCATACAGAAGATGAATATGATCGTTATTTAAAGACTAACGCGAATTCATTATCGTTCTCTATCATTACTTGTATCGTTTTATTTATTGCGATTATTCTTGATATCATTATTGCCTCGATCTGTAGCGTCTCAATTGCAACAAAGATGGGTATTGATGTTGAAGCTGGAGTTGATATCGTGATGAAATCGGGACTTGGAAAAACAATCACGGTAATTTTTATCTTCCCATTAATTATTCTCTTCTCTTATTCAAGAGATTATCAAGATAATTTAATTGATAAGATAATTCCACTGGTTGGAATTGGTGTTTGTGTCTATTCTGTCGTTGAAACGTTTGTTCAACTATTGGCGGCATAAGGAGAGAAAAGATGTCTTTTGGTGGAAACAACTTCGAAGATATGTGGTTTATTGCCTCAGTCTGGGCCGATAGTGAGCGTGCAAGACGCCGCTATGAAGAAGAATGGGAAGAAGAGCAAAAAGAAAAGGCTAGGCAAGTAAGACCACAAATTTCTGAAACAAATCGTGCCCGCATAAGAGAAATTTCTCGCGATGTTGAAAATAACCTTCGTGGAATTGAAGCTGAAGAAAAGATTCATTCATATCTTAATCCAGGTCCTTTTGCCCGAGTTCCTCATTATGAATTAAAGAATGTTTATCTTGTGGATGCTAATGGAATGTCTCATGAGATTGATTTCATAGAAATCAGAGAAACTGGAATCTTCTGCATTGAAGTTAAAAACTGGGCTGGAGACATCCGTGGAGGAAGACAAGACAAATACTGGTCTTCAAACGGAAACAGTCGTCGTAACCCATGTTTCCAGAACGATACACACATTCGCGCTATTCACGATATTATCGGTAAAAAGCCTCATATTACTTCAGTAATAGTGATGGCGCAGAATAACGCGCGTCCTCTTGGAATTGATGGGGTAATTAACCTTAACGACTTCCGTTCATACATGTCCTCATTTACAGAGAAGGTCATCTCTTCAGAAGAGATGCATCGCATCTATTCCTTGTTAGAACAATCTAGAGTCAAAATGAGTCGACAAGAACATGTCGAAAACATTAAGAAATATGGAAAGTAAAAAGAACCTATGGTTCTTTTTTTAATGTTTCATTTTGCCATACAAGATAATGGTTATTTGCATCGGGATTCCAAGTAGGAATATTGTCCAGACACGGTCGCTTAAGAACTGTAAAAAACTTGCGACAAGAATGGACCAAAGGAACGCTGATGTAAACCCATAGTAGAGCGCTTTTCGATGGAAATAGCGGTGGTTTGCAACGCCAAGCATAATGAATGAAACTGGTGCTGACCAAACAAAGACAATCCACCAACTGGCATTAAATCTAATTAATGCCCAAACATAGATAATTGTTGCAATCATCCATACAACGGAGACAAGTAAAGAAGTGATGATAACTTTGTTATATCGATCAAGCGCGTTTTGCTTTGTATATTTCTTTTTATTTTCAGGCGTAGCTTCGTGTGTAAGGTAGTCTAAAGAGACTCCATAAAACTCACAAAGTTCATTTAAAGTAACGATATCTGGGATGGTTTCACCCTTCTCCCATTTCGATATAGATTTGTCTGAATAATTGAATTTTTCAGCCAGTTCAAGCTGTGTTAATTTGGCATTTTTTCTTAGTTCAGCAAGGTTCTCGCCAATAATTTCTCGAATGTTTTTCATGAACTAATAATAGAACTGTTGTGTAGAATTTGCAACAAGAATTAAAAATTCTAATTTTAAGAGAACTTGAAAAATCGCTCTATTTTTGTGAGAACTTAGTTCTATTTATATGGTACGCACACAATAGGGTTACCTTTACATTGACATAATTTAATATTATGGTCGGAAGTTTTGGAGGAAAAGCGCTAAATAGTTTGAGAATTATGAAAAAACTACTGCTCACTTACATCCTAACAATCGGGATTTGTGCTGTGGCTGGTGTCTCAACAGGCATCATCCTTAAAAAGACAATTGGCCCGATTGATGAAATGTATCCTCCAGGCTTCGATCCAAAAGAATTCTCTCCAGACGTTGATGCCATTTGGAAAAAGTATGAAGCCTTATCCGATAAATCCATCAACGGAGTGAAGAGCTTCTCTGATGCTGATGTCATGAACGTTGCATTTGAAAAGTTCAGACGAATGCCGAATTGCTACTTCTACTCGATTGGAGATGCGAAGACAATCGTTACTCAAACCGTTCGAAATGCATTCATTAAAAATGGAGATGAGTATTACGAAGATCAAATTTCGTTCTCCTCAATGGTCGCTTTGGCGAAACGATCTTACCAACACGGTAAAGATGGTCCAATAATCGTCCATGATGGAACTCCAAGCGGTTCCGAGCACGCCACGTATCCTCAAACACCTACAAAAACATTTGAAAAAGAGGAATACAAGGAATATCTCGGTAAAACTCTTGATGAAATGTTTATCTACGTTATCTCTGATAAAACAACGATAGACAGTTCACGAACAACACGCGGAGATGATGTTGTCATTAAGATGAATCTTAATCCAAATCTCAGCACCTTCTATTACAAGACGCAGATGCTGAACCTCTCTGGATTAAGTAATCTCCCACCATTTGAAGAGGTGAAACTAACTTATACGTTGAGCAAAGATCTAGTTCTTAAACACCTCTCCATTGATGAAACGTTTACTGCGACAAAGGAAGGAATTCCTGTCCCAGCAAAAACAAATAACCTTCTCGAATACTACTACCATGTTGGGGAAATGAAAATCCCTTCATGGAATGAAGAATTCGACTTCTCAATTAAAAATAAGGAGGCTTAAGAATGAAACCAAAAATGAAAAAAGCCCTTAAACGTGCAGCCATCATTTCTACCGGCGTATTAGCATTTGCTGGTACATTCATTGGTGGTTACATGGTTACCCCAAACCGTACAAAGTACATTGATGTTTCAGTCGACACACCTGAACCAACAGCCTTTGGTCAATTTGTCACAAGAATTACCAAAGACATCGGTTTAGACGAAGATGATACTGCACCAAAGTATTTACACGCAGAATTCGATGATTTTGAAATGACATACAAAATGTCAAGCGATGCCACCTTCACAAACCATATTGGTTTGAATGGTAACATTGACTTTAGAATGTCCGCTCTTTCAATTAGCGGAGTCGAATTCAACGTTGATGCTGTGGCTGACTATAACGGCAAACAACTTCCGTTAACTTTAGGTCGTTTCCATGATGATCTTTATTTTGGATTAAAAGACATGAAGTTAAAAATGACCGATTTCAAAGGCGACAAGATTGTTGATGAATATTGGTACGCTTTTGCTGTTTACGCCAATATGGATTTACCAAAATTCATGCGTGGAATTGGTAACTTTGTTGAAAATCAAGTCACCCCATTAATTGATGGTTTAATTAACGGATCAGCTGCTGAAGAAGAACCATCTAATGCCAAAGGCATTGAAGATGTTGATGCTGGTGGTTTTGACTTCTCCTCACTTTTAAGTAGTGGACCAAAAGAAGAACATATCGGAAACGAATGGCGCTTCACTTTAGGAGAAGAAGGCGGAGATTTCTGCATCAAGATTACCACCGATGAAGACTTTGTCTTAAAGTATGTTGATTTAGGAACTATCGCGTTTGGCGATATCACAATCAGCGGTGGAATCAGTATTGATTTAGAAAACTACGAAGACTTTGTTTCCCCAGCAAGCGGAAACGATTATGTTGAAGTCTTTAACTACACCGGTATCACAAACAAACTCTTCTCCATTTTAAGAGAAGATGGCAAACATCAACGTTTTGGATTTGAATTTGCTCTAGATCTCGACGGAAAAGACGCTAAGAAACACGACATTGATATTGCTAAGATTGAAGGTTCAGTCAACGTTGACTTTGATAAGTTGCTTGATTTAAGTCAATACATTATCGACTCTGAACCTCAAGAAGACCCACAAGTTTTAAAACTTGACGATGCTCTTAATGACGTTGGATTCAATTTGCAGGTTGATCTTATCGGTCAAAACGATATCGAATATGCTAACTTTGACCTCGGCTTTGCCGAAGGAAGTGGTTATGTTCGTTTTAACGAAGATCCAGTCAAAGAGAAAGCTGTCATGAAGTTAAAAATGGACACTGAAACCACAAATCGAATCGTGGAGATGATTCCAGATATGATTGAATCAACTAGTGGTGAAGAAAGCACCGATTCTCTTGAAACTTTAAAGAGTTTCTTAACTGATGAACTCGTTGAATGTGTTGATAAAGGTGATTTCTCCTTTGTTTTAGATATTCTTGAAACACTTGAAAATGACGATGAAGGAATTCGCGTCGGTTTAAATCTTAATAAGTTAGGTATTGGTGAAAACGCCCGTGTTGATATCAATATTAAAAACGATTCAAATATTGCTGATATTGAGGATGTTTTTGGAACCTCGCCAACATTAGAAGAAGTCGAGGCAATCCTTAATGATGATCAATCTTTAATTAACATTAGTGAATTCTCCATTGATGCTTCAAATATCTCCTTTGGAGATTACACCGCCAATGTGAGTGCTAATACCGCTCCATTTAGCGAACTCAGTCTTGGAAACAAGGCTGAATATCAATCTGTGAAATTTATTCCAGATGTTATTGACCAAGTCAGTGACTTTATCCAAACCAAGAAAACCGGATTTAGTGTCACTGGTTCCATGAAAGATAGTGCTGGTTTAGGCACCGAATTCCGTGGTGAAGGTCAATTAGACAATAACGATGAAGTTAAACGTGGTTATGGAACAATGCACATTGATGAATATAAATATCACTCAAATAAAGTTTGGGCTACCCATGACATGGCGGTTGATATTGCTAACGTTGCAAGTAATATTGTTCCAGCATATGAACAAAACGGCGTTACTTATAAACGTCAAAACAACAACCAAGCCTTATTTGTCTATGGTGATCCAAATGCCGCAAATATTAAAGGTAAATTACGTTTACAAACATTTAGCGATATTTTGGACATCGTTAAAACATTTGTAAATGACTATGGTAATCAACCAAAATTCACCAAGTTCCTTGGACCAATTATGGAACTAATGGGCTTTGGTACAATCGGTGACATTATTAATAGTAAAGACTATGTTAGATTAGCAAGTAATGAACTTCTTAAAGAAGTTTCCGTTATTGATAATGGTGCCAAATTACACATTGTTATTTCCAAAGTCATGCTTGGTTTGCCAAGCGATATTACAATCGAAGTTGCCTTTAATGGCAATAATGATTCTGGAAATCAAACATTAAAATCTTTAGATGTTGTTAATTTTGCTATGGGTAGTGGAGATGATGCTAAATTACTCAACTTCCATTTCCAACTTGAAGATTATGATGAAAATTATCAATCCGTCATTAATCGTGCCAATGTTGCTAATGAAAAATATATGAACCTTGACGGTATCAAAGTCTTATTGGACTTAGGTATCAACACAACTAAACCAAACTACTGGCACTTAAAAGCAAGCGCCAATGTTAATGCTTTAAAAAAGGTCTTGAATATTGATTTAACAGATATTGATTTCTACATCTATGTTGATGGCGAAAAAGCCAAAGTTTATGGTAAATTCGGTTCAGTCCCAGTCAGTGGTCTTTACACTGAAGACGTGCTCGTTTCTGGTGACAAGATTATGTCATCTGAAATGACATTTGAAACATTTAACGATGAAAACCATAACGGTGTCAGTGGAATGTTTAATATTCAAAGAACATTAAAAGACCCAAAATACAGAACAACTTGGTCTGGTGGCTTAAAACGTTACTATTATTACGATAACACAACCTATCATTATCGTTCAGAAAGTAAGAACTTCCTTGATGATATTGCCACATATCTTTTAGGTGGTGTGATAGGCATTAAATCAAGTTATCTTGAATCCAAATTACTTGGAAGCGCAACTTCAAGTAGTTCTGAAAAAGAAGCTGGAGACTTTACGAACACCTTTACATCCACAGGTTTTAACTGCGGACGTGAAAACTATGACGGTGTCGAATCCACAGTCATCCGTTTAGGTCTTAACCTTAACGAATTAACTGGCATCTCTGCATTAAGAGAAGTTGAAGCAACAATCGTTTCTAAAGAAGTGACCTATACACATAACGGCGAAGAAAAGACCATGGATATCCTTGGTAAATTAGTTGCTTCACTCCGTGTCCACTTCATTGCTGATATTAATGTTTCATTTACAGCAACAGTAAATGATGCTGAACTTGATGAGGATAAAGCACTTGAAAAGTGGAATACAAACGGACAATCCCGTTTGACGGCGTTAAGTGGTAACATTAATGGCAAAGCCATTAGTGCATCACAAAATAGCAGCTACTTCAATAACGCTAAAAATCCATACACTTATAGTTGGGAAGAACCACGCTAATTAGTTTATGAGAAAACAAGTTTTCTTCTGGTTATCAGTTTCCTTCTTCGCTGTGTTTGTCCTATGGACAATCTTGGTGAAAGTCGTTGATGTGGAAACAATTTATAACGGCACTAAGCTTGGCTTTTATCATCTCAATTATAAGTTTGGTGATTTGGTTACCGAATTTGGTAAATATGAATTCATGAGAGTCGTCTCCGACATTCTTCTTTATATATCATTAGGATACACATTGATCCTTGTCGTAGTCGCTCTCATCCAACTCATCAAATACAAATCGCTCAAGAAGGTGAATCCGATCTTCTATTTCCTAGCTGGAGCGTATATTCTCATCGCAATACTTTATGTATTCTTTGAGCTTGTGCATATTAATTACTCTCCAGATAGTGTGGCTGGAAGCTTAAAAGCTTCCTACCCATCAACCCACGTTTTCGTGGGAGGATCACTCTTCTTACTGAACAGTTATGTTCTTCTGAAATTCTTATGGGTGAAAGATGATTTATTTAAAACATTAATTCATCTATCAACCGTTGTTCTCACCTGTTTAATTGTCCTGACCAGACTCTTAGCAGTGAAACATTGGCTAACCGATATTATCGGTGCAGTCATTCTAACTTGTAGCGTCTATTTCCTCTTTATTGGGATGTGCCGTTGGCTCATTCCAACAGAGGTCAAAGACGAGTACATTGAACTCAAAAATGAAGACGAGGAATAAATCCTTGTCTAAATCTCAAAGAGGCTCAATTTGAGCCTTTTTTATATGTTTTTATTGATATCAATCTTTGATTGCTTTAAAGTAATTACGCTTAAAATGAAAGGAAAGAAAGAAATGAGTGAAAAGAATAAAACATTAGTCAGTGGAATCTTCTTCATTGTCATGGGTATCTTAATCGCTATCTTTGGTGGTCAAGCTGTCCTTGATGTTTACTTTGGAATCGTTTCACTAGTCGCTGGTCTTTGCTTAGTTGCTATGGGTATCTATGCAATGAGCAAGAAGCAACCTCTTCCAGGATCAACCTTAGTCTTAGGATGTGTCCTTTTAGCCGTTGGCGTCACCTTATTTACCGACTTCTTATCCGTTGGAGTTTTAATTAACTTCCTCGTTGTCGTTGTCTTAGGCGCCGGTGCAGGAATCTTAACTTATGGAATCTATCTTTTAGTTAAGAAACAAACCGTTCCAGGTTTAATGAATTTAGTCCTCGGATTAGTCGCGATTGTTGTTTCTGTTCTTTACATTGCTGTCCCAGATTTCCGTAGTATTTTCTGGATCATTGTCGGTGTTTTAATCGCCGTTTATGGTCTTGTTGAATTTATCTACGGAATTAAAGAAGGCAAGTAATTAGAATATTAATTAACAAAGAAAACAGTCGGGCGTGTAAATCGCTCGACTTTTTCTTATCTAAAATATTAGGGTTTTGCAATGGATTTACCAGCAATTCCTGGTTAATTTGGAATCTTAGGCAACAAAAAAACGCATCGCCATTGATGCGTTATTTTTTTCAATTTGTTTCTTATTTGGATTCCTTTTTACCAAGGAAGGAGAGGACTGTCATTAAGCAAAGGACAGCACCTGCAACGATCACAAGGACAGAAGTTGCAGTCATTGAACCAGTGACGGTTAACACGGCAACATCTTGAGCATGTTTTGGAGCAAGAATCATGAACACTCCAGAGGCGATCAGTAATACCGATCCGACTGGAAGAACGAACTTGCGGAACTTGGTTGGAATTAAGCAGAAGACCAAGACAACTGAGCCAACAACAAGAAGAATGAAACTTAATAAAGCAAAGACATTGCTTCCACGTTCGAAGACTAATTGATAATAGTTACCAAAATTCGAACCATCAACACGAGTTGCAGCTGTTTGAGCAGCAATGCCAAACGCGATTGCAACTAGAATCACACTAACAAGAGAGAGAATTGGTAATAAAATTTTGCGCATAATTTTAATTATCCTTTCTTAGAAAGCACGTAAATTATATGTAAAAGTCGCATTCTTTGCAACATATTTACAATATATTAGTAAATTATTCAGTTTTGTCTTACAATAGGTAGCATTGAGGTAAATAAAGTATGCAACTAGTTATTCTTGCTGCCGGAATGGGTTCCCGTTTCGGCGGATTAAAACAAATGGAAAAAATGGATGAAGCGGGTAACTTTTTACTCGATTACTCCGTTCATGACGCTAAATTAGCTGGTTTCACATCAGTTATTTTCGTGATTAAGAAAGCCTTTTATCAAGCTTTTAAAGACACAATTGGCAAAAGAGTCGAAAAGATTATTGAAACTCACTACGCCTTCCAAGAAATGGATGATCTTCCAAAAGGATATAAATTTCCAGAAGGAAGAGAAAAACCATGGGGAACCGCCCACGCGATTTATGCTGCTCGTGATTTAATTAAAGAAGATTTTATTATTATCAATGGTGACGACTACTATGGACAACAAACCTACCAAGTCGCTGCTAATTATCTAAGAGGATTAAAATCTAATAAAGAAGGACAATACGTTAACGTTGCTTTTAAAGTCGCTAACACGATGACTGAAAACGGATCCGTTAAACGCGGTGTCTGCTTCTATGATAAAGATTTATATCTAACGAAGATGATTGAATCATCTGTGGAAAGAAACGCTAAAGGTGAAGTCGAATGCACACCTCTTGATGGAGGAGACTCCTTCATTGTCCCAGATGATCAATTAGTTTCGATGAATCTTTTTGCTTTTAGCAAAGACATCATCAAACGTTTAGAGGAACGCTTCCCAGCTTGGCTTGATAAACATGGTCAAACTCTTAAAGATGAATGGCTCATCCCATCCGTTGTTTCTGAACTTGTTGAAGAAGGTAAAGCATCGTTAAAACTCTTATCCACACCAGACGTTTGGTTTGGTGTCACTTATAAAGAAGATAAGGATTTTGTTGTTGCTTCTTTAAAGAAACTTGTGGAGAAAGGTTTATACAAAAAAGGCCTCTATTAATAAATAATAGTTGCAACTTCGTTTGTATTTGATATTATTATGTTGCTCACTTAGGTGAGTAACTCTTGTTGTTAAGAGTGCCGATTGGCACTCTTTAATTTATTAAAGGGGTTAGCAATGACTATTGAAAAACGTGTTTTAGAACTAATCAAGGGGCCAATTCTTGCCTTAGGTTATAGCGATGTAGCTGTCACTTATAAGAAAGAAATGGGAACGTTTTATTTACGCGTGATGATTGATAAGGAAGAAGTGATCTCCCTAGAAGAAATCATCGCCGTAAACGATCTAGTTAGTCCACTTCTAGACAAAGCCGATTTAATCCAAAACGAATATGTTTTAGATGTCACTTCGTTTGGAGCAGAAAAACCAATTAAGGTTGAATGCTTAGAAAAATACGTTGGAAAGTATGTTCATTTGCATCTTTCTCACCCTTGTAAGGGTGAAAACATTCTTGAAGGAGATCTCGATGAAGTTAACTCTGATATCGTTAAACTCTCCTTCAGAGTGAAAACTCGTCTGGTTAAAGTCGAAATCCCACGAAAGGATATCGACGATGCTAGACTAGCAATTAAATTTTAATTTAATGCATTTGTTATAAAGGAGAATAAACAATGGATGCAACAAAATTCTTAGAAGCTCTCGATGAACTCGAAGCCCAAAAGGGAATCTCGAAACAATCAATTATTGATGCCCTTAAAGAATCACTCCGTAAAGCCTATGCCAAACAATTAGGTGGTGGAGATGATGCGGATATTCGTGTTGAAATTACCGAAGATCCAGCCGCAATCAAAATGGAACTTGTCAAGAAAGTCGTCAAAGAAGTCGAAGATGACTACCTTGAAATTTCCGAAGAAGATGCGAAGAAATTAAATAAGAAACTAAAAGCAGGTGATGAATATCACGAAGAAGTAAACGTCGATGATTTAAAACGTTTAACTGCTTTAATCGTCAAATCTGTCTTAAGACAGAAACTTGCCGAAGCTGAAAAACTTGCTTTATATGAATCACATAAAGATAAAGTCGGTGAAATGATTACTGGTATTGTTGAAAAATGTGATGATCGCGGAGCGATTGTTAACATTGGTCGTACCTCAATGTATCTTTCCCGCCGTGAACTCATTGGTGATGAAATGTTCAATATTGGCGATCCAATTCGCTTATATGTGAGCCAAGTTTCAACATCCGAAAAAGGACCAATGGTTCGTGTCTCACGTAGTGATGCTGGCTATTTACGTCGTCTTTTTGAAGAAGAAGTTAGTGAAATCTATAACGGAACAGTTATTATCAAAAACCTTGTTCGTGAAGCCGGAATCCGTGCTAAAGTTGCTGTTTACAGCAACGACCCAAATGTTGACTGTGTTGGTGCCTGTATTGGCGTCAATGGTTCAGCTATTCAAAAAATTGTCGCTCAACTCGGCAATAGCCGCGATAAAGAAAAGATCGACATCATTTCTTATTCTCCAAATGATGCCCTCTTCATTATCGACGCTCTTCGCCCAGCAAGCGTGACATACGTTTATTTAAATGAAGAAGAAAAACAAGCTATTGCAATTGTCCCGCAAGGACAACTCTCTTTAGCCATTGGCCGTAAAGGTGCCAATGCTCGTTTAGCTTGTAAACTTACTGGCTGGAACATTGATATTAAAGAAGAACACGAAATGGCTGATCTTGGAGTTGAATTTAAATCACTCGAGAAGATTAACGAAGAAGAAAAAGTTCGTTCTCAAAAAGAAAAATACGAGAAGTATCTCGCCCAAGTCAAAGCTGCTCGTCAACAAGAAGCTTCTCTTGAAGCTGGCGAAGAAAAAGCCAAACCAAGACAAATTCTTGATGAAGAAGTCGCTACAGAAAAACCAGTTGAACAACCAAAGGTTGTTGAACCTGTTGAAGAAACACCTATTGTTAAAGAAACAGTGGTTCGTACCACAACCACTCTTGAATCCTTAGAAGCCGAGCTTGATAAGGAGCAAAAGAAAGAGGCTTTCAAAGCTACTCAAAAGACATCTAAACGTCCACGTAAGATTACTGAAGACGAAGTCGAACATGAGAAGGCTGAAGAAGTTAAACCAGTGGAAAAGAAACCACAAATGTCTATTTATACCGAAGAGGAATTGGCTCGTATGGAGGAAGAAGATGAATTCTTTGAAGACGATTATGTCGACGACGAAGAAGAAATCGATTACGACGAATACGACCAATACTATGACGACGACGATAAATAATATCGTGTAGTCACATTCGGAAAGGAGGAAGTTAGATATGGCGAAAAAAGATCATCGACAAAGCAATATCCCAACATCCCAAAACCAAAAAGAACAAACCAACCGTGTGAATAACGGTGTGTTTGTTTTCACTCGTTCAATGAACGTTGCTGAGCTTGCCAAAGAACTTGGCATTAACGTGAACGATATCATTAAATTTCTTTTCTTGGAAAAGAAAATGATGGTGACAATTAACCAAAATTTAGATGACGAAACAATTGGATTAATCTGTCTTCAATTTGGTTTCGACTTCAAGAAAGAAAAGATTGTTTCTGAAGAACAATTTGAAGAAGTTGAAATCATCGATAAACCAGAAGACCTTCTCCCACGTCCAGCAGTCGTCACCATTATGGGTCACGTCGACCATGGTAAAACAACATTAATTGACGCGATTCGTTCTTCCCACTTAGTTGATAGTGAAGTTGGAGGTATTTCCCAAGCCATTGGTGCCTACCAAAAAGAAATAAATGGACAAAAGATTACCTTCCTTGACACTCCAGGACACGAAGCGTTTACTGCGATGAGAAGTCGTGGTGCAGCTGTAACAGACATTGTTGTTCTTGTCGTTGCTGCTGATGACGGTGTCATGCCGCAAACAATTGAGGCGATTGACCATGCTAAAGCTGCTGGTGTTCCAATCATTGTTGCAATCAATAAGATTGATAAGGAAGGAGCCGATCCAAGCCGAATTAAAACTGAATTAATGTCTTATGACATTATTGCCGAAGAGTATGGTGGAAGTAACATCTGCTGTGAAATTTCCGCAAAAAAGAATATTGGTATTAAGGAACTCCTTGAATCAATTCTTTTGGTTGCGGAAATGCAAGAACTAAAAGCCAACCCAAATCGTTATGCGATTGGTACTGTTATTGAGGCTAAACTTGATAAAGGCGAAGGTCCAAAAGCAACTCTTCTTGTTCAAAATGGCACATTATCTTTCCAAGACTATGTTGTCGTTGGTACAGCATATGGAAAAATTCGTCGTATGACGAATGAACATAAGAAAATTCTTAAAGAAGCCAAACCATCTACACCTGTTGTGGTTATTGGTTTAAGTGAAGTACCAAACGCTGGCGATAAGTTCATGGCGTTTCCAACCGAAAAACAAGCTCGCGAAATCGCGGAAAAGCGTGCTTTAATTAAGAAACAAAATGAACAAGGTGCTCAAGCCGCAGCCACATTAGAAAAACTTTACAGCAAAATTACTGAAAGTAATGGCGAAGTTCAAGAAGTAAACATTGTTCTTAAAGCTGATACCACAGGTTCTGCTGAAGCTGTGAAAGCATCCTTAGATAAATTAAGCAATGATCAAGTTCATATTAACGTTATTCATAGTAGTGCTGGCGCAATTACCAATAACGACATTATGCTTGCTAGTGCATCAAATGCGATTATCTATGGCTTTAATGTTCGTCCTACCGCAATGGTCCAAGCCAAAGCCGAAGAAGAAGGCGTTGAAATTCGATTACATCGAATCATTTATGCTCTAACTGAGGAAATGGAAGCTGCCATTAAGGGTATGTATAAGAAAGAACAAGTGGAAAAAGTCATTGGACAAGCCGAAGTTCGTTCTTTAATTAAGATTTCTAAAGTCGGTACTGTTGCTGGTTCATACGTCACTAGTGGCGTGATTAAAGCCGGTTGTAGTGTCCGTGTTCTTCGTGATGGTGTGATTGTCTATGAAGGTAAGTTAAATTCTCTTAAGAGATTTAAAGATGACGCTCGTGAAGTTAAAGAAGGATTCGAATGTGGTATGACCATTGAAAACTTTAACGATATTAAAGAAAACGATGTCATCGAAGCATACGAAATGGTGGAGAAAGAATAATGGCTGATCGTACGCAACGTATCCAGTCAATTATTGGAAAGAATATTTCTGAGATCATCCAGTTTGAACTAAAGAACCCAAGAATTGGTTTTTGTACTGTTAGTGAAGTCTGGGTGAGTAGCGATTTTTCTTACGCTAGAGTCTATGTGACTTTCTTAGGAGCAAAATATCCTAAACAAAACCTCGAAGAATTAAATAAAACTCGTGGTTATGTTCGTTCTTCCTTAGCTAAGAAAATCGACATTCGTAAAACTCCAGAAATTACCTTCTATCTAGATGAAACATATGAAAAAATAAACCATCTTGACGAGGTATTAAAAAAGGAGTCTGAACAACTCCAAAAAATGAAGAAATAATTCTTCTATTTGAGATACTTAATAAGCTCGCCTCGGCGGGCTTTTTTATAACCTAAATTTTTGTAGAATTCGGTGTGACTAGATTTCTCTAAAATAACTGCTTCAGCAAGATCAAAATGTTCAATTGTTGTTTCTAAGTAATGAATGATATTTTGACGATTTTTCTTTGATTCACGAATGAACTCTAAATCGCAAATTAACCGAGAATTGCTGGTTGTTTTCATCGACAAAACCCCAATAGGCTTGTTAATTTTATAAATAATAAAACGCTGTCTATTATCATCAAAATTATTGATTTTTAGTTTGCTTCGAAGTCGTTGTTCGAGTAAAGCGTCTTTAGCTGAAATGACTGGATGAAGAGACAAATCTTTTCGTTCAATTTTGAAGAAATAATCTTGGTAATAAAGAACTTCTTTTTCGTGGTTTTCTAACATAGAGAAAAAGTTCTTTTTTGCCATTGGATACTTAGCATAAATTTCTTTCAGCATTTGCTTCATTTCAGCACGCATTGTATTGCCATCATTTGGACAATGAGATGGGTAGGCTGGAATACCTTCTTCTTTGGCACATCTAATAATCTGATCTTCATGGCAAAGAATCAGTGGCCGAATAAACTCAATTCCGCTTCTTTCTAGGAACATTTTTGGTTGGAATGTTGCAAATCGACCACCAAAAATCTCGTTCATCATTAAAGTTTCAACGGCATCATCACCATGGTGGGCAAAAGCAACTTTGTTACAACCTAATTCATGAGCAGTCCTATTGATTGCTGCTTTTTTCATTCTTGAACAGATTGAACATGGTAGATGTGGTGCATCTTTTTGCTGAACTTTGAGGATTTGATAAACCTCTTTTGAATCAACAACATGAAGTTTAAGACCTAAAGAAGCAACATATTTCTCCATTTCTGAAGAGTCAAAACCAGGAAAACCTAAATCAAGAATTGCTGGAACAATCTCAAAATTGGCGCATTTAAACTGTTTGTATTGATTTAAGGCATACAAAAGAACCATCGAATCTTTTCCGCCTGAAACACCAATCATAATGCGATCTTTTTCATCGAAAAAAGAGAACTTTTGATCGGCTTTTCTGATTTGACCTAAAATGGTTCGTATGGTTTTCATGCTAAATATAATATAATATTTACATTATTTTGAAAATGATTACGGGCGCGTTATTAATTAATAAGGAAAAAGGAAGAACTTCTCGTCAAGAAGTTAACACAGTCTCAAAACTTCTTCATGAAAAGAAGATGGGGCACATTGGAACTCTTGATCCTTTTGCCGAAGGTTTATTAATTGTTTTAGCTGGTCGAGCTACTAAAATTGCTCCTTTTATTGAACAACTTGATAAAACCTATTTATCTAAGCTAAAACTTGGACAAAAAACCGATACTGGCGATAAAGATGGAGCGGTGATTGAAGAAGCTAAAGTTCCTACTTTGGATCTTAAAAAAATTAATGAAATTCTCCAGCAATTTTTGGGTAAATCTTTACAAACCCCACCAAAATACTCCGCTTTAAAAGTAAATGGCGAAAGAGCTTATGCTCTTGCTCGAAAGAATGTTGATTTTGAATTGAAACAACGCGAAATTGAAGTTTTTGAAATTAAATTAGTTAATTTTAATGGAACTGATGAAATTACCTTTATTTGTCGTGTTTCCAAAGGAACATATGTTCGAACTTTAGCTGAAGATATCGCAGTAAAACTCGGTTGTCTTGGTCATTTAGTTGAGTTAACAAGAGTAAAAATTGGTAAGTATTCTTTGGAGAATTCTGTCAAAGCTAGCGACGCAAAAGAAGAAGATTTAATCAGTGTGGATGAAATGCTCAAGGATTTCCCAACTGAATTTGTAAGTGGTGAAGATGCTAAAAAAGCTAAAAATGGTGTGTCGCTTTGCTTTAATAAGCAAAAAGATAAACTTGTGGTGGTCAAAGATGAAGAAGGACCAATCGCAATGTATGAATTACAAAGCGGTAAGGTATATCATTGTTTAAGAGGTTTAAGATGAAACTTGTACGATTTGATCAATATCATCTGCCAGAAAACAAGGAACCAATCTCGATTATTTTAGGTTACTTTGATGGAATTCATCTTGGACACCAATTTTTAATTGAAACTGCACGTAAAACCGCCAAATTTTCAACTGTTTTGATGACTTTTTCCAAACCTGTTAGTACTTTTTTAAATAAAGAAAAATCACCAGCAATTCTGACATCTTTAGATGACCGGTTCCGAATCGTATCAAAAATGGGAATTGATCAATTCTATGTTTTAGATATTGATGAAGATTTCCTTAATTTATCTCCAAATGCATTTATCGATTTATTAAAGAAAATGAATGTTCAGGAAGTCTTCTGCGGATCAGATTTTTGCTTTGGAAAGGATCGACTTGGAAAAGCTGAATTATTGAAGAAATTTTTCACAACAAAAATTGTTGATCTAATCATCGACCACGACTCAAAAGTTAGTTCGAGAGATATAAAATATCTCATTACTCAAGGAAACATTCCGGAAGCGAATCGTTTACTTGGTCATAATTTCACAATGTCTGGCTCTGTCATTCATGGTCTTGGAATTGGCCGAAGAATCGGCATTCGAACAATGAATCTAAAACCATCTGATTCCTATGTCATTCCTCGATTTGGCGTTTATAAAACAATCGCCTATATCGACGGGATTCCACATCGTGCAATTACTAACGTTGGCGTCAAACCAACGATCGATGATTCTCAAGTTGTCACGATTGAAATCCATGTCATGAATTACACGAAAGAAAACTATTCTGAATCAATCCAACTCGAATTCCTCGAATTTATCCGTGATGAGAAAAAGTTTTCTTCTTTAGAAGAACTTAAGAAACAAATTGAATCTGATATTAAGTTTGTTTTTGGTGTTTAAATTAGTATTGAAATCATCTTGATTTCTTATATAATAGTTATCGCAACTTCTTCTAAGATTAGCGAGCACTCCGACGCTATTCCTGGATTAAGTCAAGTCTAATTAAAGGAGGGATGCAACATGTTATCCAAAGAAAAAGTCGCCGAAATCGTTAAGAAGTACGGCAAGAACGAAAAGGACACCGGCTCTGTCGAAGTCCAAATCGCTCTTCTTACAGAACAAATTAACGAACTCACAAAGCACCTTAAGAAAAACAAAAAAGATGCTTCCGGTAGACGTGGATTATTCGTG
Organism: Caryophanales bacterium UBA4278; assembly: GCA_002395065.1. GTDB lineage: Bacteria > Bacillota_I > Bacilli_A > RFN20 > CAG-826 > Fiminaster. The sequence goes on from DGVS01000005.1 coordinate 29,403, forward strand.
CTTGTTGGAAAACGTCGTGGTTTACTCGATTACTTAAATCGTACTGACCGTGATGCTTACGCCAAGCTCTTAGCTGAATTATCCATTCGTAAATAAGTTAAAACTTATTAAAAGTTACACCATACTTAGTATGGTGTTTTCTTTTTTAAATTTCTTGTATTATTCAACTAACATTTATGTTAAAATTTTAATAGTTTTCAAAAAGGAGAAAAGAAATTAATGAAAAAGACATTCGAATTAGAATTCGATGGCCGCAAACTCGTTGTTGAAGCCGGTGAAATCGGTAAACAAACACGTGGTTGCGTTTTGGTGCGTTATGGTGACACTGTCGTTACTTCAAACGTGACAATGTCCAAACACACTGTTGACTGGGATTTCTTCCCACTCAGTGTTGAGTACCAAGAAAGAATGTATGCTGCCGGAAAAATTCCTGGTGGATTCCTTCGTAGAGAAGGTCGCCCAAGTTCTCACGCTATCTTAGCAAGTCGTATTACCGATCGAACAATGCGTCCACTCTTCCCAGAAGGCTTCCGTAATGAAGTCCAAGTCGTCTCCCAAGTTATGGCTGTCGACTACGATAATTCCCCAGAAATTACCGCAATGTTTGGCTCTTCCCTTTGCGTTTGCATCTCAGATGTTCCATTTAATGGTCCGATCGCTGGTGTCTATGTTGGTCGTGTTGATGGAAAATTAGTCATCAACCCAACAGTTGAACAACGTAAAGTGTCTGACATCGACCTCTGTGTCGCTGGTACAGAAGAAGCCATTAACATGGTTGAAGCAGGTGCTAACGAAGTTAGCGAAGAAGATATGCTTGACGCTTTAATGTTTGGTCATGAAGCTGTCAAGAAACTCTGCCGTTTCCAAAAGGAAATTATCAAGAAGATTGGTGTTGAAAAGAATAAAGATATCCAATTCAAAGTTATTCCAGAGGAATTACGTGCAGAAGTCACTGCTAAAGTTGACAAAGAATTACGTAAAGCTGTCTCCACAAAAGACAAACTTGAACGTGAAGAAAAAATTGAAGCAATTGAAAAGGCTACTGAAGCTGAATACACGGAAAACGGTGCTGATCCAAAGACTGTTCAACAAGTCCACGAGATCCAAGAAGACATCGTTCACCAAGAAGTTCGCCGCTTAATTGCCGAAGATAAGATTAGACCAGACGGTCGTAAACCAGACGAACTTCGTCCACTTGATGCCCAAGTCGACATCCTCGGACGTAGAGTTCACGGTTCTGCCATGTTTACCCGTGGTCAAACCCAAGTTATTTCCACAACTACACTTGGACCTTTAAGTGATAAACAAATCATTGATGATTTAACACCAGAAGAATCTAAGAGATTCATGCATCACTATAACTTCCCACAATGGTGTGTTGGTGGAACAGGTAAGATTGGTGTTCTTGCTCGTCGTGAAATCGGCCATGGTGCCTTAGGCGAAAGAGCTCTCTCTTACGTTATTCCTTCTGAAGAAGAATTCCCATACACAATTCGTGTTGTTAGTGAAGTTTATGAATCAAATGGTTCATCTTCCCAAGCTAGTATCTGTGCTGGATGTATGTCCTTAATGGCCGCTGGTGTCCCAATCCGTCGTATGGTCTCTGGTATCGCTATGGGCTTAATTTCAACTGGCTCACTCGATACAAATCCATACACCATTCTCACTGATATTCAAGGTCTTGAAGACCACTTCGGTGATATGGACTTTAAGGTTGCTGGTACAGAAGTCGGTATTACCGCTCTGCAAATGGACATTAAGATTGCTGGTGTTACACGTGAAGTTCTACGCGAAGCGTTAGCTCAAGCCCACAAGGCCCGTGCGGAAATCCGCGCTGTCATGAGTAAAGCCATTGCTGCTCCACGTCCAGATGTCAGCGAATTTGCTCCAAAACTCGACAAGATGCAAATTGATGTCGATAAGATTCGTGATGTTATCGGAACTGGTGGTAAGGTCATTAATGAAATTATTGCTGAGTGCGATAATGTCCAAATCGATATCGATGATAATGGCTTAATCGTCATCTATCACATGAACCGTGAAATGATTAACAAAGCCAAGAAGATGATTGAAGATATCGTTAGAGAAGCCAAAGTTGGCGAAGTCTACGAAGGCGAAGTCACCCGTGTTGAAGAATACGGAGCATTTGTGAAATTATTCGGAACAACCGAAGGTTTATGCCACGTCTCTCGCTTAGACTGGGGCTATGTTGCTAAAGCTAGCGACAAAGTCAAAGTCGGAGATATCTTAAAAGTCAGAGTCTGCGAAATTGATGACCACGGTAAAGTGAAAGTTTCACATCGTGAATTCATTGAAAAACCAGCTGGATATGTTGAAAAACCAGCTCCAGTTGGTAAAAAACCACATAAACATCATTAGTAATTAAAGGTTACAAACTATGTTTGATGTCATTGTTGTTGGTGCCGGATGTGTTGGCGCGCTTATTGCGCGTCAACTTTCCGCATACCGCCTCAATGTCCTCGTCTTAGAGAAGGAGAACGATGTCGGAAACGCTACAAGTATGGCTAATTCCGCCATCGTTCACTCTGGTTATGATCCTGTTCCAGGAACCTTGAAAGCAAAATTCAATGTCCTTGGAAACAAGATGTATCCAGAACTTTGTCAAGACCTCGACGTTCATTTTGAACAAATTGGTTCATTAACTGTTGCTCTTTATGATGAACAGCTTCCGATGCTTAAAGAGCTCTCTGAGCGTTCTAAACAAAATGGTGTAGAAGTAAAACTTCTAAGCAAAGAAGAAGTTCTTGCATTAGAACCAAACATCTCTCCAGAAGTCAAAGGCGCTTTACTTGCTCCAAGCGCAGGAATTGTTAATCCTTTCACGCTTGTTGTACACGCGATGGAAAACGCTGTTGATCAAGGAGTCGAACTTCATTTAAATGAAGAAGTGAAAGATATTCACGAGAAAAATGGTGGTTTTGAAGTATTAACTTCAAGAGGATCTTACGAAACTAAGGTTGTGATTAACTGCGCGGGCATTTATGGAGATAAAATCCATTCGCTTGTTGAACCAATTGATTACAACATTAAAGCTCGTAAAGGACAATATTTTGTCCTTGATCACTATGCTAAAGGACTTGTAAACCATGTCATCTTCCCTCTTCCAAGTGAAAAGGGTAAAGGTATTTTGGTTTCGCCGACAACAAGTGGAAACTATATTGTTGGTCCATCTAGTGAATGGAGTGAGGATAAGGATGCTGTTTCTTGCGATAAGCCAACATTAGATAATGTTAAAGCTCAAGCACAAGCAATGGTTCCATCCATTCCATTCAACCAAGTCATTCGTATTTTTGCTGGTAATCGTCCAACTCCATCAACCCATGACTTTGTCATTGGTACGTCGAAGAAATATCCAAACTTTATTAATGCGAGTGGAATTGAGTCTCCAGGACTTGTTTCCTCTCCAGCGATTGCCGAAGCAATTGTGAATGATTATGTGTCTAAAGTTTTAACTTTAGTTAAAAAAGAAAATTGGAGTGGTAAAGTTCGTCCACGAGTTCATTTAAATGAACTAAGTATAGATGAACGTAACGCTTTAATTAAAAAGGATGCCCATTATGGTCGCATCATTTGTAACTGCGAAAAAGTAACATATGGAGAAATCCTTGATGAACTTTCTCGTAGTGTCCCGCCTCATAGTGTCAAAGCTCTCAAAAAAAGAACTCGTGCTGGATTTGGAAAATGTCAGGGTGGTTTCTGTCAACCTCTCGTGATTCAAATCTTAGCTGAACATTATGGCGTGAAGTTCTCTGATATTAATTACGATAAGCTTGGTAGCGAGATTTGCAAATATACCACTAAGGGGGAAGAAAAATGATTCATCATCGCTTAGTGATTATTGGTGGCGGTTCTGCCGGTATGGCGGCCGCTGTAAAAGCCTACGAGCTTGGAGAAAAAGATATTCTTATTCTTGAAAAGAATAATTATCTTGGTGGAATTCTGAACCAATGTATTCACAATGGTTTTGGTCTCCACGAGTTTAAAGAAGAACTCACTGGTCCAGAATTCATGTCTCGTTTTTCCAAACAAGTCAATGAACTCGGAATCAAATATCGACTTAACGCAAATGTTCTTTCGATAACAAAAGACAAAGTGGTTACATATTCTAGTGAAGAAGATGGATTAGTTGAAGTAAAAGCTGATGCAATCATCTTAACAACTGGATGCTACGAACGTAATGCTGGAGCAATTCAAATTGCTGGTGATCGACCAGTTGGTGTTTATACTGCTGGACAAGCCCAACTTTATTTAAATTGCTATGGTTACCTCGTAGGTAAAAAAGTCTTTATTCTTGGTAGTGGCGATATTGGCTTAATTATGGCTCGAAGAATGACACTTGAAGGAGCAAAAGTCCTTGGTGTTGCTGAACTAATGCCATATTCCGCCGGTTTAAACCGTAATATTGTCCAATGTCTACAAGACTTTAATATTCCGCTTTACTTATCACACACTGTTAAAGAAGTTCGTGGTAAGAACCGTGTCGAAAAAGTCATCATCGCTAAAGTTGATGAAAAAATGCAGTTTATTCCAGGCACTGAAATGGAATTTGACTGCGACACCCTTCTTCTCTCTGTTGGACTTATTCCAAATAACGACTTGTTCAATAACCTTGGAATTAAGTTCTCCAAAACAAGAGGAGCAGTGGTTAATCAAGATATGGAAACAGAAATTCCAGGGATCTTCTCTGCTGGTAATGTCCTTCATGTTCATGACCTTGTTGACTATGTTGTTAGCGAAGCTAGAGAAGCTGCTGTTGGTGCTGTGAAATATCTCAACAAAACAACAAAACATGCCGGTTTTGCCTATGAAATTAAACAAGGATTTGGTATTGGATACGTTGTCCCACAAGTTCTCAATATTAATGACGCTAGTGATAAAGTATCCTTCAAATTCCGTGTGGCAAAACCATTTAAAGATATTGTGATTAACATTAAAGAAGGTCAGCGAGTGCTAAAGAAAATTATTAAACCAGCGATCGTTCCTTCTGAAATGGAAATTGTTTATCTATCAAAAGAACTTTTCCAAAAGGAAGATCATACAATCACAGTTAGCGTGGAGGAGAAGAAATGAGAGAATTAATTTGCATTAATTGTCCTCGTGGTTGTCGTTTAAAAATCGACGATGATTTTAATGTCACCGGTAACTTCTGCCCACGCGGCGTAATATACGCGAAAAACGAACTGACTCATCCAGTTCGTACATTAACTTCAACTGTCAAAGTACAAAGTACTTTAGAAAGACGTTTGCCAGTTAAATCAAGCGAACCTCTTCCAAAGGAAAAAGTTTTTGATGCGGTGAATGAACTGGATCAAGTCAGTGTAAAAACTCCTGTTCATATTGGTGATGTGATTATTGAAAACGTCGCCCAAACAGGTGTGAACATTGTTGCCACAAAAAATATTGAAAAATAAGGAGTAGATATGTCGAATATCCGAATTGTCTTTCTTGGCGGACAAGATGAACGCTTTAAAAACATGATTGCGGTGGAAATTGACCGTGATATTTTCGTTGTTGAAGCTGGTTGTACCTTTCCTGACAAGAATAAACGTGGTATCGACTATATTATTCCGAAGTATGATTATTTGTTAACAAATAAAGATCGTGTTCGTGCTTACATTATAACTGAGGGAAACGATCCGATTTTCGGTGCGTTACCATTCATCATTGATAAGATTCCGGCACCAATTGTTTGTACAGATGTCACTCGTATTTTCCTATTTACATTCTGTGAACACAATAATATCAATCCATCTCATTATCAGTTCCAAATCGTTGAACCAAGTGATGATATAACCATTGCTGGTCACTTAATTCGTCTTTTCTCAACGTGTTCGAATATGGCGAACTCCTATGGAGTTTGTTTCGACACTGACCAGGGAAATATCATTTTTGCGCTCAACTATGTCATTGATAACAATATGACTAAATCATTTGTGACTGATATTAAAAAGATGGGTGTGATTGCAGATAGCCCAACTCTTCTTTTACTAGCCGATTCAATTAATGCTGAACGTGCTGGATACTCGAATCCAATGTATAAACTTCGCACAGTGGTTCGAGAGTCAGTTAAAGACGTTAAGGGAAGAATTTTTGTCGGCCTTGAATCACCAGACGTTTATAACATCGTTGATATTATTCGTATTTGTTCTAAGTACCATCGTCGTATCGTTTTATACGATACAGCAACAAGCGATCTTGTTTATCGTTTGATTAAGGTTGGTGTGATTACTGTTCCAAAAGAAACATTTATTCCAGCGGAGGATATCAATCGATATCCAACGTCGGAAATTGTGGTATTGATTACCGGATTTAAGAACCGTTTACTCCATAAGATTTCGCTTTTAGCGAAAGGTTTACATGATAACAAGATTATCAGCTTAAATAATACTGATACATTTGTTTTAGGAAACCATTTTACCAATGACGTTGAAATTGATTATTTTGATGCCATGGATGATTTATATCGCGCTGATGTCGATGTTGTTAGCATTCGTAAGAATGAATTTATCAAAATGCATCCATCAACTGAGGATATTAAGACAATGTTAACCATCTTTAGACCAAAATACTATGTTCCAATTAGCGGTTATCTAGTTTGCTTACTTGCAAATGCAAATACAGCTGTGAACATGGGTATTGGTTTAAACCATCAGAATGTTTTACTTGTTGATAACGGTATGGTTCTTAACTGCCAGAATTCAGTTTGCTCGTATTCGAGTGAAAAAGTTCTTTCTGGAAACGTAATGGTTGATGGTAAAGATGCATCTAATTTCTCAGAGCAAATTGTTGAGGAACGTCGTCAGATCTCTGATGATGGTGTTGTTGTTTTAGGAACGGTTATCTCACAATCAAAACACGAAATTGTTGGAGGAGTAGATATTCAAACTCGTGGATTATTCTACGCGAAGAACTCCGATGCCTTGTTACGTGAGATGCAAACATTGTTTACAAAAATAGTTTCTGAAAAATTAAAAGAACCAGGAATTGTGGTGAAAACGATTGCTGATGAAGTAAAAAATTCGGTTTTGAGCTTAATTCGTCGTCAAACATTAAAAACCCCATTAATTCTCGTGTCAATTAAGGAAATAGACTAGTTTTGCAAGGGATTTTAAAATGAAGAAGTTAAACATTAAAAGTTCAACTAACATCATTCTTGGTGGGCTAGCCCTCTCCCTTTTTGCGCTGGTTATTTTACTTTCGCACGGAACACCTTTTGAATTCTTAACAACGGCGATTTGTGCCGCTTTAGGATTCATTGGTTTCTGGATTTTAACTCCATTTCTTTTTGTTCTTGGTTTATACATTGTCTTCCGCAAAAAATTAGTTCAATTTAAACTGGAACTATCTTTATGGGGAATCTTTATTGTCGTTCTTTCTTTGCTTGTGATTACATCAAACTGGGGCAATACAGAAACCATTAATTTTACAAACTGCATTACTTTATTAAACCAACATCAGCCATTTGATCCATTTACAAATACTGCCATTGGCGGTGGATTTATTGGCTATGTTTTAGCAGGAATTTTAAATAGCGCACTAACAATCATTGGAACATCCATTGTTTGTTGGATTCTTTTTGTTGTAGGTGTTGTTTTAATCTTTAATAAGCAAGTTGTTTTACTCTTTAAAATGATTAAAAACCGAAAGAATAAAACTCCTAAACGAGAAGTTCGTTCGGAAGTAGCTGTGATCGAAGAAATTGAGACACCTGTTAATGAAGAATCTTCCGGAACTAACTTAGAAGATAAAAGTGATGAAGATCAAGCAGCACTTCGCTCAATGGTGATGCATAGTTTTAACAATACACACGGATTCCAAAAAGCAACTTTTAACTTTGCTGAAGAAAAAGAGCTTGAAACCAAGTTTGAACAACCTTCATTCCAAGCTAACCAATTCAATTCAGAACAACCTGCGGTTAATCAACAAGTTGAGGTCGAACAAGTTGTAAGCGAACCTGTTGAAAGTGAATCTACATTTTCTTTAGAAAATGAAGAACCACAAGTCAAAGAAGAAACTGTTGTTGAAAAGACACCTTTTGCTCCTGCTGAACCAGTGGAAGAAGTTGTGAGTGATCCATATCATCGTCCGCAACCAAAAGCGGTGATTCAAAAACCATATATTTACCCAGAAAAATCACTTTTAACTCCGCATGAATCAGCAGATGATATTTCGAAAAATGATGAATCGTGCGCTTCGCGTACTGATTTAATGAATCAAGTCTTTTCTGACCTAGGGATTGGCGCCAAAATCGTTGGACACACAATCGGACCTTCGGTCACTCGTTTTGATGTCGCAATGAATGCTAATGTTTCGGTTTCTACAATGCTAAGATATGTTGATGATATTTCCATTCGTCTTGGCGGTGTTCCATGTCGTTTCGAGCGAATTGTTTTTGGTAAACCAACTTCTGGTTTAGAAATCCCAAATGCCGTTCGTACAAATGTCGGTTTATTCGAATCCATCAATGTTATGGAAGAGAAGAAATGTAAACCAATGGAAATCATTTTTGGTAAGAATATTTCTGGCGAATTAATTACGGCTGATTTAACAAAATTCCCACACATGTTAGTCGCTGGTACAACCGGTTCTGGTAAATCAATCTTTATGCATGCAACGATTTTAACGTTGATTATGCGTAATTCTCCTGAACGTTTAAAGCTCATGCTTGTTGATCCAAAGAAGGTTGAAATGAGCTATTACAAAGAGATTCCACATCTACTTTGTCCAAATATTTCTGATCCACAAAAAGCCTATTTTGCTTTCAAAAAACTCGTTATTGAAATGGAACGTCGTTATAACCTTTTTGAGGCTTCTGGCGTTCGTGATATTGGCGAGTTTAATGATTATGCTAAAGCAAACGGTATTCAACCACTTCCATTTATTTGTGTCTTCATTGATGAATACGCAGATTTAAGTGAAGCCTGTAAGGATATTCGTACACCAGTCGTTCGTATCGCTCAAAAAGCACGAAGTGCTGGTATCCATTTAGTTATTGCAACCCAACGCCCAAGCGTAAATGTTATTGATGGCGTAATTAAGGCCAACGTGCCTGTTCACGTGGCATTAATGACATCAAGTGCTACCGACTCGATAACAATTATTGGTGAAGGTGGCGCTGAACAACTTCTTGGAAACGGCGATATGCTCGTTGAATGTTCTCTGATTTCTCGTAGCAACAAGCCACGTGTCCAAGGTTGCTTTGTTTCTAGTAGCGAAATTCATAATGTTTGTAACTACATCCGTAGTGAAAATAAACCACAATATGATCCGTTCTTTATGGATCTTGAAAAAGATCCAGATGAACCAGTCGGTGGCATCTCTAAATCAAACGAACCAGAGGTGACAAAAGTTGATAAAAACCTTGAAGAAGAAAAGCTTTACGAAATCATTAAAGAAGATATTTCTTCTCGTGAATATTGTTCCATCTCGTTTTTAACGAGAAGTTATGGAATTGGTTTTCCAAAAGCCGGACGTCTTTTCAATAAACTTGTTTGTGATGGTTATGTTGCTGACAAGGGTGATGCTCGTGGTTCAAAAGTCTTAATTCATACTGCTTCTCAACCACAACAAAACGGTTCAATTGAACAATCTGAATTTATTCCAAATGATCAACTTGAAGAATCTAGTGATGATTCAAGTTTTAGCCAAGATACTGATGTCAATCCAGTAGATGAATAGTTATTTATCAAATTATCACGAAATATGCATTCCTAACCACATCCTCGGATTTGGTTTTTCTCTTTTCATCAATAACGAAGAAAGAGAATGTCAATTTGTCAGTAAAACTGACAAGGTTTCGTATTATTTCATTACTGGAAATGACGAAATTCTTGGTCAAGAAATCATTTTAAAATATGGTGATCAACAAGAGTTCGTTGATGTGACAAAACTAGCTCTTTTATTGGACTTTGATGATATCTACGCTACTGATATCGAACTTGGACCAATCTGTCATGATGATTTCACCATCTTTAGATTATGGGCTCCGTTTGCTTCAAGTGTTGTTTTATCTATAGATAACGCCTCATATAAACTTCATCGTTTAGAGTGTGGCGTATATGAAATTCGTGTTGATGGTGATTTAGATGGTCATCTTTATCAATATGAAGTAACCGTGAATGGTCAAAAAAACATCGTAACTGACCCATACGCGAAATCAAGTAATGCCAACGGAAAAGAGTCTGCCATAATTAATATATCTCGCTTAATGCGTTCATTTAAGAATGTTGTCGTGGAAAAGACATATAGCAAACTTAAAAGCAGTGTCTATGAATTGCATGTCCGTGACTTCACGATTCAACAAACAACCAACATTGTTCATAAAGGAAAATATTTAGGTTTAACCGAGGAAAATCGCGTTACAAAGCAGAACCATCCTTGTGGTTTAGATTATTTAAAGTTCCTTCATGTGAGTCATGTTCAACTTCTTCCGGTGCTAGATTTTGAAACAGTGGATGAAATCAAAGGTGGTTATAACTGGGGTTATGACCCAGTATCTTTCTTTACTTTAGAAGGAAGCTATTCCACGGATCCAAATAATCCGTTTTCCAGAATGGTGGAGTTCCGTCAGCTTGTTGATTCATTACATAAATCGGGTTTAAGAGTTAATCTTGATGTGGTTTATAACCACATTTACAATGGGGCGAGACAAAATCTAAATGTTATTACTCCGCATTACTTCTTAAGAGAAGAAAACGAAAAACTTGCCAACCATTCCTGGTGCGGATGTGATTTTGCTAGTGAGAGAAAAATGGCTCGTCGGCTAATTAAAGAATCGATAGATTTTTTAATGAAAACTTATGATGTTGATGGATTCCGTTTTGATTTAATGGGTCTAATTGATTTAGAGACAATGAAAGAAGTGACAAATCTCATTTTGTCCAACAAAAAAGAAGCTCTTGTTTACGGTGAAGGTTGGGATATGAACGCCATCACTTTTAAAGATGAAAAACTTGCCACAATCAAAAATAGCCACGAATTGCCTGACGTTTCGTTCTTTAATGACACATATCGTGACATCATGAGAGGCCATGGTGGGCACGCTAAACTCGATGATAACGGATTTCTTTTGGGCAACACATCGTATGTCGAAGGTTTTAAATTTGCTTACCTTGGATCATCAAAAAACTTAACATATCCAAAGCTTTTTGATCACCCAAGTCAATCAATTAACTATGTTGAATGCCATGATAACGCAACAATTTATGATGTAATAAATGAATCAACCGAAGACATTGATGTTTTAAGAATGGTGAAACTGTTTAATAAAGTTATCATGTGTTCGGTTGGTATCCCATTTATTCATATGGGACAAGAAATTGGTTTAACCAAACACAACCAAAGAAATACCTATAATTTAGGTGATTATTATAATCAAATGGATTATGACATTTTGGATGAACGCTATGACATGGCACAGTCATTTAGACACTATAACCTCGCCCGTCAACATGCTGATTTTTTAGATAATCTAGATTTAAACAATGTTAGTTTTATGTCTCCTAAAGAAGGTGTGCTAATCGCGACCTGGAATGGGGAAAGAAAATATAAATATTGTTTCAATGTAACAAAACAAGAATTTGCCTTGCCAAATAGTGAATGTTTCTATAATTATTCTAAGAATAATAATCGTGTAGAAGAAACAATTTATCTTCCACCTTTCCGTTGTACTTATTTATTAAAGGATTAAAATGTTGTTATGAGAAAATTCTTTATTTACTTAAAAGTTGTCTTCATGTGTGGCCCAGTCATTCTTTTTAATTTATTTCGTTATTTAAAATACACTCGTCATCCAGAGAAATATCCTTTTGAAAAAAGATATGCCATGGTGCGTAAGGAAATCCTCTTTGTTTTACGCCGCTTCCATATTGATGTTCAAGCTCAAGGATACGAAACACTTAGCAATGCTAAAAAACCATGCTTAGTCATTTCAAACCACTATAGTTTAATGGACCCAGTCATGCTCATTGCGAGCAGTGAACGTCCAATTACTTTCTTATCAAAGAAAGAAAATTTAAAGATGCCATTTGTTGGTCAAATCTTAAAGATGCTCCAAGTGTTTACGATTGACCGTAAAAACGTTCTTTCTCAAGTTCGTACATTGCAACAAATCGGCGAATATCTAAAAGATGAAACCAAACCACACGTTGTCATCTTTATTGAAGGTACCAGAAACAAAAAACCAGAAGGCGATCTTCTTGAATTCCATCCTGGAACATTAAAAATTGCCTATAAGGCAAATTGTAATATTGTTCCTGCAACAATGTATGGAACATTCCGTATCTTAAAGCTTAATTCGTATCTTAAAAAATATCCATTCTGGTGGAAGATTAATGATCCAATCACACCAGAGATGTTTGCTAATAAGAGCACAATTGATTTAGCTGCTGAAATTAGACAAAAAATGACCGAACAAGTCGATCAATTGCGAGTTTTAGATAAGAAATATATCTACGAAGAGAAGGTTAGTGTCAAACGCAAAGCGTTAGAAACTGTCGTCGATCTTCGCGTTAATGCGTAATCCCTTAGGATATAAGTTCTTTAGAACTCCATTTACGGAATGAACGCATCCAAGATTCATTCCTAGATATGAAACGAAATAATAGCCCTCTGGGTTATTTTTTCTGATTTGATTTCCACTTAGGTATTGGACAACTTCCTCTCGAGTAAGTTCGATGCTATTTCTGGCTGAGACGGCATGAGAGAAGTGGTGAGAAGGAATCTCTTTGTTATTAATAATTGACTTTGTTAGTAATCCTGGACGAAGAGACAATTCAATCAGTCGTTCATCAATCTTATTTTTTAAATGAAAAACTTGCGTTTCTTTGGAGTTTCCTTTGGTTTGAACAACACGTTTGATGTCAATTTCTTCGACCCGATTTTCACTTAAAATACCTGGTTTTGTAATTAAGGCAATGTAGTGTCCCTCCCCAGAAAACATGTTTGGAAAAAGATGCACGGTTTCTGGATATTTTTTTGAGCGGAAATTGCCGGTGATTTCTGGAATTCGTTGAAGTTTTGCTGGTGTTTTTTGGAGGAGATATTCGACGACTTCTTCATCTTCTTCATATGAATATGAGCAGGTGGAATAAACAAGAGTTCCACCTTCTTTTAACATGGAAAACGCCATCAAAATTAGTTCCTTTTGAATAGCGGAATATTTTAAGACTTTTTCATATGTCCAATCTTTTTTCATTTCCTCGTTTTTGCGGAACATTCCCGATCCGCTACAAGGAGCATCAAGGATAATTGCGTCAAAATAATTCAGGTAATTCTGAGATATTTTTGAGAAGTCTAGTGATGTTACGACGACATTATCAAGACCCATTCTTTCAATATTTTGAAGAAGAGTTAATGCTCTTGGTTTTGATAAATCGTTTGAAACTAGAATACCGTTTTGATTTAGTCTTAATGAAGCTTGAACAGTTTTTCCTCCTGGCGCAGCACAAAGATCAAGAATCCTTTCGTTTCCTTTTAAAGGAAGAAGGGAAGCAACAATAGCGGCGCTAGGATCTTGAATATAATAAGCACCTTGTTCGTGATAAATCATTTTTCCTAAGTCATACTCACTTTGGTCATACAAGAAGGCGTGTTCTACGAACGGATGCCTTCTAACACGAGGAAAAAGATTAATGAAAGCGTCATCGCTCATTTTCTTAAAGTTTAAATAAACGCCTTTGTGTTCTTTTTCATCAAATGATGAAATAAGACTAGAAATCTCACTTTCTGTTAAATATTTTTTTAGGTGCTTAGCAAAATCCATATCTTTATTATTAAATAAAACAAACACAATTACGAGTTTTAAAAATTGTTATTATAATTCATACTAATTTGGTATGATTATAATGAGGTTTTATTTTTATGAGAATGGTAGATATTATTACAAAAAAGCGTGATGGTAAGGAATTAACCGACCAAGAAATCACGTTCTTTGTTGACGGATATGTCGCTGGAAGAATTCCAGACTATCAAGTTTCCGCACTTTTAATGGCCATCGTCTTTAAAGGCATGACCAACCGTGAAATCGTCACTTTAACTGACCGTATGGAACATAGTGGCGATGTTATGGATTTAAGTGATATTAAGGGAGTAAAAGTTGATAAACACTCCACAGGTGGTGTTGGTGATAAAACTACCTTGGCCCTTGGGCCAATGGTTGCCGCTTGCGGTGCTGTCTTAGCTAAAATGAGCGGTCGTGGTTTAGGTCACACCGGTGGAACACTTGATAAACTCGAATCAATTCCAGGTATGAATGTGTTTGTTTCTGATGAACAATTTAGAAAACAAGTTGCTGAAATTGGATGCGCAGTTGTCGGACAGACCGGACAACTCGTTCCAGCTGATAAAAAGTTATACGCCCTTCGTGACGTTACTGGCACAGTTGAGTCAATGCCTTTAATTGCTTCTTCGGTTATGTCAAAGAAGCTTGCTAGTGGATCAGACTGCATCTTACTCGATGTGAAGTTTGGTAACGGCGCTTTCATGAAGAATATTGAAGCTGCTAAAGAACTTGCTATCGTGATGTGCAAGATTGGTAATGCACTAGGACGTGATACTCGCGCCGTCTTAACTGATATGGAACAACCATTAGGCTTTGCCGTAGGCAATGCCTTAGAAGTTAAAGAAGCAATTGCTACCTTACATGGCCACGGTCCAAAAGATTTCACTGAATTATGCTTACGTTCAGGCGCGATCATGCTTGAGCAAGCCAAGATTGCCAAATCAGAAGAAGAAGCCATGGAAATGCTCAAGAAAGTTATTGCTGATGGTTCTGCTTTTGAAAAATTCCGTCAAATGGTCATTGCCCAAGGTGGTGATGTTTCCTATATCGATCATCCAGAAAAATTCCCAGAATCCAAATATGTCGTTGAAGTCAAAGCGGCTAAAGATGGTTATATTAAGCGCATTGTGGCCCTTGAAATTGGCGAAAGCGCTATGCGCTTAGGCGCCGGTAGAGAAACATTTGATGATGTCATCGATATGTCTGCTGGTATCGTCTTAAGTAAGAAGGTTGGAGACAAGGTCAAGAAGGGCGATGTGCTTTGCACAGTTCACACCAATGTTGAAGATCATGCTCAAATCCTTAAGGATATTGAAGAAGCTTTCCATATTGTTGATGAATTTGTCGCTGTTCCTCCAACTGTTCACGATTACATTCATTAATAATGAAAATTGTCATTCAAAATGTAACAAGAGCCTCATGTGAGGTCGATAAAAAAATCGTGGGAAGTATTTCCCGCGGTTTTTGTCTATTTGTTGGTTTTACCAATGGAGACAATAAAAAGCTCGTTGAAAAAATGAGTAATAAACTTCTTTCGTTACGTTTGTTTGATGATAAAAATGGTAAAACAAATCTTTCTTTGAAAGATATTAACGGAGAAATCCTCTCGATTTCGCAGTTTACTCTGTATGCATCGGTTAAAGATGGACGTCGTCCAAGCTTTGTTAATGCTCTTAATCCAAAGGAAGCTTGTGAATTATATGATTACTTTAATCAATGTCTAAAAGATGCTGGATATAAAGTAGAAACTGGTATTTTTGGTGCAATGATGAAAATTGATTTAGTCAATGATGGCCCATTTACAACCATTCTTGATTCAAAGGAGCTTTTCTAATGAAAGTCATGCTTGGCTTAAGTGGTGGTGTTGACTCTGCCGTCGCAGCATACCTTCTAAAGAAGGAAGGTTATGATGTTGTCTGTTGCTTTATGCGTAATTGGGACGCGATGGCAAATGGAGATTACCTTGGTAATCCAACTGTAAATGATGATCAATGTCCACAAGAAAAAGACTATCAAGATGCCCAAAAAGTTGCCGCTAAACTTGGTCTTCCACTCTTAAGAGTGGACTTTATTAAAGAATACTGGGATCATGTTTTCTCATTCTTCATTGAAGAATATGAACACGGAAGAACACCGAACCCTGATATTTTGTGTAACAAATACATTAAGTTTGATGCCTTTTTAAAGCTTGCTAAAGAGCATGGCTGTGACATGATCGCGATGGGGCACTATGCATCTAGAGAAGAAAAAGATGGTCATTTCTATTTAAAGAAATGCGCCGATACAAACAAAGATCAAACATATTTCTTATCTCAGATTAATGAAGAACAAATTCGTTCATGTCTATTTCCATTAGGAAATATCGACAAAACTGAAGTCAGACGAATCGCTCATGAATTACAACTCGATTCAGTGATGGATAAAAAAGACTCTACTGGAGTTTGTTTTATCGGCGAAAGAAACTTCCGTGAATTCTTAAAGAACTATATTCCTGCACAAAGTGGCAATATCATAGATATTGATACAGGTAAAATTATTGGAACACATCGTGGTGTTTACTATTACACGATTGGTCAACATAAAGGACTAGGAATCGGTGGTATTTCAGGCGAAACAGCGACAGGATGGTTCATTGTTAAAAAGGATGCTAAGAAAAACATCCTTTATGTTACGCGTGGAGACGCACAACAATATTTAATGTCTAATAAGTGTGTTGTTCGTAAGCTGAATATTATTAACCCGAATGAAAAGTTCCCTCAAAAAGTTGGAGTAAAATTCCGTTATCGTCAGCCAGATCATCCGGCAATAATCAATCTTGAAGAAGATGCGATTATTTGTACATACGACTGCTATAAAGCAGTCACCCCTGGACAAGAAGCTGTTTTCTATAATAAAGACGGTCTTCTGATTGCTTCAGGAACAATTGACGAAGTTTATCTTGATGATAAACGAATCGATTAAAGAAAACACACCTTATAGGTGTGTCTTTTTATAAAAGTCAATAATTAACCAAGAATCGCTGAGTCTGAGAGAGTATCATTCTCACTTGATTTAGAGAACATATCCAACAGCTGAGTGATAGTTAATTTTTTCTTTTCATCTCCACTAACATCAACAGTGATCTTTCCCTTAGACATCATTATGAGACGGTTGCCATATTTAATGGCATCGTTCATGTTGTGGGTAATCATAATTGTTGTTAAGTGTTGCTCACGAACAATGCGTTCAGTAATCTCGAGAACTTTTGAGGCAGTTTTTGGATCCAAAGCAGCGGTATGTTCGTCTAATAAAAGAACTGGTTTGGTGACGTCATATTCGCGTATTTTTGTATCGAAAGCATTATATGCTTCTTTGATTTTGTGAGACTTTTCTTGAACACTTAACCCATGATCTTTGACAATTGATTTAACCTTAGCTTTATAAATTTCTTTCTGTTCGTGATAGACACGTTCAACTTCTTCTTTAGCTTCGTCACGACGAGCTGGATTGAATTTGACATAGTCTTTACGAATTTGCTTAAAGCTTGGTTTTTGAGAAATGGTAGCCATTAACAAAGTAATTGCTTGTCTTTGTCCTCCGGACAATAAGCCGACCTTTTGATAGAGTCTTGATTCAAGCCCTAATCCTAAGGATTTTAATTGTTCTTCGTAGTAGGATTTATCTTTATTGGAAATAGACCAACGGAACATTGAATTACGTTTTCCGCGGTTTCTTGCTAAAGCAAGGTTTTCGATGACAGTCATGTCAGTCGCTGTACCTTTCATCGGGTCTTGGAAGACGTGTCCAAAGTAAGGCGCACGACGATGTTCGCTTAAATTAGCAACATTGGTTCCGTTAAGTAAAATGAAACCAGTATCCGCTTCAAGTGAACCAGAAATAATGTTAAGTAATGTTGATTTACCAGCACCATTTGAACCGATGACGGTGATAAAGTCACCTTCATTTAGAACTAGGTTAAGGTTATCAATTGCTTTGTGTTCGTTGACCGTTCCAGGGTTAAATGTTTTAGTGATATTTTTTAGTTCAATCATTTGGTATCTCCCCCTTTCACAATTTTCTTGTTTTGATAATGTTTCTTAATTCTCATACCATAGGTATGTTGTAGGTAAGGAACACCAAGGAAAATAATGACGATCACGGCTGCAAGCATCTTCAACAAGTTGGTGTCTAGTCCAAGGAAAACAACAGTTTGGAAGATAATATAATAAATTAATCCGCCTACTGCGCATCCAAGTAAACGAACGAGGAAGTTTTGCGAAATCTTGCTCATAATCGCTGTACCGATAACAACCGCGCAAAGTCCAATAACGATGGCGCCTTTGCCCATGTTGATATCCGCGAAGCCCTGGTACTGCGCTAAAAGCGCACCAGAAAGGGCCACTAGAGCATTGGAAATCATTAGACCGAGCACAATATTAAACTTTGTATTAATGCCTTGTGCACGGGCCATATCCTGGTTGTTACCAGTTGCACGAATCGAAGCGCCAAGTTGTGTACCAAAGAAAAGGTAGAGTATTACGACAATAAGACCAATAATCAGTGCCCCTTTCCAAAGAGCATCTCCAACAAGTCCTTGACTGAAAATAACAGTGTTTGAATAAACGGAAACAGCAACGTTACTCTTGCCAGCACTAATAATTAAGTTGATACTCCATAAAGCCATTTGCGTTAAAATACCAGCCAAAATTGCTGGGATACCTAATAAGGTATGGAGTAAACCGGTAATTAATCCGCATATTGCACCAGCGAGTGTTGCGATAACAAGAGCAAGAATAAAATGCATACCGCTTGTAATTAAGACGGCAGCAACGATTCCACCTGTCACAAAAGAGCCGTCGACAGTTAAGTCGGCGATATTAAGAACCTTATAAGTGATATAAACCCCGATGGCCATCACACTCCAAATTAAACCGAGTGATAATGCCCCAGGAAGAGTATTTAAGAAATCGAGCATCATTTTTCCTTATTATTTTTTGAGGAAATCTTTAAAGATTTCAGTAAGCATTTTAGCTTGTTCGGTAAGTGGGGCAAGATCACTTGTTCCAGAAACGTTTGTTCCAACGACACCACTAAAGTTTGGAATGTTTAAAGCTACGCCGTATTCAGTAACGGAAGTTCCGAGAACTGGAATTGGTTTTTGAGCAGTTGCGTTAGCAGCAGCTTGCAAAGCTGGTGTTGCGTTAGCCATAATTAAATCATAGTTATGTGAAACAAAGTTGTTAGCAATCACAGAGCATGTTGGAATGTCGCCTGAAGCATTCTTGACATCAAATGTAACGTGCGATTCTCCGAGACCTTGTATAACAGCATCTTTGAAGCCTTGAGTAGCGGCATCAAGAGCTGGATGTTGAATGAGTTGTGAAATACCAATCGTAAACGATTGATTGGATGAATTTTGGAATGCAATTGGTGCTGGTGTTACTGCCGTAGCATTCGAATTGACTTCAACATAATCGGATGGGACAGTAATTCCCAGTTCATTACAAATTTCCGCGTTATATTTCTTCACTGGATTTTGATCGTAAGCAATTTCCATTGTCTTAATGTCGGCATGACCGAGTAAAACCTCAACGGCCATTTCTCCGGTCTTAAATCCAATATTGTAGTAGTTGATGGAGAGTGTGATTGCTCCACAGCCTTTGCAAATACCTTCTTCGCCAGCATAAACTGGTTTTTTGTTAGCACGAGCAATATTGTTAATGATTTCAGTATTTGCTGCACAGGTATTGTCAGTTGGGATATAAATGCTGTCAATATCATTGATATTGCCATTTAAAACAGCAGAGATATCGTTGGAATCGGAGAATGAGATGAGTTTAGCTGTGTAGCCTTTTTTCTCCAATTCTTCTTTTACAACGTTTACTTGATAAATTGAATTGGCTTCGGCTGAACAATAAAGCAAACCAACATTAGCGTGTTGTTTACTACAACCTGCTAAGCAGGCTAGTGCAGTCGCTGCCATTAAGAAGAGACCTTTTTTCATAATTTTACCTCTTAATCACTTTCTATTTATGTTTGATTCACCTAATTTGGTGAAAGTTTTCTAATAATTCATTAATTATCTGAAAATTTGAAATGTTGCTTAAATTCTACAAAATTTAACGCTTTTTGTATATAGAAATTTTTTGATGAGTTTTTGAATGTACTTGTTATTTTGCTATCGGTATTTTATAATTGTGCCGAAAGATGAGGAACGGAACAATGTATATTTCAGTCAAAGAAGCAGCAGAAAAGTGGGGAATTAACGAACGTCGTGTTCGTCTTTTATGCCAGGAAAACCGCATCGAAGGTTTAAAGAAGAAAGGTAAAGCTTATCTTATTCCAGACAACGCACCAAAACCACTTGATCGAAGAGGCAAAACAAATCCTATTAAAATTAATAATAATAAAGAAATAAATTTCGCGACATATCGTAAAGAATATCCGACAAAAGACGGTTATTTTGGCGAATATGGTGGGTCTTATTTTGATGAAAAAACAAACAAGATTTTCCAAGAAATCTATAATGCCTACCTCACCATTTGTAAATCCTCGAAATTTATCAACGAATTACGTGAAATCCGCAAGAATTACCAAGGAAGACCAACACCAGTTTATCACTGTGAACGTCTCTCAAATTACCTTGGAAAAGTTCAAATTTATTTGAAAAGAGAAGATTTAAACCATAATGGTTCTCATAAACTAAATAACTGCATGGGCCAAGCACTTTTAGCAAAATATCTTGGCAAAACTAAGTTAATTGCCGAAACTGGTGCTGGTTCTCATGGCTCAGCTGTGGCAACTGCAGCAGCTTATTTTGGTCTAAAATGTGACATTTATATGGGCGCTGTTGATATGGAAAAACAAGCACCAAATGTGAACCGCATGAAAATGCTTGGAGCACGAGTTATTCCAGTTTATGAAGGAACTCAAACACTAAAAGAAGCTGTTGATGTTGCTTTTGTAAATTATTTAAAAGAATCTAAAGATGCTTTCTATCTTATGGGTTCAGCTGTCGGACCTCATCCTTATCCACTAATTGTGAGGGATTTCCAGGAAATTATTGGTCGAGAAGCACGTGAACAGTTCTTAGAAATGACTGGAGAATTACCTGATATTGTTTGTGCGTGTGTCGGTGGCGGAAGTAACGCTATCGGTATGTTTGAAGTTTTCTTAAATGATCCAGTCCAAATTGTTGGTGTTGAGCCAATGGGTACTGGAAAGGAAATTGGTAAAAATGCCGCATCGATGACTTTTGGTAAGCCTTATGTTCTCCATGGATTTAAAAACCGTGTCTTATTAAATAAAGATGGTAGCGTGGCTAATGCTTACTCCATCGCTTCTGGTCTAGATTATCCAGGAGTTGGACCAGAACACTGTTTCCTTCATGATATTGGTCGAGTTGAATATGATAGTGTGACTGATGAGGAAGCGTTAGAAGCTTTCAAGCTTCTTTCAAGACTTGAAGGTATTATTCCGGCAATCGAATCAGCACATGCACTAGCTTACGCCATTCGCATTGCTCGTACTCGTCATTCTGGTTCAATCCTTGTCAATTTAAGTGGACGAGGAGATAAAGATCTCGACTACATCATGAAAAAATACCCAGAAATTCTTGAATAATTGTTTTAATTATTCGAATTTGTGATATATTTATTGTGCTCCGATAAAGGAACTTGCCACTCCTTTGGAGATGATGAAGAATCATCGTGTCTCTGCGTTAAAGAGAAAACTAATTAAGTGCAATACAAAGTATTGAAAGAGGATGGTACCGCGATAAGTTCGTTCCTCTGAGATACTTTTTTATTTTGTTTAGGAGGTCAAGATATGAAATACATGACCGGTCAAGAAATTCGTGAAACATGGTTAAACTTTTTTAAATCCAAAGGACACCATGTTGAAAAAGGTGCTTCTTTAATTCCATACCAAGATCCAACTTTACTCTGGATTAATTCGGGTGTGGCCGCTTTAAAGAAATACATGGATGGTAGTGAAGTACCACCAAGCCGAAGAATCACCAATGTCCAGAAGTCAATTCGTACTAATGACATTGAAAATGTCGGTTTTACTGCTCGACATCATACATTCTTCGAAATGCTTGGTAACTTCTCCATAGGAGACTACTTTAAAAAGGAAGTTATTCCATATGCATTTGAAATTCTCACAAGTGAGAAATATTTTGGAATGCCAAAAGATAAGCTCTATTTCACATATAACCCAATTGATGAAGAAACACATCAACTTTGGTTAAAAGAAGGTGTTGAAGAGTCACATCTCATCCCTTTAGAAGGAAACTATTGGGAAATTGGCGAAGGTCCAGCAGGGCCAAACACAGAAGTGTTTTTTGACCGTGGTGAAAAGTATGATCCTAAACATTTAGGCGTTCGTCTACTTCGTGAAGAAATTGAAAACGACAGATACATTGAAATCTGGGGTATTGTTTTTTCACAATTTAACGCCGTTCCTGGCACACCAAGGAGTGAGTACAAGGAATTACCAAGCAAGAACATTGATACAGGCGCTGGACTAGAACGTATTGCTTGCGTATTACAAGGAACAGAAACGAACTTTGAAACAGACTTATTCCTACCAATTATTAAAAAGATTGAGCTTATAGCTCAACAACCATATAAAGTTCCATACCTTACCAATTACAGAGTTATTGCTGATCATATTAGAGCTGTGACATTTGCGATTGCTGATGGCGAAATTTTCTCAAATGAAGGTCGCGGATATGTTTTACGTCGACTTGTCCGACGTGCAATGAGATTTGCAAAACAAATTGGCATTGAAAAACCATTTATGTACACACTTGTTGATGTTGTTATCAACATCTATGCTAAGTTCTACCCAGAAAATGTTTCTAAAGGACCAAGTATTGCTAAGATGGTTAAAGCCGAAGAAGAAAAATTCCTTGAGACATTGACTACTGGCGAAGCTATGCTTCGTGAAATGATTATTGGCAAAAATGAACTTTCTGGAATCGATGCTTTTAAACTCTATGACACATTCGGCTTCCCAATTGATTTAACAATTGAGATTTGTGCTGAAAAAGGTGTTAAAGTTGATCGAGATGGTTTTGAAAAAGAGATGGAAAAGCAAAAAGAACGTGCTCGTCAAGCTCGTTCAAATGCACAAAGCATGCATAAACAGTCAAAAGACCTACTCGAATTTGTCGCTCCATCTGAGTTTACTTATGAACCAGAACCGCTTATAGCGGTTGTTATCGGATGTTTCAAAGATGGAGTCCGAGTAAAAGAGATTTCTGACGAAGGCGAGATCATTTTGTCGAGAACAAATTTCTATGCCGAATCTGGTGGCGAAGTTGCAGACACAGGTGAAATTTCCAATAATTCTACAACTCTAGAGGTGTTTAACGTAGTTAAAGCTCCAAATAAGCAACATCTTCATGCTGTCAAAGTAAAACGCGGTGTTATTAGAGAAGGCGATGAAGTGCGAGCTGAAATTAATATCGAAGATCGTCGATTAATCGAAAGAAACCATACTGCAACACACCTTTTACAAGCTGCTTTGGATAAAGTGCTGGGAAACCACATTAAACAAATGGGTTCTTACGTATGTAAGGATTATATGAGATTTGACTTCACTCATTATAGTAAAATTACTAGCGAAGAATTAAAAGCTATTGAGTCTGAGGTCAATAAAATGATTGCTGAAGCTATTCCAGCAAACATCCAAATCATGTCTTTAGCCGATGCAAATAAGCTTGGTGCTAAAGCTTTCTTCTCTGAAAAATATGGTGATGAAGTTCGTGTTGTTGCTTATAGCAACAGGTCAATTGAATTTTGTGGTGGTTGCCACGTTAAGAACACTTCTGAAATTGGAGTGTTTGTTATTGAAAGCGAATCATCAATCGCATCTGGAGTGCGAAGAATTCAAGGTCGTTCATCTGTTGGTGCCTATGAATTAATAAAAGAACGACAAGACACTTTAAAACAAATTGTTGAGAGCGTTGGTGCTTATAGCACCAGTGATGCATTAAATAAGATTCATAATATGTTAGAGGAACTCAACAAAGTTAATCGTCGCTTATCGTCGCTGATGGATCGAATCTCTCACTCAAGCGCTAATGATGCCCTTGAACAGTTTATCGATCTTAAAGGATATAAGGTTTTAGCGAAATATGTTAAAGGCGCTTCAATGGAAAATCTAAATTCCATGGGTGATGATCTTAAAGTCAAATTTAATGATTATGCTATCCTCCTTATAGGAGGAGATGGTGATTCTCTGCCAATTTCAGTATTTATTGGTGGCTCAGCGTTACGAAAAAATATGGCTGGAAATCTTGTTCGAGAAGTCGCTAAACACCTCGGGGGTGGTGGCGGAGGACGCCCGAATATGGCAAACGGTTCTGGCCGCGATTCAACAAAGATAGAATCCGCTATTCAGTTATTCAAGGAGACTCTTCAATGAGTAAAATCCTCGGACTTGATTTAGGAACTACAACACTTGGTATTGCTGTTACCGATGCTATAAGCATCGCAGTACATCCAAGAGAAGTTTATCGGTTTGAAAAAGGAAACTTTAAAAAAGCGCGAGAGCATGTTTTAGAAATTTGTGAAAAAGAAAATATAAATGAATTAGTTATTGGGGTTCCATATTACGAATCAGGCGACCTATCTCCACATGCCAAAAGTTGCTTAAGATTTAAAAATGATTTGCTTATAGCAAATAGCGAATTAATTATTCACGAAATTGATGAATCTTACTCAACGATTGATGCAGACGAAAAATTAAAAGAAATGAATTTGTCTTATGAAAAACGCAAAGCGCATGTAGATGAGTACGCAGCTGTCGTGATTCTAGAACGATATCTTAGAAAACTGGAGGAACAGAAATGAAAAACCCATTGTTGGAAGATGAAATTTTAATTACCGATGAAAACGGAGTCGAACAAGTGATGAAAATTCTCTTCACATACGAGAATGAAGAACGTCAAAAAATGTATGCCTTCTTGTATAAAGAAGGTGATGAAGATAATGTCGTTCCTGTTTCGATAAACGAAAAGGATTCTTCAATTGAGGTCATTGAAGACGAAAAAGAGCTTGAAGAAGTTGAAGAAGTTTTCAATTGCTTCCTTGATGACCCAAAAATGAAGGAAATTAAATAATTTGTTGTTTACAACATTAAATATGATTGGTAAACTCTTTATTGCGATTTAGGAGGCTTTAAAAGATGGCCACAGAAAAAATTGAATTAACAAAAGAAGGCGAAGCTAAGTTAACTAAAGAACTTCGTCACTTAATTGATATTGATCGTCCAGAAGTCTTGGATCAACTTGCTGCCGCTCGTGCACAAGGCGACTTGAGCGAAAACGCCGACTATGATGCAGCGCGTAATAAACAAGCTGAAGTTGAAGCTCGAATTAAAGAAATCGAAAATATTTTAGCAAATGCTAAAATTATCGAAGAAAAGAAACAAACAAGTAAGCTTGTTGCTCTTGGTTCAACAGTTGAAATCAAAGATCTTAGCGATAACACCAAGGCAACCTATACCATCGTTGGTACAGTTGAAGCTAACCCAACTAAAGGATTGATCTCCAATGTCTCTCCACTTGGAAAAGCCATTGTTGGTAAAAAAGTTGGTGACATCTGTGTTGTGCGTGTTGCTCGCGAATACAAAGTCGAAATCTTAAAGCTTACAACTGGTAAATGAGATTCCCACCTCAAAAAATTAAGGTACCTTTGGTACCTTTTTTAATTCGTGTGAAAAATTTGTCTTTATTTTACGCATATAGATAGTGAAAGGAGACAAATTATGCGCAAATTAACTAGAGAAGAACTCGCCGAGATTAAGACTGGCGAGCTCACATTAACAGCAGTATTAACTGTTCTGGCTGTTTCTTTGATGGCAGTAGTAATTTATAAATTATTCATGTCTAAAGAAGGCAGCTCAACTGTCCCTGGTGGTTGGAAATTTACTTGGAAATGAAAATTGCCGATTTACCAAAGGAGGCAAAGCCTCGTGAAAAAGCTTTTTGTTATGGCATTGGTGAATTAGACGACCAAGAACTACTCGCTTTAATCATCGGAAGTGGGGTGAGGGGGCATTCAGCGATTGAGATTGCAAGGTCCTTATTAGAGACCTTCATCACGCTCCCTCACCTTTCTACAGCTTCATTAAGTGCGCTTATAGCGCAAAAAGGATTAAACCGAGTAAATGCGTTAAAATTAATCGCCGCATTTGAATTGCATAGACGCTTATCATCAACGAAATATGCCTTACCAGAGCAAATAACTAAGACAAATCAAATCGTCGATCGTTTTCGCTATCTTGAAAACTTTGATTATGAGGTTGTTATTTTAGTCATGCTGAATCGGAAAAAAGAAATCATTCGCGAGGTCACTAAGTATAAAGGAACATATGATTCATGTTTCTTTAATTTCAAAGAAATTATGTCCGAATTATTGGATTCAAAATGCACGTCTTTCATTGTTGTGCACAATCATCCAGATGAATCACACTTACCTAGCGAGAACGATGTCATTTCAACTTCGATTCTTAAAGACAAAACAGAAGAATTTGGAATGAAGCTCTATGATCATGTTATCATCTTCAAAAATGGTTTCTATTCCTTCAAAGAAAAAGGCCACTTTCGCTAAAATAAGGTTTACATTTGTAAAAAAATGTTTACAAACACTTTCATTAATAATATATTAATAAGCGTTGTCGCCTCACAAGCTACAACCGCATAGAAAAGGTAACTAACTTATTACTTATAGTAATAGACCTTAATAGCGAGTCTTGAGTGAGAAAGTCGAGGTATATTTATGTACGCTATCATTGAAACTGGTGGAAAACAAGTTCGCGTCGAAGTCGGACAAAAGGTTTTTGTTGAAAAACTCGATGTAGAAGAAAACAAAGCAGTGAGCTTTGAGAAGGTTCTTCTTGTCGCGGACAAAGAAGTTAAAGTCGGTACACCATATGTCGAAGGAGCGAAAGTAACCGCGAAAGTCGTGAAAAACGGACTTGGTAAAAAGATTCGCATCTACAAATACAAAGCTAAACATAATTCCGCTCGTCGTATGATTGGTCATCGTCAACCATATACTTGCGTTGTTATTGAAAGCATCGTTGCTTAATTTATGATCAAAGTTACTGTCATAAAAGCAGAACAAAAAATTAAAAGTATATTAGTCAAAGGCCATTCTAATTCTGCACCAAAAGGAGAAGACCTCATCTGTGCTGGAGTTAGCTCAATCATCATTGGTGGAGCAAACGCCATCGTTCATCCTGAATGTTATACATTCAAAACTGATGAAGGTTACTTCGAAATAACAGAATTAAAAACGGCGAATGAGCACGATTACAATGTCTTAGAAACTGTGCTTACTCAATTAAAAACTATTGAGGAAACATATCCAAAATTCGTTCAAGTAATCGAGAAAGGAAATTAGTTATGTTATTTAGATTAAATATCCAACTCTTTGCTTCTAAAAAAGGTGTTGGTTCAACTAAAAACGGACGTGATAGCGAATCCAAACGTCTTGGTGCAAAAGTTTCTGATGGAGAATTTTGTACCGCAGGTTCAATTATTTACCGCCAAAGAGGAACAAAAATTCTTCCAGGTGTGAATACCAAACGTGGTGGAGATGATACCATCTTCGCAACCATCTCTGGTATTTGTAAATATGAACGTGTTGGACGTTCTAAAACACGCGTTAGCGTTTACGCCAAGTAAGTTGAAAAATATTAGACCTCTGAAGAGGTCTTTTATTTTACTTAAACAATTAAGACCACAAAAAAGTGGTCTTTTGTTATCTTACGTATATAATGTGAGTGTATGTTTATTGACCGAGTAGTAGTTGAAGTAAGATCCGGTAAAGGCGGAGATGGCATGATTGCCTTTCTCCACGAAAAGTACGTCGCTAAAGGCGGACCAAGTGGTGGAAATGGTGGTCGTGGTGCTTCGAT
Source organism: Caryophanales bacterium UBA4278 (assembly GCA_002395065.1). Taxonomy (GTDB): domain Bacteria; phylum Bacillota_I; class Bacilli_A; order RFN20; family CAG-826; genus Fiminaster. The sequence continues at coordinate 57,118 of DGVS01000005.1, forward strand.
TATTTTTCGTGCGAATAAATCAATTAACACATTGTTTAATTTCCGTCACTCTAAAGTCATCATTGGACAAGATGGTGGAAAAGGTTTAACCAAGAACAAATACGGACGCGGTGCAGATGATGTCTATGTCGATGTACCTTTAGGTACTGTTGTTTATTTAGAGAAGAATCACGAGTTCCTTTGCGACTTATCCCAAGATGGTCAAGAAGTTGTTGTAGCTAAAGGCGGTCGTGGTGGAAGAGGCAATGCTGCTTTTAAATCCGACAAGAACCGTGTTCCGCGTATTGCTGAAAACGGCTTACCAGGCGAAACCAAACGTCTGATCCTAGAGTTAAAACTTTTAGCTGATGTCGGATTGGTTGGACTTCCAAATGCTGGTAAATCAACACTTTTAAGTGTTGTAAGTAATGCAAATCCGGAAATTGCCGATTATCCATTTACGACTATTGCTCCAAATTTAGGAGTGGTAAACGTTTCCAAATACGAAACTTTTGTTATGGCTGATTTACCAGGATTAATCGCAGGTGCACACCTTGGTAAGGGTTTAGGCTTAACATTCTTAAGACATCTTGAAAGATGTCGCGTTATTGTCCATCTTGTTTCAATGAGTGATGAAAATCCATATGAATCGTTTAAACAAATTCAAAACGAACTCAAAGAGTACGGCATGGGTCTAGAAAAACGTCCGTTAATTATTGTGGCAACTAAAATGGATGAGGATGGAGCAGAAGATAAACTCAAAGAGTTTAAGAAAAAAGTTAAAGCGGAAGTAATTCCAATCTCATCTTTAACACACGATGGAATTAATGAACTTGTTAAAAAATGTTATGAACTGGTTTCAAAAACTGATCCTTTCCCATTAATGGGAACTAAAGACAAAGTCGAAACTAAAGTTTATAATGCTTATAAAGATCAAAAACCAATCTTTGAGGTTATTAAAGAAAGAGATCATGTCTATCGCCTTGTCGGAGAATCAATTGAACGAACTTATTCATTGATCAATATTTCTACTGATGAAGGTTTGATGCGCCTGATAAACTATTTAAGGAAAATCGAAGTTGAGGAAGCACTAAAAGAAGCTGGAGCCGAAGATGGAGACAGTGTCTTCTTATGTGACTTTGAATTCGAATATTTAGAATAATGAAGAATTTAGAAGCTTATTTATTAGAAATCCAATCCTTTTTAAAGGATTATTTAGACAAATCTGGCTGCAAAGCCTATGTTTTAGGATTAAGCGGCGGAGTCGATTCTTCTTTAGTTGCAGCCTTAGCCCGTAAAGCTGTTGGAAAAGATAAACTTTATTGCTATTGTATTGACATTGAATCCAATCCAAAAGATATCGAAGATGCTAAAAAAGTTGCTGAGCAACTTGATGTTAACCTCGAAGTCATCTCTTTGACTGAGACTTATCATTCATATCTCAAGGATTTAAAAGGCAAAGACTTCTTACGTTTATCTAAATCTAATTTAAAAGTGCGTATGCGCATGTGTGCATTATTTGCATATGCTCAAGAACACTCCGGTCTTGTTTTAGGCACAGATAATTGGGACGAACGCTATGTCGGCTACTTCACAAAGTACGGTGATGGAGCCGCCGATATCCTGCCAATTGTGCATCTAACAAAACAAGAAGTGCGGGAATCATCAAAAATTTTGGGAATCTCTGAAGATTTATATAATCGCGTTCCATCGGCAGGACTTTTCGAAGGTCAAACTGATGAAACAGAAATGGGAATCTCTTATGTTGACTTAGATAATTACCTTATAGGTAAAGAAGTCAATTTAGAAGCAAAAAAACGCATTGAACATCTCCATAAAATTAGTGAACATAAGCGTGTTGAAATCCCTTCTCCAAAGCCTCCAAAAAGATAACAAAATAAAAAAATTTAAGAAAAGTGGCAAATTTGCCGCTTTTTTTACGATAAAGATATATATAAGGAATAACGAGGAAGGAGTCACTATGTTTGACTATTTTATTGGACGCATCACTCGTGTCCTACCTCACGCCATCGTGCTTGAAACAAACGCGATTGGTTATTACATTTTTGTTTCAAAACCAAAACTTTTTCAAATTGGTGATGAAACTAAAGTTTATGTCCAAGACCTATTAAAAGAAGATGGTTATTACTTGGTTGGTTTCCCATCTATCGAAGAAAGAGAAGTTTATTACGGACTTAACTCGGTTAATGGAATTGGTCCAAAAACAGCATTAAAAATTCTTGGTGAATGTAACTATCAAGACCTGAAGAAAGCAATTGAAAGCAATAATCTCTTCTTTTTAAGAAGTATTAAGTGGATTGGACAAAAAGCATCAGCCCAAATTCTTCTTGATCTTCGTGGTTTCTTCGACTTAAATCAAAACATCAATGTTAACCAGTATGAAGAAGTTCAATTTGCCTTAAAACGTCTTGGATATAAAAACCGAGATATTATTTCAACTTTGTCCGGCATCAACATACCAGATGCCTCAAATGAAGAAATTATCAAAGAGGCATTAAGGAGGTTAAGACCTTATGCGCAGCACAGTTGAAAGTAAAGAAGAAAAGCAGGTTGAAAACGCTCTTCGCCCTCATTCTTTTGATGAGTTTTTTGGGCAACGTTCTCTTATAGAGAACCTCCGTGTCTTTATTAGCGCAGCTAAGAAAAGAAACGAAGCTCTGGATCATGTTCTTGTTTATGGCCCATCTGGACTAGGAAAAACAACGATAGCACACGTCATTGCAAATGAATTAGAACAAAAGCTCATTTCGATTAGCGGACCAACAATTGAAAAGATTGGTGATATGGCTTCCATTCTTTCATCTTTAGAACCCGGACAAGTCCTTTTTATTGATGAAATTCATCGACTGCCAAAAGTGGTGGAGGAATTTCTTTATGGAGCAATGGAAGATTACCAAATTTCTATCCTTATTCAACACGATAAAGATTCCCAAAATATTGTGATTGATCTGCCCCCATTTACCATTGTTGGAGCGACAACAAAAGTTAGTTCATTATCGTGGCCTTTAAGGCAAAGATTTGGCATTAATTTTAAATTCGACTTCTACAAAGTAGAAGAAATTGAACAAATCATTAAACGTTCGACTTTTGTTTTGGGCAACAAAATTGACCAAGAATCTTCACATGAAATTGCCATTCGTTCTCGAGGCACACCCCGTATTGCTAATCGTTTGTTAAGACGAGTACGTGATTTTGCAACTAATCAAGGCAAAAACACAATCACAATCGATATCACAAAAGATGCTTTGCAAAGAATTGGAGTTGACCAGATTGGACTCGATGAGACGGACTTGATGTATCTAACACAACTTATTTCGAGGTTTAATGGCGGCCCGGTGGGTCTTGATACATTAGCTTCATCATTCGGGGAAGATCCATCAACTCTGGAAGAGATTTGTGAACCATATTTGATTGGAATCGGTTTAATTAACCGAACACCTCGCGGAAGAGAAATCACTCTTGTTGGAAAAGAGTATTTTTTAAAACATCATTCAGAGAGACTTTCTAAACAAATTTAGTCGATTTTATCGATTATTTTCTATTTATTCTATATTATTGATTTTTCAATAATTTGAAACAATCGATAATAGTTTTCCAATACGTTTCTGAAAACTTTCCTTGCTTAAGCAAAGGAGTAGTAGTATTCTTTAAAAGCAAACTTAATTTTTAATTAAGGTCTAGAAAATACAAGAAAGAGAACATAGTTATGCGTCGTTTAATTGCTTATATCTCGATGGTCATCGCCATCTTAATCGGTGTTGGCGTATCTTTTGCTCCAACATTTACCAAAATGAAAGAAGGTCGTGAATTCGCTTCTGGTCGTGAAATTGTCTTTACCCTTAAGGATAAAGAAAATGAAGCTGATCCAGTAAAAGCAGATGCCGCAGAAAAAGTTGCCGATATCATGAAGGAACGTTTAGACCTCATGAATGTCGAAGACTATTCTGTTAAGATTGGCACAAACAAAGACGACCCAAGCCAAGTTTATGCAGATACGATTTCTGTTTCTTTCTCGACCCAAGACGACACCTTATTTAACTATGTTTCTCGTTTACTTGAATTCTCCGGCAAGGATTTCTCTTTAAGAGGAAACCTTGATGAAGCCTTTGCTGAAAACGTCTTTAAGGACGTTGAAGCTTATATTTATCGTGATTCAGGCACAATTCCTTATGTTATTTTCCCTGTTTCCGATAGTGAAGCCGTCAAAACTTTCTTAAAAGTTGTTAGCGGTGAAGATGAAGAATCAGAAGATTCTGGAGAAAAAAGTCTCCTACTTCCAAAATTCGCTGATGTTGATGAAGGCGAAGGAGAAAGCGAAGAAGAAGGCGAACAAAAAAATCCTGATGTTTTCCTTTGTGGAAACTGGGGTGATGATGACTCCATTGAAAAAGCATCTGAAAACCCATATTCAGCCGAAAAGGTTATTTGTTCTTGGAACCACGAGAACATTTGGAACCCAGATTCAAAAGAAGCCGAAACCGAATTACGTTTCCTCTGTGGATCTGCTAATGAATCCGGCGAATACGATTTAACCGCTTTAAAGAAAGCTAATCAACAAGCTTCATTCCTTTTAGGAATGTTTAACGCGAAAGAATACGAAGTCGCTGTTGAAAACAAGTTTAAAGACGTCACCGTTGATGGTGGGATTAAATATAACTATCTCACTGTTGAAGCTTCTTATGAAAACCTCATTTCCTTTGAAGGAAATAGCACTAAGCTTGCTTGGTCAGCCACACTTAAAGCAACTTTAATTGGTGTTGTCATTGTTTCTTTGCTTTTAGCAATGTTCTTCCGTTTACAATCTTTGGCCGCGATTGCAACAAGCTTATTAAGCTTGTTCTTCACGTATTTACTATTCTTCGCCATGACTCCAACATTCAATGTTGCAGCCATTGTTGGAGGTATTGTTGTTGCTCTACTTTCGATTTTTGGTGAAATTGTTTATATGCATCGCTTCCGTGATGAAGTTTATAAAGGACGTAGTTTAAAGAAAGCTAATACGGAAGCATTTAGACGTTCAAACTTAATTGTTCTTGATGGAACAGTTTTAGTTGGTGCAAGTGGATTACTCTTCTACCTCCTTGGAGGCGAAGCTTTAAAATCTTTCGGAGTTATCGCTTTCTTTGGTGCAATTATTTCCTTTGTTTTATTCCACATTGTCTATCGTATTTTGAATTGGCTTTTAGCCAATACAACAAATATTCAAACTAAATATAGTTTGTTTAATATTGATGAAAGCAAAGTTCCAAACATTGCACTTGATGAAAAACCAAACTTTGAAAGTCCATATGAGAAAACTGACTTTACTAAAAAACGCAAAGCGTTAGGTATTGTTGGTGGTGTCTTATTGATTGCTTCCTTAGCTGGTATCATCACCTTTGGTGTATTAAATGGTTCTCCAATTAACACCAAGAAAGCGTCAGATGATCACTCAGTCATCTATACATCAATTCAAGCTGATGATGACAGATTAAATTCCACACTCTTTAGTGATGAAATCTTAGCCAAGATTGTTATCGACGGCAAAGCCGTTGATGTGAAAAATGTTTCTGTCGAATTTAAGGAAACAAAGAGTTACGATCTTGATGAAAAACTCGAAAAGACAACATATCAATATGTTGCTAAATTTGATAATGTGCTCTCCAACGATAAAGTCCAATACAAGGATGGAGAAGATTTAAAAGATGCGGAGAATTTACAAGATGCGGTGGTTAGCCTTGTTGAAAAATATGAAATTATTGAAAGTGGTGTCACCGCCGATGTTCGTGTCACTGGTGAAACCGTTTCAACTCCAAATCAAGGCGAAATTGCTTTAGCAACAGGTATTACTTTAGCAGCCGCATTTGTCTACTGCGCTTTCCGTTATCGTTTATCCCGTGCTTGTAGTTTACTTGTTGTGAGCACTGGTGTGACAACCGTTACATACGGATTATTGACACTTACACGTCTAGCCACATCATCCGTGAGTGCAATTTTGCTTCCAATCGTTGCCATCTCATCATTATTAACTGCTCTCTTCTACCTAAGTAGAGAGAAAGAACTTGATAAAGAAGAAAAGGCTTATGACGCGACAAAGAGAAGCGCACTTGTTGCTCGCGCTGCTTCACTTAGCGCATTACCAGTCTTCACCTTTACATTAATTGGTGGATACCTGGCGATTAACTTCTTTGGTTTCGGACCAGTTGAATTAACAATCCTCTTTGGTGCAGTGATTGTCGGAACAGTGTTAACTGTTCTTGCAGTGCTCTCACTTATGGGTCCACTTGCTAGTGTCTTTGATCGCTTATTCAGCAAGGTTCGCTTACCAAAATTACGCCGCCATAAAGAAAACAAACAACATTCACTTAAACCAAAAACAAGTGAACCACAAGAAACAATCTTTATCGGTATTAACGACTAATTTTAATAGGGCTATTTAAATAGCCCTTTAATTTACTTAAATATGGACCGTTTATATCTCGAACTTCTAAATTACTATCACCTTTCTGAAGATGAGTTTTTAAAGATGTCATGTCCCTTAGATGAGATTCATCTAATTGAACCTACTTCGATTAAAGGAATGAATCGAGTTAAGTCACGTATTTTTGAATCAATCAAAAACAACGAAAAGATCATTATCTATGGTGATTATGATTGTGATGGAATCAGCGCCACATCAATTATGTATCGCACATTCCAAATCCTCAATTACCATGTTTCTTATTACATTCCATCACGTTATTTAGACGGATATGGACTTAATGTCCAAAACGTTGAAAAGATCGCTTTAGCCGGCTACAAACTAATTATTTGTGTCGATAACGGCATCTCTCAACATGAAGCGATTCATCGTGCCAAAGAACTTGGTATTGATGTCATCGTCATTGACCATCATGAAGTTCCTGAAGTAAGAACTGAAGCGTACGAAATTATTCATCCAACTGTTTCCGAAATTTCAGAGATTATTGGTTCGGGCGGATTTATGGCGTTATATGTTTCAGCTGCACTCCTTGGTTCATACGATGATTATTTAGTGACGATTGCTGGTTTAAGTGTCATTTCCGACATGATGGAATTAAAAGGTCAAAATCGTGACCTTGTTCGACTTGCTGTGAACAATTTTGAGAAGAATAAATACCTTCCTCTCCGCTTATTAGCGGAATCTCCAATCATTTCCGAGAAATCATTCTCGATGGAAATCGCCCCAAAAATTAACGCGATTGGACGTTTGATGGAGAAAAACGAGGCCAATCTTCTCGTGAAATATTTCACAACTGATAATGACCAGGATGTTTATTCACTATGTGATTGGATTAACCGCATCAACGCCGAGCGAAAAGAAATTACCCGAGAAACCGTCGATAACCTTCAAGAGGACTTCTCTAGTTTACCTGGTATCTGTGTTAACATTGATACAAAAGAAGGCATTATTGGTTTGATTGCCAATCGGTTCTTAAATCTATATAACATTCCTTCTTTAGTCTTCACAAAGGATGTTTTACATCCTGAAATCTTAAAAGGTTCAATTCGATCAAAAGAAGGATTTAATGTCACAAAAGCATTTAAATCACTCGAAAAATATCTTGTTACTGGTGGTGGACACTCCTTTGCTGGAGGCTTATCCATCAAAGCAAATGACTTTGAAGAATTTAAAAAAGAATTCCTCAAACTTTGTGAGCAATATAGGATTGAAGAAAGCAAACATCCAAGCATCGATATTTCCCTTTCTGAGATCACCATGTCGAACTATGAACTTGTTCGCCAATTTGCTCCATTCGGAATGGGTTTTGAAGAACCTCTATTCTCTATAGAGAATATTCCAACGAGAGGTCTAACATTTATCTCCGAAGGAAAACACCTCTCCACACCATTAACAATCCAATCAAAATTACTCGGTTTTAATATGAGCAAAGATGAGATTCAGTCAGCGTCTTTAATGAATGTTGAAGGCCACTTTAACCTCTCCTCATTTAAAGGTGCAAAGACGCTTGAATTTCGAATTTCAAAATATAATCTTCACCAATCTAGCGCACCTGTGCGATAATTATTTATAAGGAACCCCCGCCTATGAACACAAAGAAAATAATTCTTCCATTAGTAGCATTATTTCTTTTAGCTGGCTGTAATTCTGGTTCTAAGAAAACTAGTAAAAAATCCGGAACTAGCCAATCACCAACACCAAGCGAACAAAAAATTCCATCTTATGATGGTTTGCCTGATTATGGTGAATATGAAGGCACACCAGGAGTTGGAGAAAACCATATTCAATCTATTTCTGCATCTCCAAATAAGACGCATTTAGCTTATGTAGGTGATGTTTTTACAATCGATTCATCAGTTTCACCTTCATCGATTCCTGAAGAAGAGAAAGTATTTTCATACACATCTTCAAATGAATCTATTGCATCTGTAAAGATTCTTGATGAAGGACCTGACGGTGAGGTGACATGTTTATCTCCTGGAAAAACAACAATTACGGTTTATTCTTTTGAAAAGAGATTTAAAAGGGAAATTGTCTTAACGGTTTATGAAAAATCCGATTCAACCGATTTTTATCAAGTTGGCACGAACGCGAACAATGATAAAAAGAAATTTGGTTGGGTTGATAAACGATATTTTGATGGCGACAGTGCTGGTGTAACTCAGCTTGGAAGAAACTTTTGGAAGTTCCTTCGTGGTCAACCATCTAAGATTGCCACCTATGGTGGAGCACTTGCTTTTGGTAGTGCAAACGCCCCAGAAGGATCATTTGAATTATCAACTGTTTTCCAATATCCTGTTGAATCTGTTATTTTAAATTGCTCCAGCGCTCCTGAAACCGATCCATCAACAGGGATTAATACCTCATATGGAAGTTCAACAATTGATTCATGGATTGGTGAAAATCATTTCGATATTACTATTAACGGAACAAAATATTCACCAACCAGTGCGATCCATACTGCTCGCGGAACTGATGACGCTACTTGTAGCGATCATATCATTGATTGTAAGAATATGTCGGGCGAATTTCATGTTAAGCTTGGTGCATCAACCGGTTATATCCGGATTAAATCAATTGTCATTAATTATGCAAATCGTGTTTTCCCAAGTGGCAATGAATCAACCGCAAACATCAATTTTGATGAAGCATCGTTTACGACCACACCTTCCTCATCATTTAAAGCCAATACATGTAAAGACGCCAATAATCTTGTTAATGTTGCTCTTTCATATATGAAAGAAAAGGATGCCGCTGTGGAAAATCATTACGCCATGCGTGGCAACTCAACATTAATCATCACACCTGTTGACAAAACAAAAACAATTAAGAGTGTTGATGCCACATTTGCCCAATACACACTTCCAGCAGACGAAGTTAAAGATGAAGAAGTTATAAAAGAAGCCGGTACTGTTATTGTAAATAACATTACCACTCGTGAATCCTACACTAACGCCGACGCAATTCTTGATAATTTCCCATCAACAACAAACAATGTCAAACTAACAAATTTAAACCTTGGTACAAACTGGGTAGAAATCAAAAACGCTCAAACTCAAACAAGCGGATATCTTCTCGGATTAGTTTCACTAAAAGTGGAACTAACTGATGCTGTTACTCCAGCAACATTTAGTAAGATTGAAATTGAAGGCCATGTTTTACAAGATACGTATGATTATGAGTCAACTACATATCGCGATTCATTTAAAGATCGCGGATGTGCAGTGAATGCCTATTTTACGAATCCAAATCTCATGCCAATCATGCTTAACTCAAATGATTCAAACATGAAGACAGTTAAGGATTCAGTTAGCTGGAATGCTCTTAATCTAGGTGATACAAGTGTTAGTGGAACATCAAAATATGGTGCATTGACATATGAAGGCATTACTGTTCAACAACACGCAAATAAACAATGGAAAAAAGCGACCAGTGTTGGAGAAGGAAAATATCTAATTGTCTCACGTGAAACACTTAAGTGTTTTTCTGGAATCGGAACCAATACGCAGATGCAAAACGGGACAACTGATTTTGTCGTTAGTTTGAACTCCGATAATATGATTGACGGCAGTTACCAAATTGATTATTCCTATTTCACATTTACATCAACAACAAGCGATCATTTCCGTGCCGATAGTCGCTCAGAATACTTTATTAATGGATTAACAAACAGTGGCAAGATTTCCTTCTCATATTCAAGTAACGTCTCTTTGTTCCTTGTTCAAAATGAAGGTGGGTTTGATATCCATTATTCCAAATCAGGAACAGAATATGTTTTTGGTTTAACTTCATCTGGATATTTCTCTTTTGTTGATGTTACAAGTGAGGCTAGTCAACTTCCAGAACCTGTTGATTTCTATCGTCTTGCCTAGTAAGACAAGCAAGAATAGATATATCTATTAAAAATAAAATGGATTTCGTTATCTACACGAAGTCCTTTTTGTTATAATATTTAATGTAGAAGTGAAAAACGTACGATTTCATTTCTATTAGTAATAGAAAGGAGATTATTGATTACTTATGAAAAAAACTACTTTAGTTTTACTCCCGGTCTTAGGTGCACTTCTTCTTGCTGGTTGTACAACCGCAAAGAGGCCAAACAAGAAAAAATCTTCTAGTGCTACAGTTACTTCAAAAACCACATCACAAGGTGGTGGCGGTAACACTTCCCAAGGTGGCGGTGGCAATACCTCCCAAGGTGGCGGTGGCAATACCTCTCAAGGCGGAGGCGGCGGAGGCGGCGGTAACGGCACTGTTACCCTTAAAGCTAACGCTGATAAAAGTGCCCAAGATACAACTTCAGTTACTTTCTCAAATTCTGGTTATACTGTTCTAATTGAACTAGGTAGCAATACCCAAAACACCATTGAAGATTGTGTTAGTAAAACTGGACAAAATTCTTTCAGAATGTATAAGGCATTTGACATTACATTTAGTGCCCCATCTGCATTCAGCAAGCTTGAAATCCAATGGTTCAGCTTCAATGATAATCCAACTCAATACGCATTTAATTTCGAAAATACTGATGCGACATTTGAGATGGATCAAACAAACATGAAGACAACCGTCACACTTAAATCTGCTGCAAGCAGCATTAAGTACGCCAACATCGCTCATCAAGCTCGTGTTGACACCGTTACGTTTATTGCTTAATATCAGGGAAGACTAATAAGTTAATTTCTATTACAACCAAGAGAGGATTAAAAATCCTCTCTTTTTCTTTTTCTTCAAATAATATAAAATATTATGTGAAAGAAGGGTTTTAATATGAATAAAAAATTCCTTATTCTTCCAATCGTCTCGGCTCTTTTGTTAGCGGGATGTACACTTGGAGGAAAAAAATCTAACAAAAAGAAAAAATCATCTAGCGCAGTGATTACTTCTGTAACCTCAGGAGGAGGCACTTCTCAAGGTGGTGCTTCACAAGGTGGCACAAGCCAAGGTGGCACATCACAAGGTGGCACATCCCAAGGTGGAACAAGCGTTGCTCCAACAAAAGAATGGTCAGCGGATGAACTTGCTGATTTCACAAATTATTTTGGCGGAGTTGTTCCTCCATATTTTGAAATCGATGCTGAGTATAGCGAACCAGAGAATGGTACTTTAATGAGTGTCGATATAACAGATGCTGAAGCTACAGCGTATATCGCATCTTTAGATAGTTCTTGGACTGAAGTGACTACCACTCAAGGTTCTTATTATCAAAAAGACGCTTCAAATGGAACTGGTTATATGATGCTTTATACTGGCTCCTACGATGGAGGGTCTTACATTGTTGCTCAATGGTATTCTCCATTAGCTTCTATTTCTTTAAGTGGAACATATCCAATCACTTTTGAAGTTGGTGACACATTCAACCACGACGGACTTGTTGTGTCTGGAACATGCAAAGATGGATATGTCTACGCAGATATTACTAGTCAAGCAACATTCTCAACTCCAGATATGTCAACACCAGGACAAAAAACAGTAACTGTTTCTGTTGAAGACGACGAAGTTATTTCAACAACTTATACAATCACCGTTAACTCATCTGTGAAATATACAGTTTCATTTGATGGTGGTGAAGGAACAGGAACCATGTCTGATGTTGAAGCATCCGAGGGAAGTTATACTCTTCCAGCTTCAACATTTGTTGCCCCAGAAGGCAAAGCCTTTGCCGGATGGAAAGCCAATAATACTGGTGACTTAATCCCAGCTGGTGGAACATATAACTTAACTGCTGCTGTGACATTTTATGCTCAATGGGCCAGCGAATATATCGTTTCATTTGCTGCTGGAGAAGGCTCTGGAACAATGGATCCAGTCAAAGTTGGAGAAGGTGGTAAGATTAGCGAACCAACCTGCACATTTACTGCTCCAACTGGAAAAGAATTTGATAAATGGGTCATTGGAACCGAAGCTGTTACATTCCCATATACTGTTACAGGTAATGTTACCTTAACAGCAACATGGAAAGAAAAAGCAACACCTGTTCAATCAGTCAAATATACGATTGATAATCCAGCCGATCAATATGGTAAGAAATTCTCTGATTTAACTGCAGACCAAATTCTTTCCGGATTTGTCTCCGATGGAGATGCTGTTATTACAGGATTTAAAGATAATAACGGTAATGTCTATTTTGGCGGAAACGGTGGTTCAGGTACTTCTGCATTTACGTTTGTTGACGCATTTAAGCTTGGTAAGAGTAAGGCAAAAGGTGAAATTACACTTACCATTGGTTCTAGCTATTCGTTCTCTAAAATTGCTTTCGCTCTTTGCGGACAACGTGATGATGGTTCTATCACAGTAAACGGTGTTGAAAAACCTGTTACAGCCAAGATTACTGGTTCTGGTGCATTGACTCCATCAACAGTTACAACACAAACCGTTGAATTTGATATTGCTAGTGGAACAACCGACTTTGTGTTATCGAGCAAAGATTCTGCAGAGAATAACTACTCGATTTATATTGTTGGAATTGAATTTATCGCTTAATAAACTCATCCTTTATAAGAGGCTAGTTCATCTGGCCTCTTTTTTTATGCCTATATTACTTCACTTTTCTTTTAAAAGAAGATTGATATAATAATTAGCAAGATGGCAAATCAAGTGAATATTTCTAACGAAAATAAACTCCACACCTTTGACGAAGTCAAGGATGTTTTCTATGTTTATATTCGTGATGAAAAATCACGTGATTTAATTGAGAAAGCATATAAGTATGCCGAGAAAAAACACGCTAAGCAAGTTCGTAAATCTGGTGAACCTTATATTCATCATCTGATCGAGGTTTGTTATATCTTAGCTCAGCTTCAAGCTGGCCCTGCGACTCTATGTGCTGGACTTCTTCATGATGTTGTCGAAGATACGAATACCAGTGTTGAAGACATTAAGAAAGAATTTGGCGATGATATTGCCTATCTTGTTGATTGTTTAACCAAGATTCAACGTTTAAAACTCTCACATCGAACCGAAGAAGAATTCGTTGCTGAAGACCATCGTAAGATTTTCTTAGGCATGGCTAGAGATGTTCGTGTTATTTTGATTAAACTTGCTGATCGATTACATAATATGCGTACCTTAGGTGCTTTAGCACCTGAACGTCAAGTCGTCCTGGCCCGCGAAACACTAGAAGTGTTCGCTCCAATCGCGCACCGTTTAGGTATGAACCAGATCAAATCTGAACTAGAAGACCTTTCGCTAAAATACCTTGAACCAGAGAAATACGAAGAGATTACTCAACTCGTTAATTCAAAAGTTAAAAACGCCATGAAGTCTCTAGAGACTTTCTCAAAGAAGGTTGCTGATGACCTCTTCGAAAAAGGTATTCCTTTTCAAATGGAAAGACGTGTGAAATCGATCTACTCGATTTATCGTAAGATTTATCAAAAGCATCATCAATTCGAAGATATCTTTGATATCCTAGCGATGAGAATCATCACCGAAACCGAATTAAACTGTTATGAAATCTTAGGCATTATTCACGCCACATATAAACCAATTCCTGGACGATTCAAAGATTATATTGCCATGCCAAAGCCAAACATGTATCAGTCGTTACATACATGTATACTTTCTGGTGATGGGAACATCTTTGAAGTTCAAATCAGAACAAAAGAAATGGATGAAGTTGCTGAAAGCGGTGTTGCCGCCCACTGGAGATATAAAGAAGGCACAAACTATAATGCCTCCCGCGAACAAAAAGAAATTGAAGAACGTTTACACTGGCTTCGTGACTTTGTCACGATTAGCGAAGAAGATTTAAACGCTAAAGAATACATGTCGACTTTGTCCAATGATATTTTTAATGCGAATGTCTACGTCTTTACTCCACAAGGTAAGGTTATCGACCTTCCTCAAGGAGCAACCCCGATTGACTTTGCTTATAAGATTCATACGAAAGTGGCGGAAAAGGCCGTTGGAGCAAAAGTTAATAACTCGATGGTCCCATTAAACACCACCTTAAAAACTGGTGACGTGGTGGAGATTAAAACAAGCAATAACGCTACTGGACCAAATGAAGGTTGGTTAAATATTGCGACCTCTAACTTTGCTAAATCTCATATTCGTAAATTCCTGGCCAAAAAGAACGCCGAATTCATGAAAGATGACAAGATTGCCAAAGGCAAAGATGCGATGATTGATGCCTTTAAAACGATTGGTATTGGTGAATCCGACATGGAGCGTTTAGCTAACCAAGATAAGGTCTTCAAACAGTTTGGTGTGAAGGATTTAGATGAACTTTATTTAGCGGTCTCCAACAAGAACCCAATCCCGGCAGCAATCATTGATTTTCTTAACGTCAGACCAAAAGAAGAAATCAAGGTCGACAAGGTCAAGAAAAATGACAACGATGACTGCCCGGTTTATGTCCCAAATGCTGGCAAAATTGCCATCACTTTAGGGTCCTGTTGTACCCCAATTCCAGGAGACGAAATTGTGGGTTATATTACCAAGGGAAAAGGCATCACCGTTCACGTCAAAAATTGCCCAAATATTATCAACGAAAAGAAGCGACTGATCGATGTTTTTTGGAAAGATGACCTTAAGGATGGAACCTATCCTGTCGACCTCAAAATTGAGTGTTATGATCGAGCGAATTTAGTCACCGATGTGATGCAAATTTTCTCGTCTCAAAAAGTCTCTGTTACTTCGCTCAATTGTCAACTCCATTCCTCGACCATGACAACCTCGATTGCCTGCACAATTTATGTCAAAAATGCTGCTCAACTTCGCGATGTGATGAACGTTTTGTTAAACGTTAAATCGGTCTATGAAGTGAGCCGAGTTTTCCATTAATTTTAATCATATTTTTTGACTCCTATTATAATCAATTGCATTTATAGAGTTAATTCTCTATAATATCAACGATTAATAAAGGAGTTTTTATTATGGAAAACCCAGTCAAAGGAACACACGATATTATTGGCACAGAAGCCGTTTTCTATACCGAAATTGAAGAACGTCTAAAAACAGTGGCCACAATTTTTGGCTATGATGAAATTCGTACTCCAATCTTAGAATACACCCCACTTTTCTTACGCTCAGTTGGAGAATCAAGTGATATTGTTCATAAAGAAATGTATACCTTTGACGATAAAGGTGGCCGCTCTGTGACCATGCGTCCAGAGATGACTGCCGGAGTAATGCGTAGCATTGTTTCCAATAAACTCTATGCGGAAGCTGATCTTCCATTAAAGTATTTCTACCTTGGACCATGCTTCCGTTATGAAAGACCACAAGCTGGAAGGTACCGTCAATTCCATCAATTTGGTGTGGAATGCGTTGGTGCACCAAGCGCTTACTTAGATGCGGATGTGATTAACCTTGGTTTTCATTGTTTCTCATCAATCCGCGTTCCGGTGAAAGTCAAAATTAACTCTCTAGGTGATGAAGAAAGTCGTAATAACTATCGAATCGCTCTAAAAGAGTACTTTGCCAAATACATTGATAAGATGTGCGATGACTGCAAACGTCGTTACGAGATTAATCCTCTTCGTATTTTGGACTGCAAAGTCCCAGAGGACGCCGAAATCGTTAAAGGCGCACCAAAACTAAGGGACTATCTTTCTGATCACGCTAAAGCATACCTCAAGGAAGTGATGGCGATTCTCGAATCCTATAATATTGAAGCTGAAATTGATGATAACCTCGTTCGAGGTTTAGATTACTATACTGGTATTGTTTTTGAATACCACGCTGAAGAAATTGAAGGATTAGCTGAAGTTGGTGCTTTGGGTGGTGGAGGACACTACGCACATCTTTTAAAAGATGTTGGTGGTCCAGATTATGAAGGAGTTGGTATGTCACTCGGCATTGAACGACTCTATCATGTCTTTAATCACTTCAATAAAGAACTACCAGACACCTTTGGTTTAGATTTCTATATTATGCCAATGGATGCTAAATATATTGGTGATTGTGCTGTTTTACTTAACCAAATCCGCTTTAGCGGAATGATTGCTGACATGTCATTTGAAGTAAAATCCTTCAAATCACAATTTAAGACCGCATTACGTAAGAAAGCTAAATTCGCCATCATCGTTGGAGAAGATGAATTTAAAAATGGTGAATTTACAGTGAAGAACTTATCAACCCAAGTCCAAACTAAAGTTCGTGGGGAAGATATTTCAAACTCACTTAGAACAATGCTTCAAGAATATTATGAAGCTGCAGAAATGAAATTTTTTGAGGAGCACGGCAATGAATAGAACTTGTTATAATACAGATCTTTCTTTGAAAGATGAAGGTCGTGAAGTTAGCCTAGTTGGCTGGGTGAGCAAAAAGAGAAATCTTGGCGCTCTCCAATTTATCGATCTAAGAGATCGTAGCGGAATCATCCAAATTACTGTTCAAGAAGGAGTAAGTGTACCAGATGTCCGTAATGAATACGTTATCCGCGTTGAAGGAACAGTCCACAAAAAGGATGTTCCTAACAAAGCCTTAAAAACTGGTGAAATCGAAATTTTGGCAAAGAAAATCGAAGTCTTTAGTAAAGCTAATCCAACTCCATTAATCATTGCTGATGATACAGATGCCTTGGAAGATGTGCGCTTGAAATATCGTTATCTTGATCTTCGTCGTCCAGTGATGAGACATAATCTCGAAAAAAGAGCCCAAATCGTGAAAGCGGCGCACCAATATTTTGATGAGAATGGTTTTATCGAAGTTGAAACTCCATGTTTGACTCTTTCCACACCTGAAGGAGCTCGCGATTATATCGTGCCATCCCGTGTGAGTCATGGTTGTTTCTATGCTCTTCCTCAATCACCTCAATTGTTTAAACAATTGCTGATGATTGGTGGTTTTGAACGTTACTATCAAATCGCCCGTTGCTTCCGCGATGAAGATTTAAGACAAGATAGACAGCCTGAATTTACGCAGATTGACTTAGAAATGTCTTTCCTTGACCAAGACGAAATCTTAACTATTATGGAAGGTTTCTTAAAGAAGGTATTTAAGGAAACTGTTAATTATGATCTAAAGCTTCCACTTCGTCGTCTTCCATATAAGGAAGCAGTTGATGTTTATGGTAGTGATAAACCAGATACTCGATTTGCAATGCATCTAATTGAAGTAACAGACGTCTTAAAGAAAACTGAATTTAGTGGTTATCAATCTGCTGAATCAATTAAAGCTCTTGTTGTCCCGGGAGTTGCTCCAGTAACATCAAGAAAAGTGATTGATAATTTAACACTTGAAGCGAAGAAGTTTGGGTTTGGTGGAATTGGTGTTTACAAAGTAAACAACGGCACAGTTGAATCCTCTTTAGCGAAGTTTATGAACGAAGAACAAATGAAAGAATTTGTTGCTAGGACAAAAGCTAAAGATGGCGATCTTATTCTTGTGCTTGCTGGTCAGCATGACCCGGTGTGCTTTGCGCTTGGTGCGTTACGCACTAAATACGCTCACGAGCTCGGTTACGTGAAACCAAACACTTATGATTTGCTCTGGGTCGTGGATTTCCCACTTTTCGAGAAAGATATTCATGATGGTTCATATAAACCATTACACCATCCATTCACACGTCCAACACCTGAAACTGCGCAATATTTAGACAGTGATCCAAGTAAGGCTTTATCAGCCGCTTATGACATAGTCATAAACGGTTATGAAGCAGGCGGTGGTTCACTTCGTATTTATGACCAAGACATGCAAAAGAAAATCTTCAACATTCTTGGTTTTACCAACGAAGATATTACAAGAAAATTTGGTTATTTTGTGAAGGCGTTCGAATATGGAACCCCTCCACATGGTGGAATTGCCTTTGGCCTAGAACGTTTATCAATGATTATTTGTGGAACCGATAACATTCGCGATGTAATCGCCTTCCCAAAGAACCTCAAAGCAACTTGCCCAATGAGTAATGCACCAGAGCCAGTTGATGAAGCTCAATTAAAAGATGTCGGTATCAAAATTGCCGAAGAATAATTAATAAATTAATTAAGGAGAAAAAAAGATGAATCAAAAAGAACTCTCAGTTGCCGCAATCAGATCCATGTGTATCGATGTGGTGAACAAAGCCAAATCTGGTCACCCAGGAATGGCCTTAGGTAGTGCCCCAATCCTTTATACTCTTTGGACACGCCACCTCGTTGCTGATCCTAAGGATCCAACATGGTTTAACCGTGATCGTTTTGTCTTAAGCGCCGGTCACGCTAGTTCCCTTCTTTACACAATGCTTCATGTGTCTGGATACAATTTATCCATGGATGACTTAAAAGCCTTCCGCCAACTCGGAAGCTTAACTCCAGGACACCCAGAATTTAAGCACACATGTGGTGTGGATGCGACCAGCGGACCTTTAGGTCAAGGTATTGCTCAAGCTGTAGGTATGGCCATGGCGGAACGCGCTGTTAGTCACCAATACCCACAAGGCAACGTGCTTTGCGATCATTACACATATGTTTTATGTGGTGACGGATGTCTCCAAGAAGGACTTTCACAAGAAGCTATTTCTCTTGCTGGACATCATAAGTTAAATAAACTTATTCTCATTTATGACAGCAATGCTGTCACACTTGATGGAGGACTTGATTTATCCTTCTCCGAAAATGTTAAAAACCGTTTCAAAGCTTCTGAATGGAATGTTTTAGAAGTGATGGATGGAAATGATGTGGAAGCAATTGATCAAGCAATAGCAAAAGCAAAAACTTCCAAATCAAAACCAACATTAATCATTGTTCATACCGTGATCGGCTATGGTAGTGAAAAACAAGGAACCTCAAAAGTTCATGGTAACCCACTTGGTGAAGAAGATGGTGCGAAAGCTAAAGCTTTCTACGGATTTAATTATCCACCATTCACTATTCCTCAAGAAGTTTACGATGATTTTAAAAATTCATTTGCCAAACGTGGTATAGCCTCGCACAAGGAGTATGACGCGAAAGTGTCTGCTTGGAAAGCATCTCACCAAGGCGCCGCCAAGAAATTTGAACGTGCAGTCAGTGGTGATGTTTCTAGCTATTTCAAGAAAGCTCCAAAATTTGTTGAAAATGCTGATTCAACCCGTGTTAGTTCAGGAAAAGCTCTAAATGAACTTTATAACAAGATTCCATTTTTAATGGGTGGATCTGCTGACGTTGCTGGTTCGGTCATGACTCATATTAATGGCGGTGTTGACTTCACACCAAGAACTCCAAAGGGTCGTAATGTGAACTGGGGTATTCGTGAATTTGAAATGGCGAGTGCCCAAAACGGAATGCTTTTACACGGAGGTCTTAAGACCTATGTTGGATGTTTCTTAGTCTTCTCTGACTACATGAAGTCTGCTATCCGTATGGCTGCTCTTTCTAAATTACCAGCCATTTATCTCTTTTCCCACGATACAATCGCCGTTGGTGAAGATGGACCAACACATCAACCAATTGAACACTTAGCTATGCTAAGAAGTATTCCAAATATGAACGTTATTCGCCCATGTGATGTGAACGAAACATACGCGGCATGGGAAATTGCTCTTCGTTCAACTGAAACACCAACTGCGTTAATTCTTTCTCGCCAAGGTCTACCTTTATTAGGTAGCAAGTATCACGAAGTCGCTAAAGGTGCTTATGTGATTGATAAAGAAGCAAAACATGTTGATGCCACAATTGTTGCAACAGGTAGTGAAGTTGCTTTAGCAGTTGAAGCCAAGAAGCTTCTTCAAGAACAAGGCATTGATGTTCGTGTTGTCTCCATGCCATCCTGGTTTAATTTTGAAAAACAACCAGACGAATACAAGAAAGCTGTCTTTGGAGTTAGTAAAGACAAAGTCTTTGCTGTCGAAATGCTTTCTAGCTTTGGTTGGTACAAATACGCTGATCATGTCATGAGCGTCGATACATTCGGAACTAGCGCTCCAGCCAAAGAAGCCATCAAAGCTTATGGCTTTACAGCCGAAAAAGTTGCTGAATTTGTCAAAAGAGGACTTTAATCTGATGCCTTCCGTTTCTCGTAATAAAGAACATGAACTTGTGATGATATGTATCTATGATGCTTTAACACACATCTCTTTGGGAGATGAGTTTTCAGTTGAAGAGACAATGGAGTCCATTTTTGAAGAACCTTTTGAAAATATTTCTCTCTTTGCTAAGCAAATAGTGGTGAAATCTCTAAAAAACATTGACGAAATTGAGTCGGTTTACCAAGCGAAAATGCCAAAATGGAAATTCTCACGTTTAAACCGACTTGAACAAGCAATTCTTTTAATGAGCTACACCCATGCCGAGTTAGAGGGAAAAGACTCTAAAAGAGTCATTATTGATGTAGCGGTGCGATTATCAAAGAAATACCTTGATGAATCGGACTATAAATTCGTAAACGCGATCTTGGATAATGTGCTGTGAATCTAACTTTATATTCTGTCACTAGTCTTAACCGTTATATCAAACAAAAGTTTGATTCGGACACTTCTCTGAGAGGAATTAAACTTAAGGGAGAAGTTTCTAATTTCAAACCATATAGTAACGGTCACATCTACTTTACCCTCAAGGATGAAAACTCGTCGATTAGAGCAGTAATGTTTGGTGAATATACAAAGTATATCCAAGGACCAATTAAAGACGGTGATGAAATTATTGCGGTTGGGTATGTGTCGACTTACCCAGCACGTGGCGAGTACCAGTTCTACGCGCAAGCGATTGAACTTGCTGGGGCAGGACAGCAACTCCTTGAACTGGAGATGCTTAAAAAGAAACTCGCTGCCGAAGGATTATTTGACCAGTCACGTAAACGTGAAATCAAACAATTCCCACGTGCGATTGGTGTGATCTGTGCACCAAATAGCGCAGCTCTAAGCGATATTGAAAAGAATATTCGCCTTAGAAACCCGTTTGTAGAGCTCAAAATCTTCCCATCCCTTGTCCAAGGTAGTGAAGCACCAAAAGAGCTCCTAAAAGCCCTTAAAAAGGCCGAAATATCAAGTATTGATACATTGATCATCGGTCGAGGTGGCGGTGCTAGTGAAGATTTATCAGCCTTTAATGATGAGGCACTTGTACGCGCAACAGCCGCATTCCCAGTTCCAGTTATTACAGCAGTCGGGCATGAAATTGACTTTACACTCATCGATTATGTTGCTGATGCCAGAGCATCAACACCAACTGGAGCAGCAGTCTTGTCAACAATTGACATGCATGAGGTGATGCAACGTGTCGATGTCGATTCTGTTAGACTTGATGAAGCAATGAAGAATCGAATGACGTTATTACGTCATAAGATTGATTCGTTAAAGAATCGCCCATTCTTCATTAATCCACGTTCAATGTATGAAACAACTTTAGTTGAAGTGGATAATTCAAAGAAACGTCTTGAACAAGCGATGCTCTACCAGATTAAGTCTCGCCAAGAAAGAGTCGAGATGATGAGCAAGCAACTTAAATCACTATCAATTGATAGTGTTCTAACCAGAGGATTTGCAATTATGCAAACACCAGATGGGAAAGTTGTGACGAGTGTTGAGCAAGTTACAATCGACCAAGAACTAAAAACAAAATTAAAAGATGGTTGTATAACAACCAAGGTGATTAAGAAGGAGAAATAAAAATGGCAACTGAACAAATTAATTTCGAAAAATCACTCGAACGTCTTCAAGAGATTGTCGACAAGATTGAAAAGGAAACTCTTCCTTTGGAAGAATCGATCAAACTCTACGAAGAAGGAAAGAAGCTTATTTCTACCCTAGAGAAGGCCTTAAAGGAAGCTGAAGCAAAAATCGGAGAACTACAAAAATAACTATGAATAGTTAGTAATTTAAAGTAGTAGTTATTTAGTAGATAATTAGTAAATGTCTAGAAAGAAAGTTAACAAAGTTAAACACGTTAATTTAAATGAAATCAAAGATCCATCGTTTTTGAAGAATCTTTCGTATGCTGAGCTCAACGTTCTTGCTGACGATATTCGTAAAGAGATTATCCGCTGTACAGCGAAGAATGGTGGACACCTTTCTAGTAATCTCGGAGTAGTGGAATTAACCATTGCTATCGAACATTTCTTTGATTTATCAAAGGATAAATTAATTTTTGATGTTGGACACCAATGTTACACACACAAAATCTTAACTGGACGCCCTCTTGAAACATTACGACAAACAAATGGTATTTCTGGTTTCCAGAAAATCGATGAATCAATCTATGACTGTTTTGATGCCGGACATTCTTCAACATCGATTTCCGTTGCAAATGGCTTTGCCATTGCTCGTGATTTAAAAGGTGAAAACTATAATGTCATCGCTCTAATTGGTGATGGATCAATTCCTTCTGGATTAGCTTTTGAAGGACTCAATAACATTGCTAGTGGAAAGAATAAAGTTGTTATCATTTTAAATGATAATGGTATGTCTATTTCTAAACCTGTTGGTGCTTTATCAAAGTCATTTGGGAAAATTTCAACTGCAGCAGGTTATAACCGTATTAAATACGGATATCGCCGAGCAATGTTTAAAACCAAAGTCGGTAAGAAGATTTATAATCTTACTTTAAGAATTAAGAACTGGTTTAAACGCCATCTTACATCTCCAAATATTTTTACCGATCTTGGTTTTGCTTATATTGGTCCGGTTGATGGACACGACATTCGAAAGCTTGAAAAAGCATTTAAACGAATTGGAAACACTGAAAAATCAGTGGTCGTTCATGTCTGTACTACCAAAGGTAAAGGCTACGAATTAGCTGAAAACGACAACACCGGATCATGGCATGGAGTTGCCCCATTCAAGATTCAAGATGGTGTCCCTTTAAAATCATCAAATCACATTAGTTGGTCGAAAGTATTTGCGGACCTATCTCTTAAAGAGATGAAAAAACATCCAGATGCATTTTTAATCTCCCCAGCCACAACAGTAGGCGCAGAAATGGAAGAGGTTTTAAAGCAATTCCCTGAGAGAAGTCTTGATGTCGGCATAGCCGAAGAACATGCTGCAACACTTTCTGGAGCACTTTCTCGCGGTGGTTATCACCCGATTATTTCGATTTATTCAACGTTCATGCAACGTGCTTACGATGAAATATCGCACGACATGTCACGTACTAAAGCGAATGCGACATTGCTTATCGACCGTGCAGGACTAGTTGGACGTGATGGTGAAACTCATCAAGGCATCTATGATGCAGCGTTTTTATCAACAATTCCAGATGTTGTTATTACAATGCCTTCTACACGCAAAGAAGCCGAATACCTATATAACGAATCATTCAACAATCACGGTGTATTTGCGATTCGTTATCCACGTGCCACATGCCTTATGGAAGGAAAAGAACAGCAACTTTCCTTTGGAAAATGGGTTAAAGTTCGTGAATCTAAAGCAAAGAAAGTGGCGGTGATCTCTGTTGGACACCTCACTCATGAGTTGAATCAACTAGTCGAGGAAAAACATCTTGATTGCACAATTTATAATGCTATTTTCATTAATCCAGTTGACGAGGATGCTTTGAAGAGCCTCCTCTCATACGATAAAATCGTCATTTACGATGCGTATAGCACCCAAGGAGGCCTTGTTTCTCTTGTGACGCTTAAATT
This sequence comes from Caryophanales bacterium UBA4278, assembly GCA_002395065.1. Classification (GTDB taxonomy): domain Bacteria; phylum Bacillota_I; class Bacilli_A; order RFN20; family CAG-826; genus Fiminaster. The sequence goes on from DGVS01000005.1 coordinate 81,059, forward strand.
ATCGCAACTAAAATTTAAAGGGCTTATTTCGGCTCGTTGTGTACCAAATGTTTTTGTCAAGCAAGCAACAATCACGGAACAACTCGAATCTTTTGGATTGCTTCCAAGACAAATTTTAGAAGAACTGAAATAAACAATCATTCGTGTTATGGTTAACATAATATTGAATGATTTTTTTATGCTCTATAAAATAGAAGTATGAGCAAAATCATTTTGCATATTGATCTCAACACCTTCTTTGTTCGTTGTGAAGAACTTATTAATCCATCATTAGAAGGCCAGCCAGTTATTATTGGTCATAGTGGTCGTGGTGGAATTGTTTCAACATGTTCATACGAAGCAAGAAAATACGGTGTGCACAGTGGACAGCCAACATTTAAAGCTCTCGAACTTTGTCCAAATGCAATTGTCATTCACGGACATTATGAACTTTATAGTCGTAAATCAAAAGAGTTCTTTAACTTTGTTAAGCAGTATTCTAAAATCATCGAAAAAGCCTCAGTTGATGAATGTTATGTCGATATGACTGAGCAGCTTTCAAAGGTGAAAGATGTTGTGGCGTATCTAAAAGAATTCCAAAATAAATTGCTTCAAACCATTGGACTTAAATGTTCAATTGGTGTTGCTCCAACCAAATTCCTTGCCAAAATGGCAAGCGATATGAAGAAACCGATGGGAATCACCATTATTCGCCGCCGAGATGTTCGTAAGATGCTTGATCCACTTCCGATTTCTTCTTTCTATGGAATTGGTAAAAAAACTGCTCCGAGATTAGAAGCAATGGGCGTTAAAACAATTGGTGATTTAGCAAAGCTAATTAATTCTGATGAACCATCAGTTAAGCAAGCTTTTGGTAAATTTTACTATGTCATTAAAGATTGGATTAACGGATATGGTAGCGATGAAGTTGATGTCGAACCATGGGATCCAAAATCGATTGGCCACTCGACAACATTTGTTAGCGATTCAACAGATTTTGATGAAATCCGATCTTATTTAAAAGATCTTGCTAAAGAAGTATCCGATGAAGCCAAAGAAAAAGGAAAAATCGGATTTAATGTTCAACTTGTCTTAAAGACAAATGAATTCAAAACAATTAATCGGTCAGTCAAATTACAAAAACCAACAAATGATTTTGAAACAATTTATAATGAGGCTTCGATTCTTTTAGAAAAGAACCTTAATGGTCAAGAAATTCGTCTATGTGGTGTAACATTACAAAATCTCATTTATGCTTCTGATTATGTTGAACAGTTATCAATATTTGATAATTATGAAGACGACGAGAAGAATGCGACCAGAGACTTAATTCGTGAACTGAACCGGAAGATGAAGGGAGCCAAGTTTATGCGAGCCTCGGACATCCTTAAGGAGAAGAGAAATGGACATTAATCGCGCTAAAGAACTCTTCTTCCAACATCTTCGCGTTGAAAAAGGACTCTCTGAAGATACTGTTCTTTCCTATGCTTACGATATCAACGAATTCCTGAAAGAATTCAAATATAATGATACGGAAGATATCCTTCCTACAGACATTGGCGATTTTATGCGCATTCAAAGTAAGAACAAGATGGCCACAGCAACGATTGCTCGTCGTCTATCTTCTTTGAAAAACTTCTATATTTTCTTAGAAAAAGAAGATTTTATTCATCTTCCTATGAGGGATGTCGAAACACCAAAAGGAGTGAAGCACCTGCCATCGGTACTTAGTATTGAACAAGTTGAGCAACTTCTTGATGCTCCTGATTTAGACAAGGACGAAGGAGTTCGCGATCGAGCAATGCTAGAGTTGATGTATGCATCGGGACTTCGCGTAAGTGAACTGCTTTCATTAAAAATGAAAAACATTTCTTTTGAGAGAAATATTGTCACAGTAATTGGTAAAGGAAACAAACAAAGAAAAGTTCCTTTTGGAGATTTTGCGAAGGATTATCTTGTTCAATATATTGACCATGCTCGAAAAAAGAATCCCGGTTCAAGAACGGACTATGTTTTCTTAAATCGATACGGCAAACCATTATCAAGACAATACTTCTTTTTACAAGTTAAAAAGTATGCCGAACAAGTCGGAATAAAAGAAGATATTTCGCCTCATACATTACGGCATTGTTTTGCAACCCATCTTCTTGAATCCAGTGCGGATATCCGAACTGTTCAAGAAATGCTTGGACATAGCAATATTGCTACAACTCAGATTTATTTAAATATCTCTACGCGACGTATCCTTGAAGCGTATGATTTGTATAGCAAACGAAAATAGTTTAGAATATGGACGATTTAGGAGTGAACTTATGAAAAAATTTAAAAGAATCTTCGTGATTGTAACTGACTCAGCTGGTATTGGTGAAATGCCAGATGCGGAAAAATTTGGTGATAAAGGCACTAACACCTGGGTTCATACCGCAGAAAAGTGTGGTGGACTTCATGTTCCAAATATGAATGCCTTAGGCATTGGTGATCTTGCTCCAGTGAAAGGAACTAGCAAAGTTAGTCATCCACATGCATATAGCATGAGAATGAGAGAAGCCAGCAATGGAAAAGACACTATGACTGGTCACTGGGAAATGATGGGTATTTATACAACAAAACCATTTATTACCTTTACAGACACCGGATTCCCAAAAGCGTTAATGGACGAATTAGCTGAAAAAACTGGTCATAAGTTAATTGGTAATAAAGCCGCATCTGGAACCGAAATTCTAAAAGAATTAGGTGAACAACAGATGAAAGAAAACTCCTTAATTGTCTATACTTCCGCCGACTCTGTTTTACAGATTGCTGCCCACGAAGAAGTTACTGGTGTTCCAGAACTTTATCGTTGTTGCGAAATCGCTCGTGAAATCTGCTTACGTCCAGAGTATTACGTTGGCCGCGTTATCGCTCGTCCGTTCATTGGTACAGATGCATCCAACTTCAAACGTACTCCAAATCGTCACGATTTAGCCGTTTCTCCAAGCGGAACTACTGCTATGGATATTCTTAAACAGAATGGTTATATGGTTTCCTGTATTGGTAAGATTGGTGATATCTTCAATCAATGTGGTGTTGTTAAAACCCAAAAAACTGTCTCCAATAAAGACGGAATGGAAAAGACGATTGATGAATGTAAGAACCACGATTTCGAAGGTTTATGTTACATCAACTTAGTTGAATTTGACTCAGAATACGGACATCGTCGTAACCCACTTGGTTATGGAAAGGCTCTTGAAGAATTTGATGTTCAACTTGGTGAATTAATGGAAGCTTCTAAAGAAGATGATCTGATTATGGTGACCGCTGACCACGGAAATGACCCAACTCATACCGGAACAGACCACACCAGAGAAAAAGTTCCTCTAATTTGCTTTAGCAAGTCGTTCAAACACGGTAAATACCTTGAAGAACGTGAATGCTTTGCTGACATTGGTGAAACAATACTCCAAAACTTTGGTCTTAAGAAAGCTGATACAATGATTGGTAAACCAATCAAAGAACTTTTAGAAGACTAGTTCAATAAAATTATTTGATGAAAAAGGCGTCTTATTAGATGCCTTTTTTCTAATTTTGAAATAAGGCGAGACAAAGTTTCACGTTCTAAATGGAGACTTTGAGCAAGAGTGGTGATGCTCTTAAATGAAATTTGTCCTTTGTTAGATTGCAGGTAGAACAGAAAACGTTCCTCGGCACTTTCTAAAGACAAAAGTTTGATATGGTGGTTTAAACGTTTCACAAAACTCGATTCAAGTTTCATATATTCCTCAAAAAACTGAGGATCTTTCATAAGATTTTGAAAGTCTTCTTTCTTAAAAAGAAAGATTTCACTATCTTCAATTGTAGTAACGTTGCCTTTAAATTTGTTATCTTCTCCAAAAACAAGATGTACGCCAAAGAAGTCGTTTGGTTTAATTTCATTATAAACAATCTCGGTCCCTTTAAAGGAGTACGACTGAATACGAATAAAGCCAGATTTAACTAATCCGACATAATGACATTCTTCTCCTTCATGAAAAAGAATCGTTCCTTTCGGAAAAGATTTTGTCGTGTATCCATGTTCTTCCAGAATTTGTATAAAAGTCATAATTTCGTGATTCAAATCACATTTTAATTTAATCATATAAAGTATGATGTGTCTATGAAAACAAAGAAATTATTTTTACTCCCAGCACTCCTTCTAGCTGGATGCTCTATCGATAGTCAAGAAAAACTATCCATTCTTACTCCAACGGGCGCTCCAGCGGTCGTTTTTGCATCGTTTTTAAACGATTCTAACTTCAAAGTCATTGATCAACCAGCGAATATTATTGCCCAAATGGTCAATGAGAATGTTGATATCGCTGTTTTACCAACAAACGTCGGAGTTCAGCAAATTGTAAAAGGGCTCAAGTACAAAATTGCTTCAACAATCACTTTTGGGAACCTATTTATTTGCTCGACTGGATTAGATGAAGACGGTGTTATGGGTGATGACGATTATATCGTCTCATTCCAGGAAAATGCTGTTCCAGACAAAATATATAAGTCTGTTTATGATGTAGCGGTTGATTATTACGCAGCAAATGCCCAAGAAGCTGCAAAGTGTTTAAAACTAAAACGCGATGTTGTGAATAGCAAAGATGTTGATTATGTCTTAATGGCCGAACCAGCTGTAAGTAAACAAGAATCAATAGGAACTGACTTTAGCATTTATGCTAATCTTCAAGAACAATATCAGACGAAGTACGATAATCAACAAATCTTTCAAGCTTCAATTTTTGTTCGTGATTCATTATCTCATGAGCTAGTTGATTCTTATTTAGGTCGTATTAAATCGTATGTTTCTTCCCTAAAAGCTAATCCTTCTCTATTAGAGAACGCAAAACAATTAGACCAAAACGCCGAAACAACTTTAGGAATTGATATTGCAGCAACTGTGGCGGCAATTAAAAAAGATAATGCCATCGGTATCGGCTATGAAGTTGCCTATGAACACAAATCCGAGATTGATACATTCTTAAAAATCTTTGGCATGACGGAGACTAATGAAGAAATTTATTACAAATAAGTATTTCTTAATTTTTTCAGGAATAGTTTTACTATTTGGACTGTGGTTTTTAGCAACACTTATCTTTGATAAGAACTCAATGATTTTTCCATCTCCGATTGTTACTTTTGAAGCATTAATTCAACTTTTAGGGGTTGGTTATACATATCAATGTTTAGCTTATTCTGTGCTGAAGATGTTGATCGGATTTGGATTAGGATTTATTGTGGCGTTTATTCTCGCACTGATTGTGCGTGATGATGACCATTTGTACACATTATTCTCACCAATCATTACAGCCTTAAAAGCCATTCCAACAGCAGCGATTGTCTTTTTATTCGTTGTTTTAGTGGATGCTGAATATGCTCCATGTTTTCTTGTAATGATTTTATCATTACCAATCTTATATGAATCGCTTGTTAACGGTATGAGAAATATTGATCCTCAAGTTCTTGATGCGGTGAAAATTGATGGTGGTAAAGGAGCGCAAAAACTCTTTCGTATTCAACTACCTTTAGCGCTCCCATATCTGCTTGTCGGTATCATTTCGTCGTTCTCTCTATCTTTTAAGATAGAAATCATGTCTGAAATTGTTACCGGATATACACGTAACGGTTTAGGAAGCTTGATTAAATCGGTGCAAATCAATGACCCAACAAATATGGCGGCCATTTTTGCATATTCTTTAATCGCAATTATATTGATGATTATTGTTTCTATTCCGGCATCTTACTTAAGAAATAAAGTGGCAGTGAAAGCTGGAATTAGTAGATAATTAGTAGTTGTTATCCACTCTTTTTATGTGGAAAAGTCCTAGTTCATGGCTTTTTCTTTATTTAATAGATATAGAGGAAATAAATAAAAAAGAACGATTTATTCGCTCTTTCTTGGTATTTGGTTAACATAATATCTATTATGCGAAGTTATCTCTTTTTCGGACTTTCTAAAACTTGCTCAATTGAAACTCTCTCGCGTTCTTCTTTGGAGAAAATATTCACAATAACATGATAAGCATCGATCAAAATCCATCCAGATTCTGGAGTTCCTTCTTTGTGCGAGTAATTAACTTTCTTTTCCTCGAGCTTATCGATAATAGCATCGGCCAATGCTCCGAGTTGACGAACGTTTGTCGCCGAACAAAGAACATAATATTCCGCGAAAGGCGTTCTTTCTGAGACATCAATTACTGAAATATCTTCTGCTTTATGATCAGAAAGAACTTTTTTAACCATTTGTACAACTTTATCCATTGTTAATCTCCTAAATACATTTTAAAGCATTCGTCAGTAAGACGATTTTTAATATCTTTAGCATGAGCAAGTAAGTACTTGCGGTTATCTTTTAAAGTATCTAAAAATCCTTGTTTCCAGTTTTTCATGCACGAATTAATTAAAAAACGAGAATCAAATTGGCGAGTTGGTTCGATTTTGTCTGCGGCATAGACCACCATTCCAAGTTCGCTCATATTTGCGCAGCCTGTGCAATGGAACTTCACCGCATCAAGAATCTCTTTGTCTTTGATATGGAAATCGTTTATTAAGATATATTCACCAATAAATTGGTGATAAGCAAAACGTGGCATATCTAAATAATCTTTGTATTTTTCTTTCATAACTTTTTCAGGATCAATTTTTCCATAGTTGGTGAGTTTGCCAATATCGTGGAATAATCCGGTAAAGTAATACTTTGCAGGATTTGGAAGATTATTAACAACCGCAATTTGGTATGCTAGCTTTGCGACTTCGATGGAGTGGTTTAATCGTTTTTCATCCACATATTCACTAACTTTCTTTACATAGTAAAGATGATGCTTTTCAATATAGTTTAAAACTTCTTTTGGAAGATCAAGCGACATCCCTAAACGAACTGCGGTTGAACTAACTTCACCGCTTTCTAAATAGTTCAGATTAATCATGTTATATTTGTAAACAATATCTTCACTAATAAGAACACCTGGTCGAGGAACATAGACAATCTGCGTTAGTCTTGCCAACAACTCAGCATCCTTCCATTCTGGGAATTTATTAACCTGGTCTCCACCAATTAAAAGGTAGAGTTTTGATTTTGGGTATTTCTTATAGAAATAACTAATGGTATCAATTGTATAATTCACTTCACTTGTGGATTTCAGTTCATATTCACTGATTTGTGACCCAGCAGGAGCGTATAGGCGAAGAACTAGCTTCATCATTTTTAAACGGTCTTCACCACTGGCCTCGCATTCTTTCCATCGTGGAGAACGTGCCGGCACGAAAATGACGTCTGCGTTTAGCTTGAGCGATGCAGCACGCGCAATACGAAGATGACCATTATGGATTGGATCAAAAGATCCACCGTAAATGATGTAATTAGCCATTAATTATTTGGTTAAGACCTTTGGTCTTGACGAATAAATCGCCACTCCTTTTGGAATGCAGATACGGAATGTTTGGTTCGCGGCTTTAAAGTTGATCCAACCTAAACCTTGAACACCAATATCACGATAGTTACTTTCAGTAATTGTAATTTCAAAGACGTCTAAATCATGCCCAGAGTGAATTCTAGGAAGTGATGGCACAAGACGTTTACGTAAAACAGATTGAATAAATTTCTCATCAACATGTTGTCCGGTAATCTTTTTTAATTCAACATGGTCGTGGAAATAGCATTTAAACTCGGTTTTCTTGCCTTTTAGAAGTTGGATGTAGCCAATACCACCAAAGCAGAGAACTTGGCCTTCCTCGAGGCTTACTTTTTTGGCCTCAACAGCCTTGGTTAGATAGATTTGCTTAAGTGTGGCCTTATCGAGGTTATAAAGAATCGAGTTATTAATGGAAAGTCCTGGAGCATCATATAACGATGTTGTTCTAGAAAGAGGAATCTCCATAACTGATAATTTTGTTTTTGGATATAGATGTGTAGAGATAGTTCCTTTACTCATATTTGAGTAAACACGAAGGAACGATTGAACAAGAGTGGTTTTACCACTCATTGAAGCTCCGACAACGTAGACATCTCTTCCGTTGCGGAGTTCGTATATTCTAGAAAGAATATGTTTAGCGTTTTCATCGGTTGTTGCTGTTGCTAAAACAACGTCGTCCTTGGTTAATTTAATTCCAGATGCACGGAAACGATGGGCGACATATTCTTTGGTGTCTTCTTCGGTACATGTTGGTGGCAAAAGGTCAAATTTGTTACCGACAACTAAAATATCCATACCTTGGATAATCGCGTTGATCTGGAGAGAGAAACTAGCTTCAAAAGAGAAGAGGTTTACTACGTAAACAAGTAGAGCGTTTTTACGTTTTGCATCCATGACAAACTTCAGATAGTCTTCACTGACTTCTGGTTCGTTGGATTTGTTGCGATAACGTTCCAGTTCAAAACAATGGTCACAGAACAAAAAGTTTTGTGATGCGTTTTCGAGTGTTTCTTTCTTAACGTAACCTTCTTTTGTTGGGTCTTCGCTTTGTAAGACTGCGCCGCAACTATAGCAGCGACGAATTTGAGAAATTTTTGCCATTATCTTTCCCTCCAATCAATTAATTTGCCTTTTCGTTTTAAATGACGACGAATTGGGCGATCAAACAAGCGGTTAAAGTGGGTTGTTGGTTGGTCTTCCTTAACAATTTTATCTGTGAGAATACATAGTATTCTAGCACGATTTGCTGAAGCAATATCCGTGACCGTTTGGTCACCAATCATCACCGCTGTTTTTAAATCAATTTGTGCTTCTTTTAGTTTACGAATCAGCTTTCGAGCAAATGGTTTGCCCACTGCTGAAGCATATCTAACTCCGAGAGCATTAGCGTATTCTTGGACACGTTTGCCAGTGTTATTAGAGATGATGAACAACTCAATCCCATTTTCTTCAAGAAACTGCTTAAATGAAACAACATTTGCGCTCGGTGTTTTTGTTTTATACGAATCTAGAGTATTGTCTAGATCCGATAAAACGGTCTTAATCCCATGCTTTTTATAAAAATCAATTTCGATTTCGAATATTGATTTCGCATGAGCATAAGGAGTGTAAACTTTGCACATATCTTAATTATACACATTCTTTAGTTAACTAAAAGTGAGAATAATTCGCATATGTATGAAAAAAACGCCGATTTCGCAGCGTTTTTCATTAATTTTGGAGTTAATTAGTCATCCAGAATATCATCATCAAAGATGGAGATTTGGGTATAACCTTTTTCCTCTTCTTTTTTCATCTCTTCTAAAGAAGTTTCTTCGGATTTATTGTCTTCTTTGAACTCAACAACATCCTCTTTTGGAACGTAGTGAGAAACGATCTTATCATCCACAAATTCACTTGATTCAACAAACGGCGTAATTAAGCGAATTTTTGCGCTTATTTCGACACTTTGTTTGGCGTATCGATCCATTGGAGTGAGATGATAATCATCCACAACAATGTCACGAATCTCCTGCATGTTGTCTAAGAAGCGAATCGTATTCGATTCTTCTTCCTTGTTAAGCTTGAAGGCGTAAACAAGTTCATGGACATCAGATTTAAATGACTTAAAGACACATGAAGAGTGACCTAAACGAGAGGTTAATTCGGTCTTTTCCACATCATAAATTCTGACGCAGGCTTTATTGGTAATAACAACGACTTTTCCTTTGGTGTTATCCTTTGGATAAGCAAGGACATTTACGATGTGCGCTTTACCTAGTTTAGCAAACGATTTTACACCACCACTACGCATGCCGCTTGTTGGTAGTTCATTTTCATTAAACATCGTTGAATTTCCATCACTAGTGAAGAGGACCAAATTCGAATCCCCGTCAGTTAATGTGACGTCAGCTAATTCATCATCCTGGAGTAATTTGATGCAGATCAGTGGTTTAGAATAACGGACAACTCGGAAATCCGAGACTGGAAGACGTTTAATTTGTCCGTTTTTGGTGACAAGAGCAAAGAATAAGTCGCTTCTAAATGTATCTACCGCATATGCACGCACTATTTTTTCATTAGGATTTAAAGAAATTAAATAGTTAATGTGACGACCTTCTTCTTTCCACTTATTTTCGGTTAATTGGTGCACTGGAATATAAAGGAAGTTCCCATCATTTGTAAAACAAATGAGATAGTCGGTTGTATAAACTTCTCCATTATAAACAAGGACGTCTCCAGCTTTCATACCTGGAAGTGGGTTTTCTCCGCTTGAACGATATGATTTTAAGGAGGAATATTTCATATAACCATCACGAGTAATTGCGAGTTTAACAAGTTCTTTGCTGATTAAATCACGTTTATCAATGGTTGCTGATTCATGTTTATCAACAATTTGTGTTTTTCTCTCGTAACCATATTTTTTGGAGATTTCACGAAGATCACTAATCAGTAGACGATTGAGTTTATTTCTGTCTTCAAGAATTCCTTTTAGGAATTCGATTTTCTCTTCTAAGGATTTTTTCTCATTTAAAAGTGTTGTGATGTCGGTGTTAGACAACTTATAAAGTTGTAACATGACAATCGCTTCAGACTGTGCTTCACTAAAACCGAATTTTTCTTGTAAATTCTTCTTTGCATCAGCTTTATCTTTCGATTTTCTGATTAAATCAACGACTTCATCAAGAATTGAAATGGCTTTGATTAAACCGTCAACGATATGCAGACGTGATTGGTTCTTATTCAGTTCGAAATTTGAGCGTCTTGTGATGACGTTAACTTGGTGTTCAATATAACAATCAATGAAATCTAGAAGATTCATTGTTTTTGGTGAACCATTAACAATCGCGACCATATTGGCCGAGTAAGAAGAACGTAATCCAGACTTACTTAAAAGGTATTGATGAATAACGTCAATATTCGCTTCTTTTTTGACATCGATAACAATGCGTAAACCTTGACGATCAGATTCATCACGAACTTCAGCAATGCCTGGTAAAACATTGTTGTGTCGGAGCATATCGATCTCGTGAACAATGTCAATTTTAACTGCTTTATATGGAATTTCAGTGACGATAATTTTCTTTTCTTTTTCAGTATTAATCACTTCGGTTTTTGAAAGAATTTCGATTCTTCCTCGACCCTCTAAATAGATGTCTTCAAGACCCTTTGAACGGATGATTAAACCACCGCCTGGAAAGTCTGGTCCTGGAACAAATTGGAGGAGGTCTTTTGGTTCAACTCGGACGTGATTAATGCGATAAATGATTGCTTCAATAACCTCTCTGAGGTTATGTGTAGGAATTTCTGTGGCCATACCAACAGCGATACCTTCGCTACCATTAACAAGCAAATTTGGAAAGCGAGAAGGCACGACAACAGGCTCAAAATTTTCATCATCAAATGTAAGCGACATGTCCACTGTATCTTTATCGATATCGCGGATCATTTCTTCAGCGATTTGACTGAGTCGAGCCTCGGTATATCGATAAGCAGCAGGACCATCTCCATCAATGGATCCGTTGTTACCTTGGAAGTCAATTAATGGGTTATTTACTTTCCATGTTTGGCTCATACGAACAAGAGCTTCATAAATGGAACTATCACCATGCGGGTGATAAGTACCCATGACAGCACCAACTGTGTGAGCACATTTTCTTGTTGGACGAGTGAAAATATTGCCATCTTTGTACATGGCATAAATAATTCTTCTTTGAACTGGTTTTAAACCATCTCGAGCATCTGGAATCGCACGATCCTGGATGACGTATTTAGCGTAAGTCGCAAAGCGACTTCCCATAATCTCTTCCATCGTCTCATGATGGATGTTTTCGATGATTTCGACTGGTTGAACTTCTTTTTTCTTCGCCATCTTATTTCACCTCATCAATAAACGAATCAACTTCGTTGAAGTTAATGTTTTCTTCGATCCAACGACGTCTTGTAGCTGGGTCATTACCCATTAAAATAGTTAATTCTTGGGCTGCTAATAAGGAATCTTCGATTGTGACTTGAGTTAATTGTCTTGTCGCTGGATTCATGGTTGTTTCCCATAGTTGATCAGCGTTCATTTCACCTAAACCTTTATAGCGGGAAACCTTGCATCCAGGACCGACTTCTTTCTTAGCTTGTTCTAATCCAATATCATCCCAGGCATATCGATGAATCATTTTATGATTCACTTCTCTTTGAACTCGGTATAAAGGAGGCATTGCGACAAAGAGTCGGCCTTTCTTAATGAGTTCCGGCATAAAGTTATAGAAGAAGGTAATTAAAAGTGTTTGAATGTGTGCTCCATCGGTATCAGCATCAGTCATAATAATGATTTTTCCGTATCTAGCATGATCGATATTAAACGACTCATTTACACCAGTTCCGATGGTGTTAATTAATGTCGCACATTCTTCATTTTTAAGGACTTTATCTAAAGGAAGTCCAAAAGTATTTAGTGGTTTACCACGCAGTGGTAAGATTGCTTGATGACTTCGATCACGTGAGTTTTTCGCTGTTCCACCAGCAGAATCACCCTCAACAATGAATAATTCGTTACTATCATAATCCTTGGATGTTGCTGGAGTAAGTTTATCAGACAAGACTATGTCTTGTTTGATACTTTTCTTAGAACGGATCTCTTCTTTGGCTTTTCTAGCCGCTAAACGAGCACTTTGAGCCTTCAAACATTTCTGGATTAACGAAACAGCAAAATCTTTGTGTTCGTTCATATAATAACTAAAGTTATTATAAATAAAGTTAGTTACAAGAGGTAAAGCTTCAGGAGTACCAAGTTTTTGCTTAGTTTGACCTTCATATTCGAGCTTTTCCTCAGGTATTTTTAAGGAAATAATTGCGGTTAAACCTTCACGGATGTCATTTCCATCGAGTTTTTGTTTACTTCGTAAAAGGTTATTTTGTTCGGCATAATCGTTTACAATTTTAGTTAAACCAGCACGTAAGCCTTGTTCATGAGTACCACCGTCACGGGTTCTGACATTATTTGCATAAGAATAGATTGTTTCTTGATAATCATCAGAACAGTATTGCAAAGCAATACTAATAGCAATGCCGTTTTCTTTTCCTTCAAAATAAATCGACTCACCTATACGTTGTTTTTTCTCGGTAAGGTAGTTCACATATTCCTTAATTCCGTCTTTATAGCAGAATTCCGAATGTTGACCACTTCTTTCATCATGAAGAGTGAATTTTACACCGCGGAGAAGATAAGCACTTTCTTGGATGTGGTTGGCAATAATATCGTATTTAAAATCAACACTAGAGAAGATTCGTGCGTCAGGTTTAAATCTGATCAATGAACCACGCTTCTTGGTTTTACCAAGAACTTCGAGTGGAGTCTCAAGTTTACCACCATCTTTGAAACGAATATGATAGATTTTTCCATCCCTAAAAACAGTCACATCACAGTAGTCAGAAAGGGCGTTTGTAACAGAGCTTCCGACACCATGAAGACCAGCACTACTTTGGTAGGCTTTATTCGAGAATTTTCCACCAGAATGGAGGGTGGTAAAAATGAGTTGAACAGCTGGCATTCCAGTAGCTTTATGGATGTCGACTGGGATACCTCTACCACCATCTAAAACTGATAAAGAACCATCCTTATGGATGGTTAAGTTAATTTCATTACCATAACCATTAAGTGCTTCATCAACCGCGTTATCAACAATTTCCCACACCAAATGATGTAGTCCACTAAGGTTAGTTGAACCGATGTACATGGCTGGTCTTTTTCTGACACCAGAAAGACCCTCTAAAAGGTCAATATCGGCAGCAGTATAAGACGTGTTTTTATTTGTTTCTGACATATGCTTAATTCAATTTCCAGAAATTGATTATAGCAAACAAAAGGTTGAAAAAGCACGGAGTTTTTTATTAGAATAAATGACGTATTTAGGAGATTTGAAATGGATATTATTTTATATAATATAATCGTCGGTTTTTTATCATTAATTTTAGGTTATTTTTTTGGATCTATTCCAACAGGAATCATTCTTGGAAAGGTCTTTTTTCATCGTGATCCACGTCAAGAAGGCTCAAAAAACTCGGGTGGAACGAACGTCGGAAGACTATTTGGTAAGAAAATTGGCTTACTTTGCATCATCCTCGATATGATCAAAACTGTGATTCCTTTAATAATTGCTTGGTCAATTATTAAATTCTCTTCCTTAAACCAAGTTTTAGTCGATAACTTTGGCTCTGGCTTATGGAACAATGGAGTCCTTTATGTTTATCTTGCTCCTTTAGGAGCAATGGTTGGACATTGTTATCCTGTGTTTGCGAAGTTTAATGGAGGTAAAGCTGTGGCAACTGTCGCAGGATTTGTTCTTGCAACATCATGGTTACTCTCTGTTATCGGTTTAGCAGTCTTCTTTATAGTTCTTAAAATTAAAAAGTATGTTTCACTTGGTTCCATGGTTACAATCGTTGTTGTGACACTTGTTGCTTGGATCATGGTTATCGTTAAATACTTTGGTCCAGTCTCATTTGCAAACTTCGGAATGTATGGTTGGGGCGATTATGTTGTTGCCGGATTTGAGTATGCCGGTGTGATGACATTCGGAGCGGCGTTATTAATCTATAGACACCGCACAAACATCAAACGATTGAGCAATCATGAAGAATCAAAAATTAAGTGGTTAAGTTAGTAGTTGTTTAGTAGCAAATTAGTAGATAATTACAGTGTTGATAAAACACTCATCTATATTGTGGATAAACAAATTATTCCGATTTGATGGGTGTTTTTCATTGACACTTTTTAAAATCGTCAACGTACCACTACCACAACTGCACAAAATTTTTATATAGCAAAATTGGGCACAAAAAAAGCGCCCGTTTAAGGCGCTTAATTTGCTTGGGTGAGGAATTGTCTTACCCGTTTCTTTTCATGCTGTTCATGACCGCTCTGACTTGAGCTTCAGATGGCTTGCGTCCCATCTGTTGGAACATGGCACGAATCATCTTTTCGTTGATTGGAGGATTCTTCTGAAGTTCACGCTTGAAGAACCAACGTGAGAGGAAGAAGCCCACCGCAAGACCGACGATTAAGACACCAATAAGGGCTCCAATGAAGCCGCCGACTGAGATATCCATAATTTAAATCTCCTTTTTAGGCGCGTCCGTCGTATTCACCAGTGTCGGTGCGAACAAGGATCTTTTCGCCATTGTTAATGAATAATGGGACTTTGGTCTTAAGACCAGTCTCTAAAACCGCCTGTTTCATTGCTTTATTAACAGTGTCGCCGCGAACTCCAGGTTCGCATTCGGTAATTGTTAAAGCAACTGTTGATGGAAGAGAAATTCCAAGAATTTCATCATCATAGAAGAGAATTTCGATTTCAGAACCAGAAACAAGGAAGTTCTTTTCCCATTCTAAACGGTCTTTATTAATTTCGATTTGTTCATAGGTTTCATTATCCATGAAGACAAAGTTAACTCCGTCATCATAAAGGAATCCCATTTTCTTCTTAGAAAGCGTTGCTTTCTCGACATCATAACCAGAGTTACGAGCAAGTTCAATGATTGCTCCTGTACGCATATTTTTAGCTTTGACTTTAGCAACCATCTTACGCATCGCTGTCTTATTTAATAAGATATCGAGCACTTGATAAAGGTTACCTTCGTCGATGAAATAGTTTCCAGGACGTAATTCAGTAACGTTCATATTTAGTTCCTCCTAAAACGCTAACAATTATATCTAAAATTAGATATTTCGTAAATATGAGTTATATTTCTTCTCTCTTTCAAGAGTAGTTTTTGGCCCATGACCAGGGTAAATTGTGTAATTTTTCTCTAGATTCACAAGCTTTTCTAAGCTTGAAGACATTAATCGAGGAGCGCTGCTTGCTAGATCAACTCTTCCGACAGTTGTGTAAAAGAGAGTGTCTCCGCTAAACATTGCGTTTTCCTCATCGACAAGAAAAACTGCTGATCCACGAGTATGAAATGGAGTTGCTATACACTTAATAGTGTATCCGCATGTTTCAAACTCTTCTCCATCCATTAACTCTTTCATGTTCTTAGGACGATAGACAAGATTCTTGTTTCCGTATTCAGTCCAACTAGAAAGATTATATTTCGGATTATCGATTTCCTTTGCTTCTTCTTCATAAATGAAGACAGTGGCATTTGGGAAAGCATTTACCACCGCTTCTAAGGCATCAATATGGTCAAAATGGACATGAGTGATAAGGATTGCCTCGATTGTTAATTCGAGGTGATTAATATGATCAAGTAAACAATTGTTAATGTTATAACCAGGATCGACTAAAATAGCATGTTTTTTATCTTTCCACATCAAATATGATGTGCAGGCTATTCTAGAACGAAATAAATCGATCATATATAAAAAAATAAGGATGAACCTTATTTCTTCTCCTTATGCACTGTGTGCTTTTTGCATCTTGGACAGTATTTTTTGGTTTCCATACGGTCTGGATGCTCTTTTTTATTTTTATCGGCGATGTAGTTTTCTTCGCCACAAACGGTGCATTTTAATGTGAAATGATCTCTTGGCATAGTTATTTCCTCCGTTAAGCAAGTAAGATAATACCACAAGGCTAAAAATATATCTACAAGATATTTTAAGAATGATATAATCAATTCATGGCTCAATTAGCTCGAGAAAAAACAAAACAAATTCATATTGGAAAGATTGCTCTTGGTGGACAGAACAAAGTTCTAATCCAATCCATGTGTAATATTAAAACATCCAACTTCATAGAAGTTGCTGAACAAATTAACGCTTGCGCTGCTCTTGGAGCAGACTTAATGCGTGTTAGTGTTTTAGACATGGATGATGCTCACGCAATTAAAGAGATTAAATCACGAATTAGTGTCCCATTAATTGCTGATATCCATTTTGACTATAAATTAGCCTTAGCTTCTATTGAAGCTGGTGTTGATGCAATCAGATTAAATCCTGGAAATATTGGATCAAAAGAGAATGTCCAAAAAGTAGTCGAAGAATGTAAACAAAAACACATTCCAATTCGCGTTGGTGTTAACTCTGGATCAATTGATAAGGAAGTGAACAACAACACAGCCATTGTTACCGCTAAAGAACTTGTTGAATCTGTTTCAAGAATGGTAAAAATTCTTGAGGATTTGGACTTCTATGACATTGTTATTTCTTTGAAATGTTCTCATGTTCTTGAAACAATCGAGTCTTATAGACTCGCAAGTAAGAAATTTAAATATCCACTGCATCTTGGAATTACTGAAGCTGGACCAAAGGATATCGGACTTGTCCGTTCCGTTGCTGGCTTAGCTCCGCTATTAAGTGAAGGTATCGGAGATACAATTCGTATCTCACTTAGTGATGAACCAGAAGAAGAAGTGCGTGCCTGCCGACGTCTTTTAAAGGATTTAGGAATCCGAAACGATTATCCTAATCTTATTTCGTGTCCGACATGTGGTCGAACACAAGTTAATCTTGTTCCACTTGCCAACAAGATTTCGAAGTTTCTTGAAGAAAACAAGATTAATAAGACCGTCGCTGTGATGGGTTGCATTGTCAATGGTCCAGGCGAAGCTAAACGCGCTGACATTGGCTGCGCTGGCGGAAAAGGCGAGTGGGTTATCTTTAAAAAAGATACAATCATTAAAAAAGTTCCTGATAAAGATATTTATGAGGAACTTACTAAATTAATTAAAGAATTATAAAATTATCTCCAGTTTACGAACTGGGATTTTTTTAACATTTCAATTTCTTCCTTATAAGGAGGTTTTCCATCAACGTATGGAGTCTCAAGTAACTTCGGAAGATCTTTTAATAATGGATGATGAACAAATCGATTTAGCGCTTCAAAACCAATTGTTCCATAACCAAGATTTTCATGACGGTCTTTATGTGAACCAGACTCATTTTTGGAGTCGTTAATATGTAAACAGAGAAGTTTCTTCAAACCTATGGTTTGGTCGAAATGTTTTAAGACTTCATCGATGTCTCTGACATCGTAGCCATAATCCGAGATATGACATGTATCAAGACAAACACCAATTCTTTCTGGGTGTTTAACTTTAGAAATAATCTCAGCAATTTGTTCAAATGTTGAACCCATTTCGCCACCTTTACCGGCCATGGTTTCAAGAGCAATTTGGACATCACTATGGTCTTTATCTAAAACTTCGTCGAGAGCTTTAACAATCGAATCGATTCCGTTTTCAACTCCTGTTCTAACATGACTTCCTGGATGAAGAACCATAATTTTCACACCAAAAGCAGCTGTTCTTTGAAGTTCGATTGCTAAAGCACTTTTAGCTAAATCATAGACGTTTTCATTTAACTGATTGGCGATGTTAATAATGTATGGAGCGTGAACGACAACTTTGCTTTCATCGATACCATGCTCTTTTAAAAGAGCACGTCCTTCATTAATTTTTAGTCTTTCAAGAGGAAGACGAAATGTGTTTTGTGGAGCGCCAGTGTAAAACATGAGTGTGTTAGCGCCATATGAAAGGGCCTCTTTGACTGATCCGAGATAGTAATCTGGTGCTGACATGGAAACATGTGAGCCAATGTAGAGTGTTTCTTTATCCATTTTGTCGGTTCTCTTTCTTGTATCGTTCAACGCGCTGACGTCGAATATCTTTTTTAATGATTTCGCGTCGATGTTGTTGTTTAACTTTCTTGACTTCTTCGCGTACTTTCTTCTTGTATCCTGGTTTAACTTTCTTATTTTTTCCTTTGGAAAGATTTACTACTTTACGGATCTTTTGATCAAGTTCACTGTCTTTCTTTTTACTAGTTGGATGTGCTTTAACAATCTCGTGACCTTCGCTTAGTTTTCCACTTCGAAGGGTGAGATATTTAAAGCTAACACCTTGTTCTTTTAAAGTGAGTGGTTTAGAAGTGTGTTCGTTGTTGTAGAATGTATAACATTTTCCTTCTTTACCAAAGCGTCCAGTACGACCAGCACGATGATAATAGAATTCAAGATTTTCTGGTAAATCGACATTTATAATGTCGGTGACATCTTCAATATCAAGGCCTCGTGCCGCCATATCGGAGCACACAAGGTAATAAATCTCGCCGTTTTTAACTCGTTTAAGGACATTCTTTCTTTCACGAGCTGATAAGTCTCCGGTTAGTAAACCAGCTGGTTGACCATTTGATTTTAAGAATTCATAGACTTTATTTGCTGTTTCTTTCTTTGAAGCAAACACTAAAAGAAGATAAGGATGAATTTCTTTTATCATAGATAAAACAGCATGATTAATATCTTGGTGACCAACATCGACAAGAAGATGCTCAACACTGCTACTAGTCATAATTTCTTCGTTGATGACGAGTTGATCAGCGCCAATGTACTTTTCTAATTCGTGACCGAGGTTAGCTTCAAGCGTAGCGGAACAAACAAGGAATTGCGGACGAGTGATTCGTAAAACGAATCGGTCGATATCAGGGAAAAACCCTTCTTTTAGAAGCATATCAGCTTCATCAAGCACAATTGTTTTCACATCAGTGAGGGAAACAATGTTTTGATCGAAGATATCCGCAAGTCTTCCTGGAGTTCCGACAATTATGTGTGGAGCAACAGAGAGACCTTTAGTTGAGTTATCTCGCTCAGTACCAGATTTAAATAAACGAACTTTCAGTTCTGAATAATCATTTGTAAATTCGACAAATGTATCAAAGATTTGTTGAGCAAGTTCTCTAGTTGGAGCAACAACAATCGCTTGAACATTTTGATTTTTTAAATCAATTCGTTCAATAATTGGTATAACAAAGCTGAGGGTTTTACCTGTTCCTGTAGCTGATTGAATAAGTAAATTTTCACCTTTTAAGGCCTTTGGAATGACACGAAGTTGAATTTCACTTGGATGATAAAAATGCTGGCGTTTTAAGCTAGCAATCATTTTGTCGGAAAGGTTAATCGCATTAAAAGGCATAATTTTTACCGCGCTTTATTATACACGAAAAATTCTATTCGTGTTATTATAACGACATGAAAATCGAAATTCTCGAACCGTTTGGATATTGTGCTGGTGTGGACCGAGCAATCTCGATGGCCTACAAGTGCAAAAAAGAAAATCCAAACAAGAAGGTTGTTGTTCTTGGAATGCTTGTTCATAACCAAGATACTTTGAATGAACTTTCAAAGGCGGGAATCGAAACTATTTACGAAGAAAAGACCTCTTTAGTGGATTTAATCGACAAAGTTGATAGAAATGCAATCGTCATTTTGACTGCTCATGGCCATTCTCGTGCGGTTGAGGAAAAATTAGAAGGACTTGGAATCCCATTTGTGGATGCGACTTGTCCTTTTGTCACCCTTACCGAAAACATGATTAAAAAAGCTGTTTTTGAAAACCGTGATGTTCTTTACTTAGGTAAAAGAAACCATCCTGAGGCTAACGCAGCACTTTCCATTAGTAGTAAAGTTCATTTAATCGAACCAAAAAACATTCATTTAGACACGAAATATCATCGCCCGTTAGTTATTAGCCAAACGACATTTTCTAACGAAGAAATCGCTAATGCGATTGATGTTATAAAAAATGAAATGAGTGATGTCCAAGTTGTGGAGTCAATTTGTCATGCCTCAACACTACGACAAAATGCCCTCAAAAAATTATCGCAAGATGTTAAATTGATTTATGTTGTTGGAGGGAAAAACTCCAATAACACGAAAACATTATTTGAAATTGCTTCTGAATCACATCCAAACGCTGTTGTTCATATGATTCAGAATGCTTCGGAAATAAACAAAAAAGACCTATATGGTCTTGATTATGTCGTAATCTCATCTGGAGCATCAACTCCAAAAGAGATTACAATTCAAGTTAAAGAAAAAATCGAATTGTTAATGAATTAATTCTGGTAAATCCTCATGATCGACTTCGATAACATCTAACGAAGAATCGATTGATAAGAGGATTTTTTTCATTTGTGGAATAAAAATCTTTTCCACTTCGTGGGGAACATCGAGATAGTTATAGTGCTGGGCTAAAACATCGCGACGAATATGATGTGGAGTGTCTCCAGAAATATAGATATCATAACCTTCATCCATCGCATTCTTATATTTATAAGAACCACCGCCACCTAGAACAGCAACTGTTTCAATGATATCTTTTCCACCATGAACAAGGTGAGAATATTCAAGATTAAACTTTTTGGTTGCATAATATGCAAAATCTCGAATTTTCATTGGTTGTTTGAGCTTTCCACCGCGGCACATATAACAAGTATCTAAAGGTTTGACGTCTTCTAGTTCAAGCGCTTTAGCTAACGCGTCATTCATTCCGCCAACGCCTTTATCAAAATTGGTGTGCATTGAGTAAACAGGAATATCTAAAGCATCAATTTTTTCACATAAAACTCGTTTAAACTCGCAATATTTAAATACATGGTACTTTGTACCATAGATAAATGGGTGATGAGTTAGGATTAAATCTGGTTTTTCCTTCATTTGAAGAATTTTTTCGTAGACGATTTCATCAAAATCAAGGCAGAGCAAAACACGATGTGTATCTTCTTTTAAGCGTCCAGTCATTAGTCCAACATGATCGCCATGATCAGCGAGTGATTTTGGAAATCTTTTGGCGAGATTTCTTAAAAGTCTAATCGTGTTCATAAATGTTTTAACCTTTCAATCTTGTGCGCTAACTCAATAGAGTTATTGCAGTTATAATTTCTTTGATATTGCTCTAAAAGAGTTTCTCGATATTCATTAAAAAGTGGATCTTTATTAATGTGATAACCAAACTCTAAATCGGTTGGAGTGAGTTTACTTTGGCCTCGTTTAACACTCATCACGTTATAGAAGACACCTTCTTTAACAAGAATCTCTTTTTCAAAGTCGTATCCGAGGTTTTCAAGTGTTTGACGAACTAAGCATAGGTCTCGGTGCGCATCCACAATGATGTATCTAACGTTTTTTAGTTTCTCTTCATTCTTTAAGAGAATGTCTGAAACAAGAATGCCACCCATTCCAGCTATGATCACCGTATCAACATCATCAGGAATTTCACTAATTCCATCGCTTAATGACGTAGTAATTCTAGGATATTCTTTCGTGTTTTTCTCTAATCTAGAAAACGGGCCTTTTTTATTTTCAACGGCAAAGACTTTTTTCGCAATCTTGTTTTCGACTAAATAAATCGACAGTAGTCCATGGTCGGCGCCGATGTCAGCCACCACTGCTCCTTTTTTAACTAAGGAAGCAATTGTAAAAAGTCTTTGACTTAATTTCATTAGGAACGATATCCTCGGTAATCTCCGAGCTTTTTAGCTCGGTTTGGATGACGAAGTTTCTTGATCGCTTTTGCTTCGATTTGACGAATACGTTCACGAGTAACGTTAAATTCTTTACCGACTTCTTCGAGAGTTCTTGGATGGTTATCTTCTAATCCGTAACGAAGTTTGAGAACTTTTTGTTCTCTTTCGGTGAGATCAGACATAACTTCATAAAGTTCATCCTTAAGAAGTGATTTGGTTGTGTATTCATTTGGTGTTTCAACTTCCTTATCTTCCAGGAAATCACCTAAGTGGGAATCGTCTTCTTCCCCGATTGGAGTCTCTAAAGAGACTGGTTCTTGATTGATTCGTTGAATTTCACGAATTCGGTCAGCACTTAATGCACCTTCAAGACGATCAGAAATTTCTTCTGCGGTTGGTTCACGTCCTAACTCTTGGACGAGTTGACGTTGAGCGCGGGTAATCTTGTAGATTGTTTCCACCATATGAACCGGAATTCGGATGGTTCGGGCTTGGTCAGCAATCGCCCGAGCGATCGCTTGACGAATCCACCACGTTGCGTATGTTGAGAACTTAAATCCTTTGGTGTAATCGAATTTATCAACGGCCTTGATTAAACCCATATTTCCTTCTTGGATGAGGTCTAAGAAAGGCATACCACGACCAGCATATCGCTTTGCGATAGCGATAACTAAACGAAGGTTGGCTTGAATGAGATCTTGCTTGGCTTGTTCATCACCAGCAGCAATTCTTTTGGCTAGTTCAGTTTCTTGTTGAGCAGTTAATAATGGGACTTTACCAATTTCGCGAAGATATATCTTTACAGAGTCATTAACCTTCACATCTCCAACAATCATCTTGGATAAGTCAGCAGTAACTTCTTCTTCATCGATTTCTTCCTCTCCAAGCATATCATCATCAGATAGATCCATGCCTGCTTCATTCATTTTTGATTCATCAAAGTCGATATCTTCCATATCTCCTTCTTCATCAGAAATAACGTTGACCTTGTTATTTTGGAAATAAGCAATAATGCCTTCGTAATCCTCATCGGTGAGGTCAAGCATTGATGTGGCGTCATAGATTTCTTCTTGCTCGATGGTGTTATCGTTTTCTTTCGCCTTCTTAAGAAGATCTTTTTTGATTGCTTCTAAAACGTGGGCTTGATCAACGTCTTCTTCACCATCATCTTCTGAAGCTTTAGCAACTTTCTTAGCCTTGGTTGGTTTAACTTCCTTCTTTGCTTTGGCCTTTTTAGCGGCCTTTTTTATTTCTTCCTTTGCCATAACTCTTCCTTCCTTTAATCGTGGCTTATTTGCCGTTTTTCGTGGTTCGTTTGATATATTCATCCATGAGCCGTGCCTGCTCGTGAGCGCTTTTTCCTTCAAAAGCTTTCAGTAGCGTGTTTCTCTCATAGACTTTTGTTCTTTCTTCAGCAATGATTTTTTCACAATCTTTTAGTGCTTCTAAAGAATATTTGATTGTGGAAATTTTAAACGATAACTTTGTTAACAAATTAATCACGTCTTCCTTAAGATCAACATTTGATAGTGAAACAATGTCAATCAGTGCACTTGGGGAAACTGGTGCATCGGGATAGTTGTGGACATAGTCCACGATGAAGTTTGCTAACACGCGATACGTCTCAGTGTAGAAATACTTAATATGTTCTTCGAAGAAAATAACAGCGTCCTTCTCAACCATCATTTGTTCAATGACCATACTTTCAGCGATTTCTAAACGTCGGAGTTCCTTTGGAACATTTTTGGTTTTATTCTCAACAATCACATCAGTTTTATTACTCATCTGAACTGGTTTTTTACCATCTTTATACTTTTGGACAAGATTACGAATCGCTTGTGAAGAAAAACCAGTAATCTTTTCTAGTTTATAAATATAATTGTCAGCATCAAGTTCAGATTTTTGTGTAGCAATCATTGGGACAAAGTGATTAATCACTTTCTTCTTATCTTCGCTCGAGCCAAGAGGTGATGTTGTTTCGTAGTAGTTGATTATAAAATCAAATGGATCAACTAATGAATTAACATATGTTTTTAAAGCTTCTGGTCCATCTTGTTTGAGGATTTCGTCAGGGTCGCGAAGTTCTCCAGCTTTGCTGACGTATCTTGCGTGGATACGTGCTTCATTAAGTTGAGAGATGATTTTCATCATCGCTTCTTGACCTGGATGGTCACCATCTAGACAGACACGGACCTCTACATTAAGCTTACGTAGCTCATTAATGTGTTGTGTTGTCAACTTTGTTGACATTAAAGCAACACATGAGGTCACACCAATGCTATCAAGAGCAAAAACATCCATAAATCCTTCAACAATATAGATGTAGCCATCATGTTTCACGGTCTGCTTAGCGTTGTTATAGTTGTATAAAACATTACCTTTGGTAAAGATTCGTGTTTCAGGGGAATTTACATATTTTGGAGCATCATCTCCACTGGTCATTTTGCGAGCTGAAAAACCGACAACTTGTCCGCTCTTATCGCAGATTGGGAAGATTAATCTTCCAGCATTATTGTCGCTCATGCCACTAGTTTGTAGTAAAGCGATGCCTGTATCTTGAATGTTCTTAAAAGAAAATCCTTTTTGCTTCAAGTAGTCAATTGTCAGTTTTCCATCGCTTAAGGAATAACCTAATCCGAATTTGGTTTGTTGATCATTGCTAATTTGTCTTTTCTCGAGATAATCTCGAGCTACTTTACCTTCATCAGTCATTAAACAATATTTATAGAACTTATGAAGTTCAGTAATACAGTTATAGATTGGAACTAAATCGGTATCGACAGGTTTTTGATATGTCTTCTTATGAAGACGCGGATCATCATAACCAATAATTTCGGCTACTTTACGAACCGATTCTTCGAAGGTGCATTTTTCATACTTTTGGACGAATGTAAAAACATCACCACCAATATTGTCAACAAAACATCTAAATGTTTGATGTTCTTTAGAAATCTGCATTGATGGTTTGTGGTCATCATGGAATGGGCAGATACAAACATAATTGCGTCCTTTCTTTTGAACGCTTGGCAAAAAATACGAGATGATATCAACAATATCAGCACGTTCTTTAATTTCTTTTAAAACGTCATAATCAATTGCCATAAACTTTGTTTATAATCTACTAAATATTTACTAATTAATTACTAATCAATAATTTTGCTTTCTAAGAATTCTCTAACCTTTTCAATCGGCATTCTTTCTTGTTTCATGCTGTCACGATCACGCACAGTCACACATCCATCGTTAGCAGTTTCAAAGTCTACTGTTATACAGTAAGGTGTGCCAATAGCATCTTGTCTACGGTAGCGTTTTCCAATGCTTGCGGTTTCATCATAAGTGACGGAAAAGTACTTATTTAGCATAGCTAAAACTTCCTTTGCTTGTTCATTGAGCTGTTTACTTAATGGAAGAACCGCTGCTAAATATGGAGCGACTTTTGGACTGAAATGCATCACAATACGTTTGTCATTTTCGAGTTGTTCAACATCGTATGCTTCGCATGCGAGCATAAGGAAGATTCTTTCAACACCCATTGAAGGTTCGATACAATATGGAACATATTTTTCGTTCGTTTCTGGATCGAGATATTCAAGTGATTGTCCGCTGGCATCCATATGGCGTTTGAGATCGTAATCTGTTCTATCGGCTACGCCGAGAATCTCTCCCCAGCCAAATGGGAACTTATATTCAACGTCACATGTTGCTTTGCTATAGAAAGCAAGCTCTTCTGGTTCATGATCCCTATAGCGAAGATTTTCTTCTTTAATGTTGAATGATTCGAGGAAATGCAAACAATATTCTTTCCAGTAGGAAAACCACTCTAAATCAGTTCCAGGCTTACAGAAAAATTCCATTTCCATTTGTTCGAATTCGCGAACGCGGAAAATGAAGTTTCCTGGAGTAATTTCGTTGCGGAATGATTTACCAATATTGCAGATACCAAATGGAATTTTGCGACGAGATGTTCTTTGAACATTTTTAAAATTCACGAACATACCTTGTGCAGTTTCCGGACGAAGATAGACAAGTGATTCACTTGCTTCAGTAACTCCAATGTGTGTGCGGAACATCATATTGAACTGACGAATGTCAGTAAAGTTTGATTTTCCACAAACTGGACATTTAACCTTCTTTTCACGAATAAATTCCATTAATTGATCATTGTTCATTTTATGAACATCAACATCTGGATATTGTTCTTCGATCAGGTTGTCAGCACGGTGACGAGCATGACATTCCTTGCAGTCAATTAACGGATCAGCAAAAGTAGCAACGTGTCCAGTTGCTTTCCAAACGCCAGGATTCATCAGAATCGCTGCATCAACTCCAACATTTGTTGGAGATTCATGAACAAACTTTTTCCACCAGAGCTTTTTAATGTTGTTTTTTAATTCAACACCTAAAGGACCGAAATCCCAGGAGTTGGATAGTCCACCATAGATTTCACTATCTTGGTAGACAAAACCGCTCGTGATTAAATGATTTACGATTTCGTCAAATTTCTTTTCCATTTTGGTTACCTCAATAAAATTGAATGCTAAATATAATGTGTTTGAAAGCACATCTTGTCAACCTACTATGAGTGTATTTTAGTGAATTTTTAGTTAATTTTGAAGTAATTTCAGTGAATTTATTGAAAATTCAACCGTTCCTAGAATGAATTCCTCAAGTAGAGAGAGAATAACGAGACATTCATCTTTCTCAAAAGATATATGGTCATACAATTCTGGCTGGACCATAAAAATATAACGGATTATTTTTAATAAACGTGGTGATAATTTAGCCCCGTTTTGGCCATCAAAACAATTTCGACAGATAAATCCTCCAGTTGAAGTGTTTACCGCCACTATGTCGTCTTTTTGACCACATTTTTGGCATCCTTTAATGTTCCAGCCATATCCTGATTCATTTAAAATGAAGGCCAGATAGATAATTGCCAAAGTATAATGATCAAAACCTTGTTCTAAAAGCTCAACAATACGTTTGATTGGTTTATAAGCTTTGTAGAGCTCTTTTTCCGGAAGAAACTTAATCGTCACTTCACTTAAAAAGTCAAACATTAGTAAGCCTTGATAAGATTCTCGAAGCTTTGAATGGGAATTCACTACGTTTCCTGTCTTTAAAGACAGGCCATCTTTGGTTTTCATAATGTCAAAGTGTGATTCGGCAAATGGAAGTAAACTAAAAGAATTCTTTGAGTGGATTTTACGAACCCCACGAGCTAAAAAAGAAAACGATGATCTTTCGTTAATAACGTTGACCATTGCATCATAATCACGGAATGGATTTAGACGTAGAACAAGACCATCGATTTCCATTATTTGTATCCTAATTCTTTTAATAATCTTTGATTATTGAGCCAATCCTCTTTGACAGAAACGAATAATTCAAGAAAGATTTTCTTTCCATAATACTCTTCAAGATCTTCGCGAGCTTTCATTCCAATAGCTTTAATTCGCTTACCATTTTTACCAATCACAATACCTTTGTGCGATTCTTTATCAACTATAATAGTTGAACGAATGATACATTTGCCTTTTTGATTCTTAATGTCGTCGACACGAACAGCAAGATTATGTGGAACTTCGTCTTTGAGAAGGTTTAGAAGTTTTTCACGAATCACTTCCGAAACAAAGAATGATGGATCTTTATCGGTGAGAGCATCTTTTTCAAAATATCGCGGTCCTTCTTTGATAAGAGGTTTGATTTTCTCTAAAAGAGAATCGATACCAAAGTTTTCGATTGCAGACATCTCGATAATTTCTGCTTTTGAATAGACTTCATGATATTTTGCTTTGATTTCTTCAACCTCTGGTAAACGTAACAAATCAATTTTATTGATTACTACAAATAAAGGCGTCTTTTTATCAATCTTGTCTTCAATAACTTGATCGCCAGCATCAAATTTTCTTGAACCATCCACCACAAGCACTATCGCATCAACATCTTTAGTCGAAGCAAATGCTTGTTGGTTCATATATCGTCCAAGGGAATGATGGGCTAAATGAATTCCTGGAGTGTCAATGAAGATAATTTGGTATTCGTCATCATCATAAATTCCTTTAATGGAATTGCGAGTTGTTTGGGCTTTTTCGGTCACAATTGAAAGTTTTCGCTCTAAAAGAGCGTTGATGATGGTTGACTTACCAGCGTTTGGTCGGCCAATAATTGCGACAAAGCCACTTTTCATTATTTGAGATCGTCAGCAGAGAAGGCGTATGGAAGAAGTTCTTTGATTGTTGTTTCTTCAACTTGGCCTTTGAGATTAGACATATAAATTGGAGCACTACTAGGGAAAATTTCACTTAAAACTTGGCGGCAGGCTCCGCACGGTGAACATGGATCATCTGAAGCGGCACAAAGTGCCATGGCGACAAAATCTTCTTTTTTCTTACCGTGCATATAGGCGTTATAAAGAGCGTTTCTTTCAGCACACATGCAAAGTGGGTAAGAAGAGTTTTCTATGTTTGCTCCAACATAAACTTCGCCATCTTTACATAGTAAAGCGGCTCCGACAGCAAAGTTGGAATATGGAGAATAAGAAAGTTTACGGGCTTCCTTAGCTCTTTCGATTAGTTCTTCTTTTGTCATTTTCGACCTCCAAGGATTTCATCCTGTAATGCAAACATCTTCACTTCGTCTTCTTTTGTCATGTGGTCATAACCAAGTAAATGGAGTAAACCATGAACGAACAGGAATGAGAATTCTCTTTTAAGAGAATGTTCATATTCTTTAGCTTGTTCCTCGGCTTTCTCAAACGAAATGAGAATTGTTCCCAATGAAATCTGATTTTGACCAACAAGAGTTGTTTCGTCTTTGTCATCTAAGAAGGCAAAGCTAATGACATCAGTTGGACGATCAACACCGCGATAAGTTTTGTTTATTTGATGAATAAACTTGTTATCAACGATATTTACATCAACTAAGTATTCATCTTTAAGATGAAGGTGATTAAAAACTTTTTTCGCAAGGTCATTAAAGACGGAGTCGTACTCGTCATAGGTTTTTGGACCTTGGTTGATGTAGTCGAGTTCAATCATTGGGCCGATATTATAACATGTTTTATAAAACTAGTCTATAAGCCGCACTTATCATAAAACTGAGCTAGGTTTTTGAGATCTTCTTGGCGATTAGTTAAATGGTTGAATATCAGCGAAATTCCTTGTCCGATAACGAAGTAAATTCCAAAGTGGAAAACTGCAAAATTGGCAGACATGTTGTTCGACAAAATCATCATGAATAATGTTAATAACATTAGAACCAATTGAAAGAAACAGTTTCTTGTTGTAATCGCCATACCAAATTGATTGCTCTTTTTATTTAAAGAAAGCAAAGTTGGAATCGCTTGGTCGGCATGATCAAATGCAACCGATTCTTGATGTGACATTTCTTGAATTGCTTCATCATCATGGCGTTGAGTAATGTATTTTTCCACGGCTTTATAAATCGCAATTAGAGCAATGACGAGTAGATTCTTTGGCTCGTTAAGAGAAATTAAGACTCCCAAAATTATCGCTAGTGAAGCAAAGACGACCATTGATTTTGATGATTGAAAAAGTTTCACTTTAACACCAAGAAATTTTTTATAATCATCATAATTTTGATTAGCTTCTTTTCTAAAGAAAAGCGGAATATAATGAGCATCGAAATAGTCGCTCATTTTTAACAAGTACCAATTCTCGAAAACCTCGACCAAAATTAAGAACATTATCAGCATAAAAATGAACGGAACATTTTCGCTCATATTCATTAAATAAAAGTCGAGTCCAAGCATTCCAATTAGTACTGCTGCCACCACTAAATGAACAATTCCGTACGAAACGGGCATTAGTCGTGGTTTGTCCGCTTTAAATTTTCGGTCGAGTTCTTCGTTGTCGATAACTAAACAGTGTCCAGAATAGACTTTTAGGAAGTCGTTTTCATGGATTTTCAGTTTGCCTCGAGCTGGGTCTAAAACATAGAAATAATTTTTTCTAATTTTTTTTAGTACAACCATATGATTCCCAGCTAATTGAACTAGAATTGGCAGCTTTTGCTCTTTCATTTTTTTAAATTCTAGTTCATAACCAGCAAGATTAACTTGATGTGTCGCTGCAATCTCAATTAAGTCCAAAAACGAATAGTGTTCACTTTGTGAACCTTTTTGCAAATAAAGATAGTTTTGGTTCTTCGAAATAATTGAGAAGAGCATCTTTAGTGCAGCGAACCCACAATCATGTTCGTTGCCTTGATAACAAAAATTTTTCATATTTGTCCCTCCATATTCTTTATTCGTAAAAATTGATCAAAAGTGTTCAAAAAAATTTTTAAAACAACAAAAAAAGTGACCGACAAGCGATCACTAATTTTTATGTTTTTATAATTAATAAGATTTACGTCTGGCCATTTCGCTTTTCATTTTGCGTTTGAGGCCTGGTTTTAAGTAGAACTCACGTTTGCGTGCTTCGAGAAGGACGCCACTTTTGTTCACTTGACGTTTGAAACGACGAAGAGCTTCATCTAAGCTTTCGTTTTCACGAACGATTGTCTTTGGCATATGTTTTCACCTCCTCTTTTATTCACCTTTGACGATTTTGACACCACAGGAAGCACCAATTCGAGATGCTCCAGCTTCAACCATCGCCATTGCTTCTTCACGATTGTGAATTCCGCCGCTGGCTTTGACACCAACGTTTGGTCCAACAGCTTTGCGCATTAATTTTACAGCGTGAGTTGTGGCACCACCTGTGGAGAAACCGGTTGATGTTTTCACATAATCTGTACCGCCTTTAACACAAGCTTTGCAGCATTCCGTGATTTCTTCATCAGTTAATAAACATGTTTCTAAGATCACCTTAAGAAGGATCTTTCCACATGCTTTTTTGACTAACTTAACTTCGTTAGCAATAAATTCGTAGTCATGGGCTTTCGCCATTGAATCATTGAGAACCATATCAACTTCGGTTGCTCCGGCTTTGATAGCTAATTTAGCTTCATAAGCCTTTGATTCTGGAAGTGTGGCACCTAGTGGAAATCCAACAACTGTGCAAACCTTGACATCGCTGCCTTTTAAAATTTTTGCAGCTAGTGGAACGAATCCTGGGTTAACACACACGGACATAAAATGATATTCAAGAGCTTCTTTGCAGAGTTTTTTAATTGCTTCTGGGGAAGCATCTTGTTTTAACAAGGTGTGGTCAATGAGTTTGTTAAGTTCCATGTTTAATTCTCCGAATTATTATTTTTCTTCTTCAGCCTTTTTGACTTGCTTAACAACTTCTTTACCGTTATAGTAACCACATTTTGGGCAAACGTTGTGGGACTTAATTGTAGCTCCACAGTTTGGGCATGTGACTAAACCGCTAACAGATAATTTGAAGTGTGTACGACGTAATCTTTTTGCTGTTTTTGAAGTTCTTCTAAATGGTACTGCCATATCTAAATCCTCCGACGAAGATTATATCTTAATTACTCATCAATTCAATAAAATTTTAGACAATGTTTAATTTTTCTATATTTTCTATCGAATTTATCGAACTTTTAATTTTACAATCTTTCCTTTATAATCATCAGAGAAATCACCATCTAATTTAATATAATTAGACGTGAATCCAGACATTAATCCGCTTTGTTTATTTCTCTCTTCGAGAATGACTTCCATTTCTTGATTAAGGAAACGATTCTTGAAGTCCAATTGTAACTGCTTCGACAAGTTTAATAAAACTTGGACTCGTTGCTGTTTGATACGTGGATCTATTTGTCCATCCATTTTTGATGCATCTGTTCCTGGGCGAGCACTAAATGGGAAAACATGAACTTCGGCGAAATTAACTCTTTTAATAAAGTCCACCGTTTCTTGGAACTCTTCATCACTTTCTTGCGGGAAGCCAACAATTACATCAGTTGTGATCGCAATGTCTGGACAAACCTCTCTCAGTTTATTGACTTTATTTATAAAGTCTTCCGTGCGATACTTACGTCTCATGCGTTTCAAAACAGATGATGATCCACTTTGGAGGGGCATATGTAAATGATGAGCAAGATTTGGATATTTAAGGAATAACGAAATTAGTTTTTCATCAATTTCACTTTCTTCAATTGAAGAAATTCTTAATCGATATAATCCAGGAAGATTAAGGAGTTCTTCAACTAAATCAGAAAACGAGCATTCCTTGTTGTCGATTCCATAGTGAGCAGTATGAATTCCTGTTAAAACAAATTCGAGATATCCTCTTGATATCAAAGATTTGATTTCATCAATAATTTCTTGTTTTGGCCTAGAGCGTGATACACCCCTGGTGTATGGGATTGTACAATATGAACAGAAATTATTGCATCCGTCTTCAATCTTAATGTAAGCTCGTGTGGCATCTGGAACAGCAAAACTTTCAAATGATTCATACGAAAAGTGTCTTGTATCCGGATCAATCTCAACAATTTTCTTTTTATTTTTTAAATAAGAATTAATTAAAGTTGCAACCTTAGAACGATTAGATGTTCCTAAAACAATGTCTGCACCACATTCCTTTAAAACATAGTCCGCATTATTCTGAGAATAACAACCCATGACAACTAAAATTGCTTCTGGATTTTTCTTTCTTTCGCGGCGGATAATCTGACGCGATTTTTGGTCTGCAACAGATGTAACCGAACAAGTATTTATCAATACGATATCCTTGTTAGGATATAAAGAAAAAAGTTGCTCTTTAATCGCGCTTGTTTCATAAGAGTTTACTTTGCAACCTAAAGAGATAACCTTAATCATTATTTTCTTTCTAAATGAGCTGCTAAAACAGATAAGGCATAAAATGATGCAGTTTCTGCGCGCAGAATTCTTCGACCGAGAGATACGGTTTGATAACCATATTCCATAGCTTCGTTTACTTCGTCATCACTAAATCCACCCTCAGGACCGATTAGAATCGCCACTCTTTGACCAGATTTAATGGTTTTTACAGCGCTTAAGAAGGAGGAAGTGCTTCCTTGGCGTCCTTCATAAGCCATCAGTTTTACATCGGCTTTAATCTCTGGTAATTCATTCATGCGAATAATGCGGTAAAGAAGTGGTAGACGCGTTCTTTTTGATTGCTCTGCTGCTTCTTTGACGATTCTATTGAATCGTTCTAATTTGAAATCGCGATCTAAATTACGAATTTTAGCAATTGAACGTTCGCTTTGTAAAAGAACGATTTCTTCAACTCCAAGTTCGGTTGCTTTTTGTATAACTAAATCAAGTTTGTCGCCTTTTAAAAGAGAGGCAATTAGAACAACATCGTTTTTGAGTTCGTTATTTTCCTTAATTTGGGCAGTTGCACTTATTCTAAGTGGCTTAACCGATGAAACTGTACATAGGAAGAGTTTTCCTTCGCAGACAACCTCAACTTGGTCGCCAGTGCGAACTCTCATAACTTTGACAAGATGAAATTGATCACCTTCATCTAAAATGACTTGTTTATCGATAATTCGGCCAAAATAACGTTGCATTATTTCAAAAACTCCCCTCTTCCATCTTTGACAGTTGGACTAGTCAGAATATAAACACCCTTGAAAATATAGTAAATTTCGAGGACAAAATACGGAATTAAAAAGCCGAGTGCATTGTGTAAGGCAAAGAAGAATAAAATTGATCCAAAACCGCCAATTGCAATTAATGTAATTGCTAACTCAATTAAAGCGTGTTTATAGCGATAGATGTAGAATTCTTCTACTCCAAGGATTCCTAGCAAGATAGCAAAGATTCCAGCCGCTTTCTTAGAACGTGGTTTAAGGTGTTGGTTTTTTAATTCAACAGGATCGAACACTTTTGTGATATCGATTGTCGAATCATCAATACCTTCGAGTGGCTTTTTACCACCACAAAATGGACAAATTTCTTTGTCGAGTCGAGAGATTGATTCGTGACAATAACGACATTTCGGCATAAATACGTGTAAAAGTATAGCACATGTAGGCAAAGAAAAAACGACCAATCATGATCGTTTTTACTTTTTTATTGATTAGTAATTTGTTTTGTCTTCGATTGCGGCGTATTCAGCATAGAGCTTTAAGCAAGCCTTACGATCAAGTTCGATGACCATTTCATCGAGGTGACCTT
The DNA here is from genome assembly GCA_002395065.1 of Caryophanales bacterium UBA4278. Lineage (GTDB taxonomy): Bacteria > Bacillota_I > Bacilli_A > RFN20 > CAG-826 > Fiminaster. The sequence goes on from DGVS01000005.1 coordinate 115,245, forward strand.
GCATCTCGTAGAAGACTTTATCTCTAAATCCGATACCTTCGGTATCAACAATGTTACAACCATAGTAGACTTTCTTAATGTTAGCCCAGAGAATAGCCGCCATACACATTGGACAAGGTTCACCTGTTGTATAAAGTTCGCATCCACTTAAGTCAAATGTGCCTAGCTTCTTACAGGCTTTATGGATGGCCATCATTTCTCCATGGCAGGTCGGATCATTGTTTTTAACAACTTGGTTGTGTCCTTTTCCGACAACTTCACCATCTTTGACAATGACCGCACCAAAAGGACCGCCGTGACCAGCACGAATTCCTTTTCGAGCTTCATTGATTGCCATTCTCATGTATTTGTTCATATCAATACCTCGCAAAATATTATAACATAAATTTTGCTTTTTCTCATTAACGATTTAATTACTCTGTAATTATAGATTTGTAAAAGTTAACAAAAAAAGAGGGAATAACCCTCTTAATTAAGCGTGAAAAGCTTTCTTAAACTTTGTAAAAATGGATTCGCTTGGTGATTCTTCTTTCTGGAATTCGTTAAGCAGTTCTTTTTGCTTTTTACTTAGTTTTGTTGGTGTTTTTACGATCATGTGTAGATATTGATCACCTGGTGTTCCTTTACGCATATCTTTGATACCGCGTCCTTTTAAACGAAGAATTTGGTTTGGCTGGGTTCCTGCTGGAACTTCTACTTCTACTTCTCCATAAACAGTTGGAACATCAATCTTTTTGCCAAGCATCGCATCAACAACCGAGATTGGAACATCAAGGTGAATATCGTTTCCATCACGTTTGAAGTATGGATGTGGCACAATAACGATCTCTAAATAGAGATCTCCATTTGGTCCACCATTGAGTCCACGTTCACCTTTTTCACGAATACGGATTTGTTGTCCCTGGTTTATACCAGCTGGAATGTTCACTTCCATATTGCGTTTAATGTGGGTAAATCCTTTTCCACCACAGTTTGGACATGGGTTAGAAATAATCTTGCCCGAACCATGACAATCTGGACAGACTTGTTGGGACTCCATCACACCAAAAAGTGTACGTTGTTGGGTATTGATATAACCTTTTCCGCCACACTTCGAACAAGTATGGAAATCTTGTTCACTTTTAGCGCCAGTTCCGTGACAAGATGAACACTGTTCATCATATTCTACTGGAATCGTCACTTTTCGACCAAGAATAGCGTCCATAAATTGGACGCGAATGCGTTGAAGAGTGTCTCCGCCACGTTGTGGCCCATAACTTCTTTGTCTTCTTGAGGAACCACCACCAAAGAACGAACTAAAAATGTCACCTAAATCGACTCCGCCAAAACCTTGACTAGAGAATCCGGCACCACCAAATGGGTTACCATAACCACCAGTCGATGCACCTTGTTCAAAGGCAGCACTACCAAATTGGTCATATGTTTGACGCTTTTGATCATCGTAAAGGATGTCATAAGCTTCTTGGACTTCTTTAAATTTTTGTTCCGCTCCTGGTTCTTTGTTTAAATCAGGATGGTATTTTTTGGCGAGTTTTCGATAAGCTGATTTAATCTCATCCTTAGTAGCAGTTTTGCTGACTCCTAAGGTCGCATAATAATCTTTTGCAGCCATAATCGTCCTTTCTAACCAACAAAGCGCGGAGCAAGTTGCTCCAACGCTTTGCTAGAATATTTATTTCATAAATGAAATAGATTAATTTTTATCGGTGCTATCAGCGTCAACAACATCGTCGGCAGTTTGGTTGCCTTCGCTTGATTGTTGAGTTTGACCGCCCATTGGTGTTTGAGCCATCATTTCGGCAGCTTTTTCGAGCTCGGAAATTCTGTTACGTAATGTCTCCATATCGTTATTGTCTAACGCCGTCTTGAGTTCATCACGGAGTTTTTGAGTTTGTTCTTTTTGGGTCGCATCAATGGAGTCGCCTTTTTCTTGGAGAGCTTGATCGATGCTATTGATGTATTGTTCCGCTTTGTTACGTAATTCGACTTCTTCTTTACGCTTATTATCGGCTTCAGCGTTTTCTTCCGCTTCGCGGACCATGCGGTCGATATCTTCTTTAGATAATCCGTTGGAACCGGAAATAGTGATTTCTTGTTCTTTTTGAGTATCTAAGTCTTTTGCTTGAACTTTCACGATACCGTTAACGTCGATTGAGAAAGTGACTTCAATACGTGGTTCACCTCGACGTGCTGGTTTAATACCAGTTAATTGGAAGTGACCAAGTAATTTGTTATCACGAGCGATTGGACGTTCACCTTGGTAAACCATGATGTCAACAGCTGGTTGATTATCAGCAGCTGTGGAGAAGATTTGAGACTTTGTGGTTGGAATAGTTGTGTTACGGTTAATAAGTGGTGTCATGACTCCACCTAAGGTTTCAATACCTAAGGTAAGTGGGGTAACGTCGAGAAGGACGACATCTTTGATGTCTCCAGAGACAACACCACCTTGAATAGCGGCACCGATGGAGACTGCTTCATCTGGGTTAACAGAGAGGTTTGGAGTCTTTCCGGTGAGTTTCTTGACAAGTTCTTGGACGGCTGGCATACGAATTGATCCACCGATTAAGAGAACTTGGTTAAGTTCGCTAGCACTCATGTGAGCATCACTTAATGCACGACGGACAGGTTCTTCTGTACGAGCAAGTAAGTGTTTAGTCATATCTTGGAATTTAGCTCTAGTTAAACGAGTTTCAAAGTTAACTGGGCCATTCTTTCCCATCGCGATGAATGGGAGAGAAATAATTGTTTCAAGTGAACTTGAAAGTTCAATCTTGGCCTTTTCAGCAGCATCTAAGAAACGTTGCTCAGCCATCTTATCAGTGATGTCTAAGCCAGTTTCAATCTTGATTTGGGCTTTAATCCAATCAGCGACGACTTTATCCCAGTCATCACCACCGAGTTTGTTATCACCAGCTGTGGAGATAACTTCGAATGTACCATCACCAATATCAAGGATGGAAACATCGAATGTACCACCACCTAAATCGTAGACCAAAATCTTTTCAGATTTTTCTTTATCTAGACCATAAGCAAGGGCGGCAGCAGTTGGTTCGTTAATAATACGAACAACTTCTAGACCAGCGATTTGGCCAGCGTCTTTCGTCGCTTGTCTTTGGGCATCGTTGAAGTAGGCTGGAACAGTAATAACAGCTTTTTCAATCTTGTGTCCGATATTTTCTTCCGCATATTTCTTCATGTAAGCAAGAATCTTCGCGGAGATTTCTTGTGGAGTGTAATCCTTCTTTGTCGCGTTAATGTGTACCTTTTCAGCAGTACCCATTTTACGTTTAATTGAAGAAACAGTGTCTGGGTTAGTAACAGTTTGACGTTTAGCGGCGTTACCAACGATTTCTTCACCGTTTGCTTTAAAAGCAACGACAGATGGTGTAGTCATCGTTCCTTCTGGATTTGGAATGACTTTCACTGATCCATCAGCTTGCAGATAACTCACAACAGAGTTTGTGGTACCTAAGTCGATACCTAAGATAATTTCTTTTGCCATAATTTGTTTCCTCCTTTAGGCGTCTAATTCTTTCGATTCTATTTGAGAATCGTTATTTTCTTCTTTTTTGTCTTCGTCTTTTTTATCTGTGGAGACGACCACAATTGCTGGTCGGATTAAGTGTTCATGGAGTTTATAACCTTTGAGGTTAACTTGGAGCACTCGGTTTGGTTCACCTTCATCAAACTTTGTTTCTAAGGCTTGCATAACGGTTGGATCAAACTTGTCACCGACTTTTGGGGTAATTTCGCTTACGCCCTCTTGTTCAAGGACATTCACGAGGTTACGGTAGATAAACTGGAATCCGACGAGGAAGTTTTTCATTTCCTCGGATTTAACCTCCACACTTAGTGCGAGGTGGAATCCATCGAGGATTGGAAGGAGATTATCAACGAATCCTTCAGCGCGGTATTTAATCGCTTCGCGATGGTCTTTTTCGACATTCTTACGAAGGTTTTGCATATCCGCATAAGCTCGATAATATTCATTCTTCCAATGATCTAAGTCAGCTTGCAGCTTTTGGATTTCTTCGTGGTGCTTTTCCTTTTGGCTTTGCACCTTCTCTTGTTTCTTTTCTTCCTTCACTATTTTCTTCCTTTCTCTCGTCTTCAACTTTTAGTTGTTTGTTGTAAGTTTTTTCTAACTCACGAACGAGGTATTCCATCGAGGAGACGACTTTGTCGTAATCCATTCGTTTTGGACCAACGATTGCAATCGATCCTTCTTTTTGACCAGGGATTTTGACTTTCGCGGAGATAATGGAGACATCATCATCTTCCTTACTTTCTCCACCAATGTGGATGGAGATTTCATCATCGGTGTCTTCTTCTACTTCGCGGAAGATCTCTGGAGACTCGAATAAATCGAGAAGTTTTTTAATTTTACTGGCATCATTAGCGAACTCTGGTTGATCGAATAAGACATCTTTTCCATAAGCACTTAATCGATCTTTAGCGAAGCCTAGGAACGCTTCGAGCATTGTTTGATAAACCACATCATGGTCGATCACATAGTCGCTAAGTAATGGGCGAATCGCTTCCATCTTTGGAACAAGATCACTAATGCGTGTACCTTGTAAGCGTTCATTTAATAATTTTACGCATGATTCAATGTCAGATAATTTGGTCTTTTCGTTAATAACGAAGGTTTTGTTTTCGACATAACCTTGATCAGTAACGAAGACGCATGTGGCACTAGTTTTGGAAAGAGGGATGATTTGGACAGAAACTAATTTTTCTTCATTCACATTTGGTCCAAGGACAATCGATGCCAGATTCGTCATTTGGGAGAGAATTTCACAACTCTCTTTAATCACATCATCAATTGATTGAACTTTTTGTTCGAGAATTGATTGCATCTGGTATTTGAATTCATCCGAGACACTTCTTTCACGGAGGTTTTCAATGTAATATCGATATCCTTTACTAGAAGGAACGCGTCCGCTCGATGTGTGTGTCTTTTCAAGAAGACCATCTTGTTCAAGAGCGTTCATCTCATTACGGATTGTTGCGCTTGAATATTCAAGCCCATACTCTTCAATCAGCGTATGACTTCCGACAGGTTGAGCAGTTTTGATGAAGTGTTCAACGATGAGCTTTAGGACTTTATCACGTCGATTCATTTTAACCTCCTTTTTGGCACTCTCATTCCTCAAGTGCTAACAACATTATATTTGGATTTTTGGCACTGTCAACACTTAAGTGCTAAAATTTGTTAAAAAATAAAAAAATTACCATTTATGGTAATAATTTTTTGAAAAGTTAGTGATTATGTCTTAGAAAAACGACAAAATGAGGCGATCCATAACCATTAATCCATCATCCGTGAAAGCAAACTTTCCATCACTAATTTTGACGAAATTGTTCTTAACGTATTCATCAATTTTTGTTTGATATTTTTGTAGGAAGTCTTCTTTGAAAAGTTCTTTATATTCACCTAGTGAAAAGCCTTCTTTAAGACGAAGGTGCGTCATCAAAAAGTATTCACGAAGAAGTTTTTGATCAACTTTTTCTCTTTCTAAGACATAGTCTCCTGCTAAATATTTCTCAAGGCTTGGAGTGTTTTTGTATCGCACTCCATTAACATAACCGGAGGCGCCTAAACCAGCCCCATAATATTCTTGGTTATGCCAGTAAACGAGATTATGACGAGATTCGTAACCTGTTTTAGAGAAGTTGGAGATCTCATAACGTTCATATCCAGCTTCTCGCATCATCTTTAAAATTGTGTCATAAAACAAACGTGAGTCATCTTGGTTTTGCTCTTTGATATTCTTAATAAAGAATAAAGTACCCGGAGAAACAATCAATGAATAGATCGAGATGTGTTCAGTTTTTAGACGAAGGATGTTTTTAACATCATCTTTTACTTCGTCTAATGTTTGACCTGGAAATCCATACATCAGATCAACGTTAATGTTTCTAAATCCAGTATCGCGAGCATTCTGAATGACTTCTCTCGCTTTTTCGAACGTATGAAAACGGCCGATTTGAGAGAGTCTTTCGTCGTGGGTGGACTCTATGCCAATAGACAATCGATTCACGCCATAACGAGCCATTAAAGATAGTTTTTGACTTGTTAGATTCTCGACATTAGCTTCACAAGTAAACTCTCCACCATTCTTTAATAGATTTGAGACCTTTTTTAGGAGGGATTCGAATTCGAAATCACTTAAAGATGTTGGAGTGCCTCCACCAATATAGATGGTTTCCATCTTTCTAAGATGATAAGAGTCGATTTCTTTAAAAAGAGCCTCTAGATAAGGCTTCGAGAATTTCTCAAAATAAAAAAGTTTTGTGAAGTCACAGTACGGACAGATATGTTCACAAAACGGGATATGAATGTATAAGGATTTATTGTTGGTGGAATTCGTCATGTTCTTTGGCTTGATCCATCTGTTTTTGGATTTCTTCATCCTCGATTGGGACTAAGATTCGATCAAGTTCTTCTTTGGCGGCCTGCTTTTCATCAATCTCTGGTTTCTTAATTTTTAAGAAATTGATTTTGTTTTTCGCTAGCATAACGCCTAAAACGATTAAACCAAAAAATCCAAGAAGTCCAAGAAGGACCCATAAAGGTAGTAAATCAGATGCGAGAATGTACATAACTTTTTCCTCTTTCAAATTGTATCTTATTATTGGAGCATTTCAATAAGTTCTGGTAGTCCAGAAGCTGTTTCATGCTTCATTTGGATTGCTTCTTCAATATCGTAATCAACGATGACACTGTGTTTCATGCCGACAATTCGACCACTTTTAACTTTGTTATCGACGAGCAACTCAATTGCGTGTGCCGAGAAACGAGCTGCAAGAATTCGATCTTCGGCCACTGGGGATCCTCCACGTTGAAGTCTTCCAAGAACTTCTGTACGAGTAGTAAATCCAGTTTCTTTTTCGACCTTTTTGGCGAGCTCGTTAATATCAAGCAGGTTTTCACTGACGATAATAATCGCGTGATCCTTCTTTTCATCTTTCATCTTGCGAAGACGTTTGAATAAGCTTTCTTCATCCAAAGGATGTTCGACACAAATCACGCCTTCGGCACCTTCTGCTAGAGCACTAAAGAGGGCTAAATCTCCACAATGACGTCCCATGACTTCAATGAGAGAACATCTTTGATGGGATGAAGATGTGTCCTTTAGTTTATCGACACATTCACAGATGGTGTTTAAGGCTGTAGCAAAACCAATTGTTTTATCGGTTGAGCCAACATCATTATCAATTGTGGCAGGGATACCAACAACTCTCACACCTTGTTTGGCTAAAGCGGCTAATCCACGGTAAGTTCCATCGCCACCAATACCAACAAGAGCGTCAATGCCGAAATCTTTTAAGATTTCTGCGGCTTTCTTTTGTGCTTCAACTTCTAAAAATTCTTTTAACCTAGCTGAACGAATGATTGTTCCACCACGATTAATAATATCTTGGGTAAAATCTTTGTTGACTTGTTTAATGTTTCCTTCAAGTAGTCCACGAAAACCATCATAGATGACGTACATTTCTTTTTTAGCGACTAAACCAGCACGAATCACGGCTCGAACAGCAGCGTTCATTCCTGGGGCATCACCACCACTTGTTAATACAGCAATTTTGTGAATCATTTTTCTTAGTCCTTAAAGATTGGAGTGTAAACAAACTTTTTGTTGTTAACCTTTTCGCGGCGATAATAACCTCGTAAAACGAGGTGATCCATTGAAGTACGAGCCGTTTCATAGACGCAGCCTTCGGCTTTACGATATTGTTCAATGGTATAGAAATGGCTTTTCTCACGGTGACGAATATAAAAATGGGCTTGACCTTTCTTTAGTGTTGGGTCAGTTTCTAAAAGTTCTTCAGTGAGTTTTTGAAGTTCTTTTTCACTTAAAGTTTGTTCACTTACTTTAGTAAACGTTTCAACATGAACCTTTGGCTGTTCAACTTCAACAACAGGCTTGTAGGTTGGTTTTGTCTCTTCAACAACTGGTTCATAATGAACGGATTCTTTTTTTACTTCTTCGACGTGTTCTTTAAAGTCTTCCTCAAGTTGATTTAAGGAATGGGACACGAAGACATTGCTAGCATCCTCAATTGTTTGAAGAAGAATATCTAAATAAACATTAATCATATAAGTGAGGTCATGAGTTCTTTGAACTTCTTTGGCAAGAGTACCAACTAAAAGTTGTTGTTCGCTAAGAAGATTTTCAATAGGTAAGAAAACACCACATTCGCCGATCTCACGGACAAGAATTGCCTTACACAGCAAGATACTCATTTCGTAGTTATAACGTGAGAATGGTTTAACATAGTTAAAGACATAACAAACAATGGCGACACGAACATAAAGTGGTAGGTCGCGACGTTCAACGAAACGAAATAATGATTCCATCTGGGATTCAATGAGGTTTGCTGGTGCGCCAACGTACTCACGTCCGATTAAGACGTTATTCTTTTGTTCGATGTCTGCAGTTCTATAGAACTCAGAAAGTTCAGGATTTCCAGTAAGTAAACTATAGAAATCAGCTAAGAGGTTTTCGTCAATATTTAACGAATCTAAATTTAAGCGATCAAAAGCTTTGAGGTATCTTTGTAGATAAGCAAATTGAGGATCAATGTTTTCTTCGCGAAGAATGTTGCTAATCGAAACATCATCAACATTCTTGTTATTTGCTTTAGCAATGCTTTTTAAGCATTTGCTGATTAAAGAGTTAACAATTCTTTGATAATCAAGCGTTTCTTGAGAGATATTTTTAAAGATTTGCTTATAGTTATAGCCCTCTGAATTAACATTTCCAATTTTGTTTTGGATCAGTTGACAGAAGCAGATGCTATAAGGCGTCTTTGTAAAATCAACTAGGTTAATCTTTTGACTCGACTTTTCACGATAAGCTAAAATCTCAGCCCAAATTGGATCAATTAGGTTTGTTCCAAGTGCGCGGGCAACTTCTAATCTTGTTGCATATTTTTCTTCTGTAAAGCGAAATGGTAAATTTTGATAACCCATAAACGATACCTCTTTACATAAATTCTAACATTTGCGATTTCTTATTACAATAAGGATTTACTAATTATTTACCAATCGGCTACTAAACAATTATTCATCATCAATCGAGAGAACACTCATAAATGCTTCTTGAGGAACCTCGACAGAGCCGATTGCTTTCATGCGTTTTTTGCCTTCTTTTTGTTTCTCTAAAAGCTTTCTTTTTCGAGAGATATCTCCGCCATAACATTTGGCTAAAACGTCTTTGCGCACAGCCTTAATATCGGCACGCGCAATGACTTTGCCATTAATGGCAGCTTGGACAGGAACTTCGAATTGTTGTCGCGGAATAATTTCTTTGAGTTTACGAACAACAACTGAGCCACGTTCATAGGCATTTGTCTTATAGACAATGGTGCTTAAAGCATCGATTGTTTCTCCGTTAAGAAGAATATCCATCTTGGCCAGATTTGAAGCGTAGTAGCCACTATATTCATAGTCAAACGAAGCATAGCCTTTCGTGTATGATTTTAATTTATCAAAGAAATTGTAAACAATTTCAGCAAGTGGAAGTTCGTATGTAATAATCATTCTTGTATCATCAAAATACTGTAAATCGTGGTAAATACCACGTCTTTCTTTGCAAAGCTCCATCACTGGACCAACATACTCCTTAGGAGTCATGATTTCAGCTTTCACAAATGGTTCTTGGATTTCCTTTATTAACGTTAAGTCTGGTAACTTAGACGGGTTATCAAGTTTAATCATATCTCCTTTTTGGAGATAAACATGATAAATAACACTTGGAGCAGTTAAGATCAGGTCTAATCCATATTCTCGTTCAAGTCTTTCCTGCACCACATCCATATGTAAAAGGCCTAAAAAGCCACATCTAAAGCCGAAACCAAGAGCTTGTGATGTTTCGGCTTCATAGACTAAAGAAGCATCGTTTAACGAGAGTTTTTCTAAAGCATCTTTTAGATCAAGATATTTTTTAGAGTCCACGGGATAAAGACCACAATAGACCATTGGGTTCATCTTCCTGTATCCAGGAAGAGGTTTTTCACAAGGTTGATCAGCGTTCGTGATCGTATCACCAGGAACGACATCTCGAATGTCTTTGATTTGTCCGGCTAAATAGCCGACCTCTCCTGCGGATAAAGAATCAACTTTAATCTCCTTTGGAGTGCGGATTCCAACTTCAGTAACTTCGTATTCTTTATTGGCGGCCATCAATCGAATCTTATCTCCGACTTTGACCGAACCATTCTTGACACAGATTAAAACAACAACGCCACGATATGAATCGTAGTATGAATCAAAGATTAATGCTTGGAGAGGTTTATTATCATCTCCTTTAGGAGATGGAATATATTTTACAACAGCTTCTAAGACGTCAGGCACACCAGCGCCAGTTTTTGCTGATACTTCGCATGCGTTTTCACATGAAATACCAATCCGTTTTTCGATTTCTTCTTTGACCATTTCTGGCATAGCGCTAGGTAAATCAATCTTATTGATTACCGGAACTATTTCGAGGTTATTGTCGACGGCTAAGTAAACATTAGCAAGAGTTTGAGCTTCAACTCCTTGAGTTGCATCAACAACTAGAAGACAACCTTCACAAGCAGCTAAGGAGCGAGATACTTCGTATGTAAAGTCAACGTGTCCCGGAGTGTCGATCAAATTAAATAGATACGTTTCTCCGTTTTGCGCCTTGTATTTAATTGTGACGGCATTAAGTTTAATCGTGATTCCACGTTCTCTTTCAAGGTCCATTGAATCTAAGAATTGGTCGTGCATCTCTCGTTTAGAGATGGTTTCGGTTAATTCTAAAATTCGGTCCGCTAAAGTGGATTTACCATGGTCAATATGGGCAATGATAGAGAAATTACGAATATGTTCACGATCAAATTTCATAACAATGAGTGTATTATAACAATTTTATTTGTTATTTCTCCAAAAATTTTCACATTCTTCTTTAAGATCTTCCAAAGAAGTAATAACGGTATAATCTTTCCATTCATTCCGGAAGAGATCACGGTAGGATTTGGTGAGATAGCGGTCATCAATTAGAAGAGCTACACCGCGGTCATTGTCGCCACGTATAACTCTTCCGACGGCCTGCATAACCTTATTCATCCCTGGATAAAGATAGGCAAAATTATAGCCTTCTTGATCTTTTTTATTGAAATAATCTTTTATAAGATTACGTTCATAACAAATCTGTGGCATTCCAACTCCAATAACAACCACGCCAATAAGGCGGTCGCTGACAAGGTCGATTCCTTCTCCGAAAGCACCACCAACCACAGCTAGACCAACCTTTGTGCGTTTTGGATGGTCCTCGAACGCACTTAAGAAGTTCTCTTTATCGCCCTCCGTCATTTCACGGTTTTGAATAAGTAAGTCGTAATTTTCATCCTCTAATAGAGGAGCGATTCTGTCTAAGTATTCATAACTTGGAACATAAACGAAATAATTGCCGATTTTAGAATTTAGTAATGTGTGGACATAGGAAACGACTTCTGAAAGAGTTTCTCCACGGTTTTTATATTTAACGGAAATCTTTGGCGCCACCATCAGCTTTAAATGGCTTGGATCAAACGGAGATGGGAGTTGAAGGAAAGCATCATTTTTTGTTCCTCCAACAGATTTAATGTAATAATCACTTGGAGAGAGTGTTGCCGAAAAAATAGTTCGAGATTTGACTCTGTCAAAACTCATCTTTAAATGTTCACTTGGATCAAGACAGAAGAGATTAATTGAGAGGTCTTTTTCTCCGTTTTTTGAGACATATAAAACAAAGGAATCATCAAAGTAGTCATATAGGTGGAAGAACTTATTCAGTTCAATGGAGAAATCTTTTAGTTCATCTGTCACAAATTCATGATGAAGTCGAGAAACATCTTTACTTGCGAGTAAGAACGCTTCAATCCCATTCAGATGAGTTTGTTCTAAATAAGGAATCTCATGATCTCCAATCTCGAGTTCTTTGAACTCATTGAACATTTTGGAGATTCTTTTTAAAGCGTTCTTCATCTTTTTGTGGGTTAAACCACTTAACGAATGTTGAACCTTCTTATAAAGACGATAGTTAAGTGAAGCAGAATACATTTTTCGTCCACGTTCAATGAGGTTATGAGCCTCATCAACTAGAACGATTTTATCTGATGCGTCTTCATCGAAATATCTTTGTAAATGAACGATTGGATCGAAGAAATAGTTGTAATCGCAGATAATAATATCAGCGAACAGCGAAAGGTCTAAAGAAAATTCGAATGGACAAATAGCATAGTGTCCAGCGATTTCTTGAAGAGTAGTAAAATCAAATGTTTGGTAATTCTTTAAAGCATATTCTAGGACTTTGCGAATGTTCGTATAATAGTCTTTCGCGTATGGACATTCATCTGGATTACACGCCTTGCCCGGACAGAAGCAAATCTTTTCTTTTGCTGTGATAACAATCGGCGTTGCTTCTAATCCATGCTCTATGAGCATCCTAGAAGTTTCTAAAGCCATTTCTTTCCCAGAATTCTTTGCTGTTAGATAGAAAATTTTCTCATTTTCTTCTCCGGCAAAAGATTTTACGGATGGGTAAAGAGCAGAAATTGTTTTACCAATTCCAGTCGGAGCTTCAACAAAGAGCGTTCCGCCGTTTTGGGCCACCGCATAACAATACTTTGACATTTGGCGCTGTCCAAAGCGGAAATCCTCAAATGGGAATTCTAATTTAGCAGCACTTTTATTTCTTTTTACAGTGCGATCAATGATGAAACGGTAAAAATCTAAATACTCTTTGAACAATTCGTCAACATATTTTTCGAGTTCTTCTAATGAATAGCGAAACTCTTTAAAGAGTTTTGATTTATCTAATTGATGATAATAGGTTAGTTTAATGTTAATAAAATCAAGTTTTCTTTCGTGAGCAAACATCAAGGCGTAGCACTTGGCTTGACCGAGGTGCCATTCTTTTTGGGAAAGATAATATTCATCCAAATTAACAATGGTTGATTTAATTTCTTCGAGGACATATTCTTGTCCATCAAAATAGACTCCATCAGCGCGTCCTTCTAAAACGATATCAATTCCTTGAACATGGAATTTTTCACGAAGCGGATATTCAGCAAGATAGTTCTTGCCTTGCTTACTTTGGTGCATCGAATGCAAAAAAGTGCCTTCTTGCATCGTTTCTTGATTATAAATGCGGTTATCAATATCACCAGTACGAAGCAAAAAATCAACAAGTTGATGCACTGATAAAACTAACTCGTATTTTTCCACGATTAGATTATAACAAAAAAGGCCTTAGATAAGACCTTTTATTGAAGAATTTTCTTATCAAGTTTGGCGTTGCCATTTGCAAAAGAGACGCCATCGGTTTTCTTTTTTCCTTCTAGTTGAAGTTGGTTAACCTTAATAATTCCATTATTTAACTGGATAAATGTCCCTTTTTTGATGATTAGTTGACCAGTTTTGTATTTAACATCATCTGAATAAGGCTCAACGTGGTAAAGTTTTAATTTTTTACCATCTACTATAACGTATGCGCCAGGCATTTCGCTTAAAGCATGAACATAACGAATAAATTCGTTAACACACATCTCTAAATGGACATGTTCATCTTCTGAATGAATCTTGTTAGCGAATGTTACTTCATCTTCGTTTTGTTCTTCGCCTTCAAGTTCTCCGTTTAAATACGCAATCAAGTTATCGCGAATAAGTTTCACTGAACACTCGACAATTTTTTGTTGCATGGAGGTCATTGTGTCCTCGTCAGTAATTGGGCAAGTTTCTTTAGCATACATTTTGCCAGCATCCATCTCATCAACCATTTCCATTAAGGTCACACCAGTTTGTTGATCGCCGTTCATAATGGCTCTTTGAATTGGTGCTGCTCCGCGATAACTTGGTAAAAGGGAAGCGTGGAGGTTTAGACAGCCATATTTTGGAAGAACAATTAGTTCATGAGGGATGATTTGGCCATAGGCCATTGATAAAATTAGATCCGGTTTTAAGTCTTTGACGAATTCGAAATCTTTACGAATTCTATGCGGCTGAAACACTGGAATATTGTGGGCTTGAGCAACCTGTTTTGTCGGGACTGGTTCAAGCTCTTTTTTACGCCCGACTGGTTTATCCTCTTGGGCAATAACCCCAACAATGTTAAAGCCATCTTGAATCATTGTTTCAAGAACTTGGGCACTAAAACGAGGAGTACCCATGTATACAATTCGATATTCGTTAATTAGTTTCATGAGTTCAATTATATTGATTTAGTAAATGATTTACAATCATACATGATAGAAAAAATAGTTGTTAGTTTATCTTAAGTTTGCTAAACTTATGTGCGAATCTTTTATAGGAGATAACAAATGGCACAAATTAAGTCACAAATTAAACGTATTGAAACAAATGAACGCAGCCGTCAACGCAATGTCGCTGTCCGTAGTCGTATCGCTACCGAAAGCAAGAAAGTCGTTGCTCTTGTTGAAAAGAAAGATGTCGAAGCAGCAAAGAAACAACTTGTTGTTGCTTGCAAATTAATCGACAAATCTGTTACAGCTGGAGTTTATGCTCGTAATACAGCTGCACGCAAAAAATCATATCTTCAACGTTTAGTTAACTCAGTTAAATAAAAGATTAGTTTGGAAAATTGATTAGAAATAATTCAAATCCATAGAAGCGGTCAATCTGGCCGCTTTTTATGTTGTAATCGAGTTGATATAGGTCATCAAGAGCGTGAGCAATCATCGTTCTTGAAAGATAACGTGAATTATTTAAAGCGATCTTAACACGAATCTCGCTAACGCCAAGTTGCTTTGCAATCTGCCCTTTTTCGAGACCTTTTTCGTCTAAAAAGCAGACTTCAGAAATAAAACGGAACTGTGTCCCAAGCATTGGAATCAAAGTGTCCGTGGCTCTCGATCCAAGCTTTTGTAGATCACGGAAAATTGATAATGCTGTTGCGTTGTCTCCACGCATTAATGCGTTAGAGATTTGAAACACATCATCTTCGAGAGGTTTATTCATCATTAAGCAGACATCCGCTACCGTAATTTTGTCTTTATATAGAACTAGTTTTTGAGCTTCATTCATGAAGCGATATAAATCTCCATCAACTCTTGAAGCGAGTTCGCTAACTGCGGCGGGTTCAATTTCGACGTTTTGATCCTTAAAATACTTTTTAATATAGACTGGCCAATCTTCTTTTTTGAGATTAACAAAATTAAAGATTTGTCCCTTTTCTTTAACCTCTTGAACAAGTGGTAATTTATCATCGATTGTTGAACTACGATGAATGAGAATTAAATCGATTTCATCGGAAGAATTTTGAATTAATTTGGTAAAGATTTCTCTTAATTCTTTGTTTCCACCATTACCTAAAAATGTACAGTGATCAACGACGATAGCTTTTCTTTCATATCCTAAAGGAAGAAGTTCGGCTTCGGCTTCAATTTCATGAGGATCTGTTTCATCTAAGTCAAACTTCACCACATTAAAATTATCTGGTTGTCCTAAACGTTCTTTTAGGATTTTCGATAATCGCTTTTTGATCATCGGAAATTGTTCGCCATAGAGAATGTAATTCATGTTTCAAATTATACACTAGTATCGAAAATAAGATAAGTAAGAAATCGTCCCTTCTATATCCGTTCGACGTATTTTAACGTCGTATCGATATAAAACATCTAAAACTTCTTGGTTTGGATGACCAAATTTATTGTTTCTACCACAGGAAATAACTGCCTCTTTAGGCTGGACTTGATTAATAAAGGATTCGTCGCTAGATGTTTTTGAACCGTGATGGCCCACTTTTAAAATATCACATTTTAGATTTGGATTATCTTTGATAATCTGTTTTTCAATTTCTTTAGGAGCATCACCCATAAAAAGATATTTTTGATCCATAAAATCCATGTATAAAACTAATGAAGACATATTCTCATCTTTCGCTTCATAATGATTCAAATTCTCTAAATGAATGTTTCCCACATCAAACGGGAAATCATCATTACTTTTTAGATAGGTTTTAACTTTAAAATTCTTTATCAGAGAATCGGCGGCACCGGAGTGGTCAAAATCTTCGTGTGTCGTAATTAGTGCATCGAGGTGATAAATTTGTTTTTTATTCATAAACGGAATCAATGTTTCTTTGGCCATATCGAAGTTTAGGACTCCACCAGTATCAATCATTACCGCATGGAAATGATCTTGAATAATGATGGAGTCCCCTTGACCTACGTTTACAAAGTAAACACCACTAACAATTGAGGGTTGGATTGGCATAATACCAATTAATAAAAGAAAGGAAGTTAATAACAAAATTAGCCGACAATGTTTATAGCGTTTAGCTTCAAAGAAATAGAGGGCGATTAAACCAAAAATATAAAAGAGAGAAATATAAATGAATCCAAAATCAGAAAACGGAATAGTTAGGTTGATTTTTTGGTAGAACCGCAAGCATTCATAAATGAAATTGCCTAAAAAATTAATTAAAGGCGATAAAGGTAGGCCAAGCACACCCAAAAATGAAAGAAAAATAAAAAGTTCATTTATTGGGATTAGTGCCATTTGTTCGAAAAATGTTAATAAATGTAACTGACCACTTCGAAACATAAAAGCCGGTTGAATAAACAAATAAACCAAGATAGGTGTCACAAGACGCGATCTTATAGACATCTTTGTTCTGTATGATATACGGAAAAAGTAAAGGAATGTCGTTAAAGATAAACCGATTAGATAACCGACATCAAACGCCCAATAAGGATTAAGTATCAAGAGCAAAAGATGAGTTATGGAATTTTTAGAAAGGAAGCTACCTCTTGGTCTAATACCTTCTCCTTTTGGAGGTAAGTTTAGTAAATTAACTAAAAAGACACGTAGGACACCTATCTTAGGAAAGGAAAAGACAACATATGGAGATAGGATAAGTAAAGATAATAGATGGGATTCACGTTCTTCAAATTTTATATAAATAACCTTCTTTAGTAAGCGGAAGAAAAACGAGAAATAGATGCCTGTCGTTGACAATAAAAATATTAGATAAATATCTTCTGCAACTTGAACAACACTACTACTATAATCTTTCGTATTAAAGACCATTGCATCCACAAGCGGAGCGGCATTTCCATTCAGCTTTTGTAAGGCTTTTTTCCTAAGATTTGTTAGGCGAAATGGATTATGAAAAGAAGTATGAATATTTTTAGCACTGATTCCTCTTGAAACGCCTTTCCTTGAAAGATATTCATTAAAATCACTTTGTGATTCGTATGTTGTGAATGAATTCGTCGCTACTTCACCACTAACTATGAGAAAATCTCCGACTTCACGTTCATTGTCTTTTTCATAGACATAGAAACGCTCGCCATGGCTATACAAGAGGAAGTAATTTTGCTTACTAGAAATGACTACTCCACTATATGTTTGATCTGGGCTATTATACGATCGTGGTATGTTGCTAAAGAGTGCTCCGATAAGGAATAACGATAGAAAAAGAGCGCTCTTTTTTAAACCAAACCGATAGATGATAAAGATGACAAAGAGCAGTGTTAGTACAAGACTAACGATTAGGTTATCTTTTAAAAAATGAAGACCTAAGATTAGAGAGATCAGCGCAAAAAGATATCTCATTCGTCACGCAAACGAATGATGTTTTTGAGCTTCTCAAAAGTGGCGTTACCGATGCCGGAAACATTCTTAATGTCTTCAATACGTCTAAAAGTGTTTCCGCTCTGTCGGTAAGACACAATAGCTTTCGCAATTGCTGTCCCAATTCCGCCAACTTTTTTCATTTCCTCTTCTGAGGCTGTGTTGACGTTAAATTTTACGATTGGATCAGTCGCGCAAATACTATCCGTTTTGTATTTTGGAGCAATATAGAACTCCAGGCCTTGCTGTAACACATAAGATGTATCGTAAGCTAGTCCATCAGCGTTACTCGTTTCCCCTGACGCATAAGAGATTAAATCACCCAAAGTAGAATTGAGATCACACTTATACGTGCCCGGACGTCCAACTTCTCCAGAAATACGGCACGAAATTGTTTTTGAATCGTCACTGACCAAAGTTGTTGGGGCGTTTCCGCCAGCTGTCTCTTGTGTCGGATCAATGGCTTTAAACACTAAAATACCAACAACTGTGAGAGCAACAATCGCAATAATAATTTTGACCATAGTTGTCCACCTCCTTACATATATCTTTATCGAGTTTTTTTGACCAAATTTTTCACACGATTTTTCTTAAAATAATTTTATATATAAAATTTTTTTAAAAAATTTAAAAAAAGAGAGGAAACCCTCTCTAATTCCCACTTTTAAGGTGGATTTACTTTAGGTCAGATAGACGCTTTTTGAACTCTTCTAACTTCTTTTGCTCTAACTCAACTTTTTCTTTTGGAGCGCGAGCAACAAAGTTTGGATTATTCAGCATTCCTTCACAACGTTTGATTTCGCTTTCAAGGAAGGCGATATCACGAGCGCGCTTCTCTTCGAGTTCTTCTTTGGAAATTTCATCTTCAATATAAAGAGTCATCTTTCCATACGCGTATTTCATTCCTTTATCGTAAGGTTTACTAGTGAAGACAATTTCTTTAGCAAACGTAAAACGTTTAAGATATGTTTCAAATCCGTCAAATGGTTGCTTTTCACTTTCGACAACAAGTTTCAAAGCATAGTTTGGCGCAAGTTTGTTCGTAACTTTATAGTTACGGAGTTCTGCGATCATCTTCATTAAGAGTTCAACCTCGGAGACATCATCCTTGTAGTCTTTTACTTCTGGATAAGTCTCGATCATGATTGATTCCTTGTGCTCAGGCAAAGCCTGATAAAGTTCTTCGGCGATAAATGGAGCGAATGGATAAATCATTAAAATGATTGAACGAACAATTTCAACCAGAATTGTGCGAACAACATTCTTATATTCTTCATTCTCTCCTTGGAGAGTAACTTTACTCATCTCAAGATAATTTGAGCAGAAGTCATCGTAAACAAAATTATAAAGATAGTTTGATGCCATCGAATATTCATATTTATTCATGTAGCCATCCACCGCTTTAATTGTTTCGTTTAAACGAATAAGGATATGTTTTTCCACTGGAGCAAGTTCTTTGAACTTGTAATCAACTGGTTTGTATGATTCACCAAGTGATTCAAGAACATAACGAACCGAGTTCCAGATTTTATTTAAGTAGTTACTGGCACTAGAAACTTTTTCATCAATATAACGGATGTCTTGTCCTGGAGCTGAGCCAGTCGTTAAGAAGTAACGAAGAGCATCAACACCATATTTATCAATCACATCAATCGGATCAATTCCATTACCTAGTGATTTAGACATCTTTCGTCCTTTTGAGTCACGAATTAATCCATGGATTAAGCAATCCTTAAATGGAGATTCTTTCGTGAATTCGAGGGAGTCAAAAATCATTCGACTAACCCAGAAGAAAATAATGTCATAAGCTGTAACTAGGAGTGAATTTGGAAAATAACGCTTAAAGTCCTTAGTTTCTTCTGGCCAACCAAGTGTCGCAAATGGCCATAAAGCACTGGAGAACCATGTATCCAAGACATCTTCATCTTGGACATAGTTTGGATCAGTGATTTCTTCTTCTGAGACTAAAATCTCACCTGTTTGCTTATTATAATAAGCAGGAATACGATGTCCCCACCAGAGTTGGCGTGAGATACACCAGTCATCAACGTTTTCCATCCATTGTCGGAAAGTATGGTTAAAGCGAGTTGGAACAAAGTTCACACTAGATTTTTCTAAAGCTTGGTCAGCAAGTGGTCTCATTTTGACAAACCACTGTTTTAAAAGCATTGGTTCGACAACTGTGTGGCTTCTTTCGGAGTGACCAACTTGGTGAACAATGTCTTCGATTTTAATCAGACGTCCATCTTTTTCGATTTGTTTGACTAAAGCTTCACGACATTCATAACGGTCCATACCTTTGTATTTTCCGCAGATATCGCTCATCTTGGCGTCTAAATCCATACATTTTGGACGAGCTAAATGATATTTTTCGCTTAAAGCGAAGTCATTTGGGTCGTGTGCTGGAGTACATTTCATCGCTCCAGTACCAAATTCAATATCGACATATTCGTCAGCCATGATTGGTAAAGGTTCTTCATTAGCTGGATTAATCACCTTTTGACCAATGAGATGTTGATAACGTTTATCATTTGGGTTCACAAACACCGCCACATCACCAAACATTGTTTCTGGTCGAGTTGTAGCAACGGTTAAATATTCTTTCGAACCAACGATTGGATATTTAAAGTAATAGAATTTTCCTGGATCATCAAAATATTCGACTTCGATGTTGCTTAATGCGGTCTTGAGTTCTGGGTCATAGTTAATAATGCGTTCTCCACGATAAATAAGACCTTTATCGTATAACGTCTTAAAGACATGTCGAACGGCGCGACTAAGATTTTCATCAAGCGTAAATCTTTCACGCGTGTAATCAAGCATTAGACCCATTTTGGCCCATTGTTCATGGATGTTCTTAGCGTACTCATGCTTCCATTCCCAGGCTTTCTCGAGGAATTTTTCTCTTCCAAGGTCATAGCGAGAAATCCCTTCTTTACGAAGTTTTTCTTCAACTTTGGCTTGCGTAGCAATGCCAGCGTGGTCCATGCCAGGTAACCAAAGAACATCGTAGCCTTTGAGTTTTTTATATCGAGCAGTAATATCTTGAATAGTTGTGTTCCAGGCGTGGCCTAAATGAAGTTTACCGGTCACGTTTGGAGGAGGAATCACCATGGAGAATGGATTTTTAGATTTATCTCCAGCGGTAAAATAACCTTTGGATTTCCAAAAGTCATATTTTCCCTCTTCAACTTTCTTTGGATCATAGCGTTTATCTAACATAAGCTGACCTCCTAACAAAATAAAAAAGCGTTCCGTCTAAGGACGCTTTCACGTGGTACCACCTTAATTCTATAACTTAGTTATAGCACTTCATTTGTCTTTATCGCAGAACTACGGAATATTCCTATTCAATCTCGCAAGCGACAATAATTAGAACTTTAGAAGTTTTCCACCAACCAACTTCTCTCTAGATAAAGTGATCTAATTAACCTCTTGGTCAACGATATTCTAATTATAACAAACCATTGTCTATAAACAATGAATGTTTTAATTTTCAATAGCGTGAGTAATCACACCTTTTAGTTTTTCAAGAGTTTCTTTCTTCAAAGAAGAAACTTCAAGATAATTTTCTTCCTGTACTTCGTTTTTCATTCTCTTACGAAGTGCAGCTGAATCTTTTTGATTAAGTTTATCAACTTTTGTATTAACGAGCACATAAGGAAGATATGATTCCTTTAAAAAAGAATGGAAGTCTTCATCGTCTTTACTTAACTTGTGACGGGAATCAACAAGGAAGACAACGAGTTTTAGATGTGGATTAGTGAAATACTTTTCCATCATTTCCCCAAAAGAGGAGACATCTTTACTTCCACTTGCGGTATAACCATATCCTGGGGCATCTACAAGGTAAAATTTATCATCAATTATAAAATAATTGAGTAATTTCGTAAAACCAGGTTTTGAGGATGTGTAAGCAAGATTTTTTCTACCTGTTAAAGCATTAATCAATGATGATTTTCCGACGTTTGATTTACCAACAAAAAGAACTTCAGGAAGATCTCTTTCTGGCTTGTCAGCAAGTCTCGGCGCTGACTTAACAAAATCAACACGTCGGAAATCAATCATTTTATTTTAAAATGGCAACTTTGACAGCATCATCAACATTCTGCATGTAAACAATGCTCAAATTGTCTTTCACCTCTTTTGGCAATTCATCCACTGCTTTCTTGTTTTCCTTTGGAACAATAATGGTTTTAATACCACTACGTAAAGCAGCCAGAGACTTTTCGCGGAGTCCACCAATTGGTAGAGCTTGTCCACGAAGTGTTACTTCACCAGTCATCGCCACGTTATTATCAACTGGACGATTGGTTAAGCAAGAAATAATTGCGGTTGTAATTGCTACACCAGCACTTGGACCATCTTTTGGTACAGCGCCTTCTGGGAAGTGAATATGGAAATCACTTTCAGCGAAAACTTTCGAATCAATCGCATATTTTGTGGCATTAGCGCGGACATAGTCTAGAGCAATAGTAGCACTTTCTTTCATTACATCACCAAGTTTTCCGGTCAGGATTAAACTACCTTTTCCTGGGAAGTAATTAACCTCGATTGGAAGGATATCTCCACCAAATTGAGTGTAAGCTAAGCCAGTAACCACACCGACTTGGGCATTTTCTTCTTTCTTTGAATTTTCAAAGATTGGAGTGCCTAAATATTTGTGGACTTTTTCTGGAGTAATAGCGATTTTTTCAGTTTCGTGATTTGTTAACAAATCAACAACCACTTTACGGCAAATTGATCCGATTAAACGTTCGAGTTCACGAACACCAGCTTCACGGGTGTATTCTTGAATGATGGTTTTATAAGCAGCTTCCGAAAAAGAAATTTGCTTATTGTTTAAACCATTCGCCTCGATTTGCTTCTTAGATAAGAAGTTTTTAGCGATTTGAATCTTTTCAAACTCCGTATAAGAATTCACTTCGATGAGTTCTAAACGGTCACGGAGTGGCGCTGGAACGTTCTCGAGATAGTTCGCCGTTGCAATAAAGAGAACTTTGCTTAAATCATATGGTTCTTCAAGATAGTTATCATTGAAGGCAAAGTTTTGTTCTGGATCAAGAACTTCAAGCATGGCGCTTGCTGGATCTCCTTTATAAGAGGAACCAAGTTTATCGACTTCGTCGAGAAGGAAAACTGGGTTCACTACACCAACACGCTTCATGCCGGAAATAATGCGTCCAGGCATTGAACCGACGTAAGTACGTCGATGACCACGAATTTCCGCTTCATCAGAGATACCACCAAGACTTGCTTTAAAGAACTTTCTTCCTAAAGCGCGAGCAATTGACTTACCTAAACTAGTCTTACCACATCCTGGAGGTCCATAGAAACAAAGTATTGGGGCCTTTAAGCTATTTGTTTTTTGTTTAACGGCTAAATATTCAACGATACGTTTTTTGACCTTATCAAGACCAAAATGGTCTTCGTCTAAAATTTTCTGAACATTTTTGAGGTCATTATTATCTTCCGTCTCTTGGTACCATGGCACATCCATTAATGTTTGGATGTAACTCATGATGAGAGAAGATTCAAGTGATGCTTGAGGCATCATTTGGTAACGTTTCAGTTCTTGTTTGACTTTCGTTTTAACGTGTTCTGGATAAGGATTTTCCTCTAAACGTTTGAGAATATTATCCTCATCGTTAGCGCCTTCTGGGTCTTCGCCGAGTTCCTTTTTGATCGCTTTCATCTTCTCACGAAGGATATAATCCTTCTGTTGTTTCTCGGTTTGTTGAGAAACTTCACGGGAAATATCAGCATCAACTTTTGCTTCCACAAGGGATTCTTTTAAGGATTGAGCGACAAGAGTTAATCTTTCTTCGACGTTAATTGCTTCTAAGATTTTTTGACGTCCGAGTTCGTTTAAGAAAAGGTATGGCGCTAAAGCATCGGCAAGTTCGCCAGGATTCATCCCCTGTGAACTTAAAGAAGTATAAACACTTCTTGGAATTGCTCCAGCAACACGTTGGACCTTTGGTAACATGGAAGTAATATCCTTTAATAAGGATAAAACTTTCTGGTTGTCACCTGGAATATCTTCCAAAACTTCAACATCAGCAACGTAGTAGCCAGATTGATCAAACGAGATGTTGTTTAGTTTGACACGAACAGATGAATTAATCCGCACGGAGACATATGTCTTCATGTCGGTGTAGGTGGTAATTCGGCACAATGTTCCAACCTTATAAAGGTCTTTAATTGTTGGAGTTTCCACTTTCTGGTCTTTTTGGGAGACCACAACTAAAAGAGACGATTCTTTATCGCGGCTAGCTTGAATAGCTTTAATTGAAAAGTCTCTTCCGGCATCGATTTTTTCATCGTGTGTGCCTGGGAAAAGGGTATAAGCTTTCGTGATGAGTAATGGTAATGTAAATTTTGTTTTGCTATTATCAGCCATAACTACTCCTTTCCTTTCTTTTTAGAAATGCTTAAGTAATGGATTACTTAGCAATGTTTTCGTTTAATAAGAAATCAGTAATGCGACGTTGACGGATTTCGGCTTTGAAACGTGGTAAATCTTTACCAAGGATTTCTTTCACTTTGTTAAGTTCCATGTGGTATTGATCGGCGATCTTGGCCATTTCGAATTCGACATCCGCATCACTCACTTCAATTTTTTCTTCTTTCGCAATTTGTTCCATGACTAAGATAGCACGGAGGTTCTTTTCAGCATCTTCATGCATCTTTTTGGACAAATCTTCTTCTTTTTGACCAGTGATTTGTAAGTATTGTTCAACACTCATTCCACGAGATTGAACTTGTTGTTCCAGATTCTTTCTCATGCCTTCGACTTCGTCATCGATCATTTCATGAGCGAGTTCAATCTTGGCATTTTTGGAAATTTCTTCAATCACTTTGTTGAGAGCTTCATTAGTGGCACTTTGTTCTTTTTGGGCCTTAATTTGCTCTTTTTGGTATTTCTTAAGACCTTCAACATCTTTGACTTCTGGGATGTTTAGGTCTTTGATAAGTTCTTCATTTAATTCTGGAAGAACTTTTTCTTTCACTTCGTGAATAGTGCATGTAAATGTCGCATCTTTACCAGCGAGTTCTGGAACGTATTGTTCTGGGAACTTCACTTTCACTTCGACAACTTCACCACTCTTTTTGCCAACAAGTTGTTCTTCGAAGCCTGGAACAAAGGAATGGGAACCGAGTTCTAAAGAATAGTTTTCGGCTTTGCCACCTTCAAATTCTTTTCCATCAACTTTACCAACAAAGTCCATGACAACGGTGTCACCTTCTTTGGCTGGTTTTTCGCTGACGACTAAGGAAGCATTTCCAGCAACGAGTTTATCGATTGCTTCATTAACTTCTTTTTCCGAAACGCTCACTTTGGCCTTTTCGATGTTTAGTCCTTTGTATTGGCCAAGTTTGACTTCTGGAGCAAGAACAATAATGAACTTAAGTTGAAGTTCAGTGTCACTTACTTTAGTAACATCAACACTTGGACGTGCAAATGGTTGAAGTTTTTCTTCACGGATGACTTCTTCATAAGCAGGTTGAAGCATTAAATTAATCGCTTCGTTAAAAATCTTTCCGGTATCGATGTGCTGACGAGCAAGACTTTCTGGGGCTTTCCCTTTACGAAAGCCTTTGATTTCGAGTTCGCTAGCTAACTTTTGGAACGCTTTTGATTGGGCGTCTTTCCAAGTTAATTCATCAACATCACAAACGACTTCGACTTTGGAATTTTCTAATTTATTGACGACTCTTTTCATAAGTATCTCCTTTTCGAATGAGCATTGTAAAGTATATGTAAATATACACTTCAATGCAACAAGAAAGATAATTATTGATATTAGATTTTGATTGGTGGGGTTTTATCTAAAATCTCTTGAATCTTTGATGCAAGAGAAGAGTCGAATGTCGGTTTTTGTTGCAAATAACCCATAGCGATATAAACAAACGCCTGGGCTAATTCAATAATTCCATCCTGATAAATGTCGATAGGATAAGTATCTAAAATGTAGCAATTAAATAAGTGCAGTGCGGTCTCTGTAATCGATGTATCTCCATTAGAAAACAACGTGATTTGATGGCAGACTTCATTAAAATCTTCATGCATAAACGGCGGGGTAATTTTAGCTGGGTTAACCACCACCATTTTATCTTGAACAACAACAGAAATTTCGGAGTCATATTTTTGGTCAACAAGATAGATCAAAACATATGTTCGAAAGTTTGGGTGAACGTCTCTTCTTTTTAAGAAAACACGAATACTATCAATCAATAGATTGATGTTGTAGTTTTTTAGTTGAAAAATTGTTTGCGCAATCTCGCTTGGAGTAGTACCAGTTTCAAGGGTCTCAAACACCTCATCAAGAGGGATTAAATTAGACCCTTTTTTCTGGTGTGCTTCATCCTCAATTCGCTTCTTCATTTCACGTAAGAATTCTTCGACTTCTTGCGAGATATATGGAAGGTTTTCATAGTGGCGTAATTTGATGCGTGCTTCGTCATAAAGCTTCTCACTTAAAAGAAGCTCAAAATGCATCTTCATTAATTGAAATGGATAAGAAGTTTCCAAAACTGGTTGATATCGATCAATCTCATCTAGTGCTTCTTTTCGTTTACCTTGTTGAACAAGCGCACTAAGCACAAGAAAACGTTCTTTTGAATCATGAGAATCACCAATAAGTTTGATCATTAGATCAAAGTTCTTTTGTTCAAATAGCTCTTCAATCTTATTCACGTGTAACATTATATAACAAAAATCGCACATATACACGTGCGATTAATGTTATTGATTAAATAATAATTATTTAACGATGAGGCTCCAAACGGACCAACCACTGGAAATCATTGGTGCCATAATTAAGGCAATAACACTCATCAATTTGATGAGAATATCCATTGTTGGACCAGCAGTGTCTTTTAGAGGATCACCAACAGTATCACCGGTCACAGCAGCATGGTGAGCTTCTGTTCCCTTCTTACCAATTTGTTCGATGTATTTCTTGGCGTTATCCCAGGCACCACCGGAGTTCGCCATGAAGATCGCGAGCATTCCTGAGGAGGCAAGCCCACCGATTAAGAGAGCTCCTAATCCGGCTTTACCTAGAAGCACACCAACAAGAATTGGAGTGACAACAGCGACGATTCCAGGAACAATCATCTCTTTAAGAGATGCACGTGTTGCAATATCAATGCAACGGTTGTAATCTGGTTTTTCAGTTCCAGCAAGAATTCCTGGGTGTTCTTGGAATTGTTGTCTAATTTCGAGAACCATCTTGTTCGCGGCTTTACCGACTGAGTTGATGACAAAGCTTGAGAATAAGAATGGAACCATGACACCGATCAAGATGCCGATGACAAATGGTGTAACATCAACGGTCATGTTTGTGTAGGCTGAGTTTGCGGTAATGTCTTCAATTAAGCCACTAACTTGTCCATAGGACAAAACAAGAGCTAAAGCTGTGAATGTGGCTGAACCAGTACAGAAACCTTTACCAACAGCGGCTGTGGTATTTCCGACAGCATCGAGGTGGTCAGTGATTTCACGAACTTCTGGACGTAATCCGCTCATTTGGGCAAGTCCACCAGCGTTATCACTGATTGGACCATAACCATCAACAGAAATAGTAATACCGGCTGTGGAAAGCATTCCAACAGCGGCTAAACCGATACCATAGATACCAAAGCAGAAGTAAGCAACGATGATACCAACTGATAAAGCGATAACTGTCGCGGCAGTAGATTTCATACCACTGGCAAAGCCAGCAATAATGTTTGTGGCGTGTCCAGTTTCGCTTTCTTTAGCGATATGTTTGACGGTCTTATAATCCGCAGAAGTGTAGATTTCGGCAATCTTACCAACAGCAACACCACAAGCTAGACCTGCTGCAACAGCAGCAATGGCCCATGGAGCAGCGTGCCCATCAACGGACATAAAGCTTCCGTCAGCATTCCTTAGATAGAAGACACTAAGGAAGACACTAGCAACAATAACAATACCAACGGCAATATATGTTGCAATGTCGAGTGTTTTTTGTGGATCTTTCCACTCTCTTAATCTAATGATTAAGACAGAAATGATTGAGGCAATAATACCTAAGCCAGCTAAGGCCAGTGGGAAGATGACTAAGCGAATGTTTAGATTAGCTAATGCATCTTGTCCTTTTCCAAGTTCAGTTTGAATAAAAACAGTTGCAAGAGTCATCGCAGAGACAATGGAACCAACATAGGATTCACATAAGTCACTAGACATACCAGCAATATCACCAACGTTGTCACCAACGTTATCGGCAATTGTCGCTGGGTTACGAGCATCATCTTCGTCAATGTTTGCTTCGATTTTACCAACAATATCGGCACCGACGTCAGCGCATTTAGTATAAATACCACCGCCAACACGGCCAAATAAAGCAACCATTGAGCAACCTAAGCCATAACCAGTAATAATGTGGCTGGCTTCTAAGACAGCTTTGATTGAATCACCACCATTTGTAGCATTTAAGATGCCATAGGCAGCGAAGAATAAACCAGTTAAGCCAATTAATCCAAAGCCCACAACACAAAGACCTAAAACAGCACCACCAGAGAAGGCAACGTGCAAAGCACGTGGTAAGCCATGCTCGTTAGCAGCATCAGCTGTTCGAGAGTTTGCATTAGTGGCACTTAACATACCGACTAAACCAGCGAGGGCACTAAATGTTGCACCAACAACGAAGCAGATGGCACTTTCCCATCCGACTCCTTCAGCAGATTTGAAGGCAGGAATAAATCCTAAGCCAACAAAAACTAATGCAACAATAGCGATGAACGGAACAATAATCTTAAATTCACGCTTTAAGAATGTAATCGCACCACTACGAATGTATGCGGCGTTATTGGCGACATCCTTATTCACAACTTTAAGTTTTTTGATTTTGTGATAAATGAGAAAAACATATCCAATTGTGATTGCGGCAATGAATAAGACACAAGTTAATAGAATTAAATTTACTTTTTCCATGTCCGACCTCCTTTTTGCTCGTTTATTTTATATGCACGCGTATAAGAACGCAAGAAAAAAATAAAAGTGCCTTTTAAAGACACTTTTAATTTTTATTTTTAATCTAAAGATTAGCGATGTTTCGCGTGGAACGAGACGGAAACGCAGTCTGGTCCAGAGTGACATCCATTCGTTGGGTTAACACAACGGACTTCAAAATTGAGTTTTCCAAACTTCTCAATCAGTTTTTGCTTAACAATTTCCACACCTTCTGGGAAGTCGGTATGAGTAATCACGACACGGTGATCAGCAATATTTTCTTCTAAGTCTTCAACGATTTGGATAATACGGGCAATGGCGTTTTGTCTTCCGCGGGCTTTTTCCACGGTGACCATCTTACCGTCTTTATCTAGGCAGATGATTGGCTTAATACCGATGATTCCGCCCATTAAAGCGGCAAAGCCGCTAACACGTCCGCTTTTAGCAAAGAACTTTAAGTTATCAGCGTATAAATAGCAGGCAGTATGGTCAGTGTTTTCGATAGCAAATTTTCGAATTTCTTCTAAAGAGTGATTCCCTTCTAAAATGTATTCGATAATTTCGATACCAGCGAGATAAGCGCAACCAGTAATACCTTTGGTATTAAATGTTTCAATAAAACGATCTGGATATTTTTCTTTTAAGATCTCTTGAGCTAAGCGAAGAGAATTAAAAGTGGAACTTAATGCATGGGAGAAGGACACGTAAAGAATATCTTTACCTTCCTTAAAATATGGTTCAAATAAGGCGACATATTCTTCAGGGTTAACAGCAGATGTTGATGGGACAACACCGCTACGAAGTTTGTCATAAAACGCATGGAAATCGATCGTTTCATAATCAACATATGGATAAACGTTTTTACCTTCCCATTCGTACGGCATGGAAATCATTCCAAGGTCATACTTTTTAACATCTTCTAAGGTAAAATCGGAATCAGAGTCAACAAATATTTTATACATATTTCTTCCTTTCTAATTTATTAATAAATTAAATCGACTTAACGTAGCAACGACGACGCTTGTTTTCAAAGCGATCGAAGTATTGCCACTGACTTAAGACTTGGTGGTTAGTTGTCAGGTTAAGAAGAGTCTCACCATAATCAACATCACCGCTACTTAACATTTCAATCAGTTTATTTAAGAAAACTGCACTTACGCCTTTGCTTTGGTATTCTGGAACAACGCCAATTAAAGCAAAGTCGACCACTTTTGGTTTACGCACGGCTTTTAAAATACGAATGATACCAAGTGGTGTGAGGTGACCTCTAGATTTTCTCACAGCTTCTTGAATTGAAGGAATCACAAAGGCAAAACCGACGATATTTTCCTTTTCATCCACTAAGACTGGTAAGTATTTGTTATTGATTAAGAGTTTAAATTGGGCTTCAAGACTATCCTTCATTTTTTGTGTCCAAGGAACAACACCATAAATATCTTTATAAGTTTCGTCTAAAGTCTTAAAGAAACCATCTTTAACTTTGTTAATGTATTTTGATTTGGAACAATTAATATCCACAAAGTGGAGATTATTAATTTTTGTGACATGATCAGCGATACGTTTAATCTTTGGTGCGATCGCTGGATCTTTTGACGCACGAATTTGGGCTTCAACCCATTCAACTTCGGTTTCATAACCACATTTAGTGATTAAATCTTCATAATAATCGTAGTTATATTCTTCTTCGAAGCAGCATGGTTGATCAAAACCCCAAACAAGAAGACCTTCTCTTTCAAGATCAGAGAAGTTTAATGGTCCGCACATCGTGTCCATACCTTCGTTTCGTGCCCATTCTTCACCGGCTTTGAATAAAGCTTTAACAACTTCTAAGTCATTTATAAAATGAATTCGAGAGAAACGAGCACGTTTTTCATGATGAATTTCATTATATTGATGTTGGATAATTATTTGGATTCTGCCGGCGATTTCGCCATCTTTATAGGCGAGGAAGCACTTGTGATGAGCAACATCACTATAAGTGCATTTATCAGTGAAGATCTTTAGTTCATCACCATATAGTGATGGAACATAAAGAGAATTCTTTGGATATAGTTTTAGAGGGAACTTAACAAATTCTCGTTGTTGTTTTTTAGTTTCAACAGGAACGACTTGAATCATATTATTACTCCTTAAATTTAATACTTAACAACTTTGTCGGTAAGTATTAACAACGTGAGTATTATAATTCATGTATGCGTGCGTGTAAATAGAAAAGAAAATTAAAAACCACACTCTGACGAATGTGGTTCTTAATACAAATTAATTTGTGAAATTATTTATGAAGACCAAGAATTTCGTTGCGTTTTTGGATGAATTCTCTTTCGGTGATGATTCCTTCATTGTAGAAATCTTTCCACTTCATGATCTTTTCAACTTGAGCATCGCCTTCTTCTTCCTTGCAGCATTTGCAAGAATCTTTACCACGAATAACTTGGATCATCTTGAAGATGTGTTCGAATGCCCACATAACGATGGATCCAACAACGAGGAAGAATGAGAAAGCAGCTAAGCCACCCGCAAAGACGGTCCAGACATAAGCAACGGCATCGGCACCACTTAAACCAGTAGCTTCTTCAACGAGTGTGTAGTCGATAGCTTCACCATCAAATGAGAGTAATGATGCTGAACCAAAAAGACCAAGAGCGATGAATAAGACTGCTAAAATAAAGAGCCAAATCTTCACATAATGGAAAATACGTTCCCAAACATGTAATGCTTTCATAGATAATCTCCTTTCCTGCTGTTATTTTATTCTTATAAAGAACAAAAATCAATTTATATTTCTCACGTATACAAGCGTCTAAAAAATGATAAAAGTAAAAATCACCAGCAATTCTCGGTTAAAATAGAAAATTATCAAAAAAATTTAAAGCAAAATTCGCATATTTTTTTAAAGAGATATACAATAGAATCATGATCAGAAAAGACATAAAATCCTTTGCAAAATCCATACCAAATGACGTCAAACTCGTTGTAGCGAGCAAATATTATGATGTTGATGACCTCTCGGTACTTGTTGAAGAGGGAATTAAAGACTTTGGAGAGAACAGAGTCGACTCATTTTTGCCGAAGTATGAATATTTCAAAACAATGGGTGTTTGTTGGCATTTTATTGGACATTTGCAGAGAAACAAGGCCAAAAAAGTTCTTAACAAAATTGATTATTTGCATTCCTTAGACTCCCTTGAACTTGCCAAAATGATTAATGAAGTTCGAGAAAAGAAACTACCAACGCTTATCGAAGTCTCTGTTAATGAAGAAGAAAACAAAAATGGGGTTAAAATCGCTCAATTAGACGAATTTGTTCAAGAGGTGCTCAAATATCCAAAAATAGATTTAAAAGGTTTAATGATGATGGCGATTGATGGTTCAACTGAAGAAAGTCTCCACCACCAATTCGCTAAGCTTAGAGAAGTTAGAGACCATCTTGAAAAGAAATTCCAAATTAAACTTCCTGAGTTATCGATGGGAATGTCCCACGACTATAAAATAGCAATAGAAGAAGGCGCAACAATGATTCGCCTGGGGCATATCATTTCTGAAGAATATAAAAATTAAAAAGTGCATCGCGTGGATGCACTTTTAAATATAGAAAGAGAAATATTATTTCTTTTGAGCAAGTTCTGGCATGTAATAGTGGGAACGGAATACTGGAACAGCCATGCAAGCATTAACAAGGGCCGCAACAATATATAAAGCCATCACCACATACCAGAAAACTGGAATGATCGAGTGATCATAAACAACAGCAATCACACAGAAGACTGCATCAACTACGCAAAGACCTGCATTAACTAAACAGAGAACTGGAAGTGTTTTGCTTGGTGTCATTTTTTCTTTTGGGAAAGCAAATTTGAATGATTTTGCGATCACAACAATTGCAAGAACAAGTGTTGCAAAGAAGAGTAGGAAACAGAACATTCCCATCATTTGGTGATGAGCATCTGGAATTGGCTGTTTGGTTGTTTTATCAACTAAACCAATTACGCCAAAGGCGACAATACTTTGTCCGTATTCATCGGTTCCTTTGGAAAGCTGGAATGCAACAAAGGCAACGAGAACTACAACAGCGACAAACGCGGATAAACCAAGCATAATTTTCGCTAAAAGTTTGTAGTTTGATAATGTTTTGGCAATGTTACGAATAAATTGTTTCATATTTACCCCCTAATTAAGCAGCTTGAGCAGCCTTTCGAGCACGTTTTTCCATCTTATAGTCTCTCTTCACTTTGTGACCAATAATGGCATAGGCAATCGAGAAAAAGAATAAGACAGTGTTACAAATCCAGACAATTGATAAGTTGGAATAGAGTGAGAACTCTAAACCTGCAAGAGCTTCTGGAATAGCAACTGTGCCTTTTAAAGCAGTTAAGATTGGCTTGATGAATAAGAATGCACCAAAGACAAGTTCGATAATGCCGAATAAGACAATCGCGAACCACCAGAAGAATCCCATGTAAACGTATGGTTTCTTCTTTGAGAAGATCTTGATTAAGGCAAATATTGCTAGAAGACCCCACATGCCCATAAAGACATATTCGACAATCACACCATATTTGGAGACCATTCCAAGAACCTCTCCAATGGTGTTTTTGGTGGCATCGTCTTTAAAGACGTTATCATTAATAAGTTTCCATGCTGCTTCAGAAACAACCTCAGAAAGAGTTTTCTTATTTTCTTCAGTTTTGGCTTCCTCTTCAGCACTGCTATCAGCATAGTGAGCTAAAATAAGTGAATGAGATTCTTCACTAGAAGAACTGGAAGAACTGGAAGAATTTGTAGCTTGATTCATCATTTGTTCGATAATCATCGCTAAAGCTTCATCCACAGAGAGAATTGTTGCTTCTCCTGTTTCTGGATCAGTTTCAGCAAGATTGTTTTCGACAAGCATGTTTTCTAATTGAGTTTTAATTTCATCTTTCATGCTTTGGAGTTCTTCATCAGACTTGTACTGAGAACCTTCAACACCATATTCAGCATATTCTGGGTTTGATGCGGCAGTTTGAGCAAAGACATCCATTGTATTCTCTAAAACATTAATAATAGCGTCAGCAACACCATCAACTGTAGCTTTCGTTTCTCCACCATTACCGGTAAGAGCGTTATAAATGGTTTCGGTTTGTTGGTCTAAAAACTCATCGGTAATTCCGATATCATCCAAAAAGTTTTCGTTTTCTTTATCATCACCACTAACAAGATTTTCTCTAATTTGTTCTTTAAGAGTTTTCTTAGCCATCTTTTTGGCCATTGTTTTTGCAAGCTCGTTAATAACACCTTTAATCTCTTCGTTATCGATGACTTGTTGAATGACTGGTTTGAAGACTTCGTCATAAAGCACTTGAACACGATCATCATTAGTGCCGTCACGCATCTTTTTCATTCCTTTTGATTCGAGTTTTAGTTCTAAACTAAACTTAATCCCATCACCGCCAGTACCTTCGACAATGATATTGTGGAGTTCTTCATCAGAAATACTATCTTCTCCAGATCCAAGTTTGCCTTTAAAGACATTCTCTAAATCTGTTGTTTGGACGGTATAATCCACATTCATTTTCATCAGTGGTGTCAAGGCAACAAAGCCAATTGCCACAGCTGAAATAGCAATCAGAATGATATTAAAAATTCTTAATACATTTTTCATAATTTTTTCCTTACAATTTTTATTCTACCATAATCTTCAATTTTGAAGATATATAAACTTATATTATTTTTCGAGAGGTTTTCTCTCACGAAGCACGATTTTGGCAATAATTGGAACAAAAATTGAAGCTGAAATAACCTCAAAAATAAAGTTCCAACCAATCATCGCTAGGAACAAAAATGCATATGCATTAGCGTAGGCTTGGGAGTTTGCTTCAAGCAGTGGCATAAAGAAAATAATGCTTCCAATAGCAAACAAACCAGTATTGACAATCGCGATGGTCATCGCACATAAAATATACGATAGAATCACGTTTTTCTTATATAAGAGCTTATAAACTAGTCCACCTAAAAATCCAGCGATTGTGCACTTTAGTAAACAAACTAAAACAGTACCAACAACACTGATCGGCATGAATACTGCGGCAGTTGATGGAGCAAACAAAACAAGCACTCCAGAGAAGAATCCTAAAAGAGCTCCGCAAAGAGGTCCATATAGAATCGCACAAAGAGCGATTGGGACGAGTGAAAGATTGATCGATACTGGACCAATCGCAATAAAATTGCCCACCACTTGGAGGACAATCATGATCGCTCCTAAAAGAGCGACGCCAGTAATTTTTTGTATTGAAAGATGAGTTTTGTTCATTGTTTTATTTTCCTAAAGACGCTTTTCTAACTGCAATAGCGAATTGGTCAGCACAAGATGTTCGGCGAAAACCACAAGTGTTACCTTTGAGTTTGGCTTCGATTTCATCGACACTCATTCCTTCAACGAGTTTTCCAATGGCTTTTAGGTTACCATTACATCCGTGCGTAAATTTAACGTTATAAACTTTATTATCTTCTAAATCAAACTCAATTAATGTGGAGCAAACGCCACTTGGCTGATATTGATAGTGTTTTTTCATCTATTTTTCCTCGGCTTATTTATAAGCGCTCATATAATATACATTATTTCATGAAAAAAACACATTAATATTTAAACAATTTGTTTAGAAGATTCATTATTGAAAAATGTTCATTTGTTCGTTAACCTAATACCAGAAAGGGATCCACCAAATGTGTGGGCTAAAAAAAATAAAATAATTATGTCAACAGTTGAACAAATCAAGGTTCAATACGAAGCCTTCGTTGCTGAAAACGAAAAATTCGTTTCAAAAGGAAATAAAGCTGCCGCTGGTCGTGCTCGTAAAGCTCTTAGCGAACTCGCTAAACTCTGCAAAGTTCGTCGTGCAGAAATCCTTGAAGAAAAGAAATAATTATTCTGTTCCCAATCAAAAACACGGTCACTAGACCGTGTTTTTTTAACTCTCAAAGAGTTACAAATGGTTAATCAAGTATTTAGTCTCCAAACGATATAGAATGCGAAGTATTTCTTCCTAAAAGGAAATAATATGAATTTGTTCGATAATAAAGAAATTGGTTATATGGGAATTCATTAAATAAAAAATCAGTTTTCCAATAATCAAAGCCAACAACATCGATTGGCAAGTAATTTAGATTAATTTTTCCTATGCAACAATCACTATCATAAGAGTATTGAACATCTAAATCAAATGACCCAATATTACCATCACTTTGTGTTTTAGTAGCAATATAAACATTAGTGCTATAAACATAGAATCTTGCTTTTTCTGATTGGTATCTTTCACCAGACGTTAACCCGACACCCATTGTTTGTAGGTGTTTATCGTTTATTTGTATGTCTTTTAAAGGGGCAAACATCGTAAGATTAGAATAGACTAAACTTGTTTGTGTTTCGGTATCTTTCCAAATGTTTTTTCGAAACACAACATAATGGTTGGTGTTTGTTGAAGGATCGACTGTTGCAGAAGAAGAATAAGACCAACCTTTTGTTTTACTAAATGTAAGATTAAAATTTTCCAGGGAGCAACGATAAGCTTCCTCACAATTAAACGCCCCTTCATAACTATTTGGGCATTGGTACACTCTTCTAATATTTCTTAAATTTTGATCTTTTAGATTTATAAAAATTCTCGATTCATATAAAACTGTTCCTACTTCTCGGGAATATGTATAAACATCATAGTCTTCAGGATCGGTTTCATAATAATGAACATCGTAATAAGTTATGCGATTCATATAAACCACTTTCGGGTTTGTTTGTGATCGATATTCATAAACAGTTACGAGTTGTTCATCTTTTTTTAAAGAATCCCGTGTCACGCCATCATCCATATAAGTGCAAAAGGCACATTCAATAATATCTTCTGGTTCGGATGGATCGGATTTTTTTTGATTATCTGAATTACAAGATGCAAATGTAAAAGTGAACGCCAAAAGCATTATGATTGATAAAAACTCTCTTTTTCTCATATCTGAATTTTACAAA
The DNA here is from genome assembly GCA_002395065.1 of Caryophanales bacterium UBA4278. Classification (GTDB taxonomy): domain Bacteria; phylum Bacillota_I; class Bacilli_A; order RFN20; family CAG-826; genus Fiminaster. The sequence continues at coordinate 151,836 of DGVS01000005.1, forward strand.
CAGAGGAAAAGAGAGTCAATCGATTACTAAGTAAACGTAAATTTAATTTGCTAAGATTTCTTTGGCCCACTTGGCAATGTCTTCTTGAGATTCACGCATCTTAATGACGCGTCCTTCTTTCACAGTGGCGCCTTTGGCGAACTCTTTAAAGCGAGCGATGGCTTCTTTGCCAATCGAGGATGAACCACTTGTCGCGAATGGAACAACGATTTTTCCTTGAAAGTCATGCGACTCTAAGAAAGTATCGATAATCGATGGTTCACGATACCACCACACTGGATAGCCAACAAAAACGACATCATAGCTAGATAGATCCATTTTTCCTTTTAAGGCTGGGCGACATGATTTATCTTCCATCTCAATTGTGGATCGGGAGTTTTTATCCATCCAGTTTAAATCATCTTTAGTGTAGATTTCTTGTGGTTCAATTTCTTTTAAATCAGCACCTAAACTAGAGGCTATTTCTTGAGCGATTTTCTTCGTGTTTCCAAAGGAAGCAGTGAAATATGTGACTAATATTTTCATTTCTTTTGACCTCTTTTTTCCATTATAAAGTGTCTAGCGGGAAAACGTAAGATTTTATATCCATATTTCTTCCTTAATCCAAAGATAAAGGAAATTGTCATAACCATGGATAGAATCTCAGCGACAACGATGGATAACCAGATTCCATCCACTCCGAATAAAAGAGGAAGTAAAAGCACCATTCCAAGTTCAAAGACCAATGTGCGGCAGAACGAAATCAGAGCGCTGATTAAACCATTATTTAGACCTGTAAAAAAGGATGAACCAAACATCGAAAATCCAGTAAACAAATAGCAAATTGAATATAGTCTCATTGCTCGAGTTGCAAAAGCAATCATCTTAGGATCTCCGTTTGTAAAAAGCCTAGCAAAGACACCTGAAAGAGCAATCGAAAAGACAAACATTATTACCCCAATAATCTCTAACAAAACAAAGCTTCGATTAAGAATATTCGTGAGTTCATCATTGTTTTTAGCACCAAAGTTATAACCAATCGTGGAAGTAATCGATACTGAATAACCAATAAAGATGGCAAAGAACAAGAATGAGACATAGGAAATGATTCCATAAGCCACAACACCATTTTGACCGATATATTTTAGTAATTGAATATTTAAAACCAAAGTAACGATGTTACCAGAGACATTAGAGACAAATTCACTACTACCATTCGTTAGTGTCTTTCCAATATCAGACCAGGATTTTCTTGGTTTACCAAGATAAATGAGGTTTCCCTTATGGAAAACAAAGTAAAAGATTGGTCCAACGGCACTGATAAACATCCCTGCTAATGAGGCCAAAGCAGCACCAGTGACACTTAGTTTAAAGACACCAATTAATAGGTAATCAAGAAGCATGTTGGTTAGTCCACCGGCCAAAGTGAAAAAGAAACCGTGTAAATTTGTTTCATTAACAGCGAAAATGCTATGGAAATAACTTTGTACGATAAATAAAACAACACCAGCGATCATGATTTGACCATACGTCGTTGCCGCCTCAATCATCTCTGGGGTCGTATGTGTAGCATTAATCTTAGCGAATGCTTGAGTGATAGAAGGAACAAGGAAAAAGAAGATCAAAGAGAAAAAGATTCCCGAGCCAATAACAGTGTAAGTTATCAGGGAGAATGTTTGGTTGGCTTCTTCTCTTTTACCTTCACCTAATTTTTTAGAAATTAACGCTCCACCTCCACTACCAAAGATAAACCCGATACAAGAAACAAGCATGATCACTGGGAAGATGAGGTTAACACCAGCAAATTCGTTTTCTCCAGCAAAATTAGCAATGAAAGTTCCATCAACAATCCAATAGATGGATGAAAAGAGCATCATCAAAATCATTGGCAGCGTAAAACGCATTAGTTTTCGGAAAGTAAAATGATCAGATAAATGGATTCTTTCTTTACTCATACCTTAAAAGAATATCAAAGATATTAATAATATAAAAGAAAATACGCACCCATAGGCGCATATTAACTAATTAATCTTCTTAATTCTTGGATAATTTCTTCTTTTCGCGGCGGTTGATATGTAAGATGGTAATAATCGCGAATTTTTTCTAAGGCATCAAAAATGTAATCGGCATAAAAAGATAAATCGGAATCATTTCCAAGTCGAAGCTTTTCTATGCCTCCATAAGCGAGTAAAAACATCTTTAGATAGACGAGATTCATCTCTGATTGAACAAGGTCTTCATCAATTTCTTCTCTTCCGTTTATCTTTAGATAAAGTTGACAGTATCCGTCCTCTTCATCCATCTCAACAAAGAAAGGATAATCACGATAATCAATATGACACATTTTTAGCATTTATTTCTTGTCCTTAGCCCGATAGCAAAGCTCTTCGTATTCAGCGATAATTTCACTGTAATCACCTAAATTACCAGCATGATAAAGACAGGCAATGGCTTTATCGTAGTTTCCGAGGTGGTATTGACAAATTCCTTGTTGAAGGAAAACCCATCCATCACCGTTCAAAGAACAGTCTGGATCTTCGCTTAGTTCGAGCATTCGTAAAGCGTATTTAAAATAGCCCGCCTCCATCAGTTTATTCACCGGGAAATAATGAAGGTTTTCTTCGTCTGGCGAATCACCAGTTAATCGAATCAGTTCATCATTGATGAATTTAATGACTTTTTCGCTCTTCTTTTTTTGTAAGGCGTACACGAGTGTTTCCTTTAAAAAATCAAGAACAAAAATCGCTGAATGTGAGACATAATTTAGCTTCTCAATGAGGTCTTCATCACTTAGTTTATCGAAGTCATGAACAATCTCGGATTTGGTCTTCGAAATTTTCTCTAATCTTTCTTGGTGTTGTCGTTCTTTTTGAGCCTCTTCTTCCGCTTTCTTTTGGAGTTGTTCCATCGTTTTATAACGATGCTTGGTGTTATAGTAGTTTGCGACAAGCGGATTAGAAAGTTCAATTAGTTCTTTGGCTTTTTCTTGCTTTCCTTCAATCTTAATTGTGTCTTCTCCAAGATGAAGTCCAGTTGTGTAGGCTCGAATGAGCCAAAGATAGCTACGATAATCCTGATATTTTAATGATGAAAGAAGTTCTTCTTCAAACTTCTCATTACTTTGTTTTACACCATAACCTTTTGCAAAGCAAAAAGCTAGTGCTAAAGAGCGAGCTGAACACGGAAGCATCCTTGAGGCAACAACATATAAATCATCTGGATTTTGTCCTTTCTCAAAGACAGTGTTACCAAGTGGTTTTCCATCAATCAAATCATCTAAAAATTCGTATATTGTCATAACTAATCCTTTAATAAATGATACATTTCTTCAATGAAACTATTTAAAATAATCTCTTCCATAATTCAAAAGAACGTTCCAAAATTTTGATGCGTTTTTCGTTATCCATGTTTGTACTTTAATTGTCATCTAATAGAAAAGGATAAACAAGACTTTTTCAAGTTATATTGCATCATTTCAATTCTAGAAATTTGAAATTGATGCTAAATATAGAAATATTTTGTATAATTTTTTCAGAGGTAATTTTTATGGATAATGTTTGGATCATTATTTTGCTTTCGGTTGGCGCTTTTTCTTTTATTGCTTTAGCGCTTCGCTTTATTGTCCGACTAAAAAAGTATGACTTTATTGGAAATATTGCGTTTTATATCATTGTTTCTTATTTAATCTGTTTGATGTTTGCCTTAGCAGCAAACTTCCGTCCAATCTCAATTGAGATTGTCAATAATGTAAAAACCGTCAAATACGATTTTGAAAGTGCGAATATCAACATTCCTGCGGCGATTGCACAATCTTTGTTCGATGCTTTAAGAATGATGGCTGTAGCCTTTGATCAAAGCCGTATTAACGCATATGGAAATTCTCCAGAGCTAGCCCATCGTTGTTTTGCTTATGGTTATGCACTAGCATCAATTTTAGCTCTTGTTTTTACCTCGATTACCACTGTCCTTTCCATCTTAAAAACATTTAAAGCACGTTTAACAAATATTTGGAGACTAAGAAAGAGAGATACCGAAATCTATTACATCTTTTCTGATCCAAAAGTAACAATTGCTCAAAAACTCGGAACTGTTTTAAAAGATGATGGAAAAATCGTTGTCATGTTATTAACTCGATCTTCCCAGAAAACTCAGGAAGGTACCGAGTATAAAGATATGCTCATCTCCAAAGGTCTTGTTGTTAAAACAGAAAGTTTTAGCCAAGGTATTGCCAAGTTTATTTTTAATAAACATTTCAATAAGCAATATCATTTTCTGACAAGATTGTTTGGTTATGATAAAAGAAGAGTCTTTGTTTATGGTCTTTTCTCGGATGACGAAACATCCGTTGAACTTGGAAGTAATTTTAAGGATGCCATCACAAGCAACAAACACTTCATTGATTTAAAAACAAAGCTAAAAAACAAAACAATAAAGAATGAAGAATTCGATAAATTTAGAAAAATTCGTGTCTTCTTAACATACCACTTAACGGATTTTGATATGGAAAGTGGTTATTCACAAGAAACATGTCAAATGGTTTCTACCCTTTCTGAATACGACATGATTTCATCTGAATTTGTTTTAAATAACCAGATTTCGAACTTTGTGAACATGAAGGAAATTGGTGAAGAAAAAGATAACAAGAACTTTAACGTCACCTTCTTTGGATTTGGCAATATTAACCGCCCAATTTTCGAAAAGATGTCCTATGCTTATCAACTTTGGGGAGACAATATTAACAAAGTTAATTACCACGTTTTAGACCGTATTTCTGAATCGTTAGTGACATCTTATGAAAATCAATTTACCAACGGTAAAAACGATCTTCTTTTATATCACATTGATGCGGATGGAGATGGAAAAGATCTTAAATCATATGAATACATTAAGTCTTATATCCAAAAGATTAAAGACAACAAACCGGACGAAAATGAAAAAACTCATTTCGATAATCGTTTTCAATCGAGTGGTTTCGAAGTCTTTGTTGTTTCAATTTGTGACACAAATACAGATATTCGGATTGCTTTGATGCTAAGAAAAGCGATTCTTAATATCTTTGAAAAAGATAAGAAACGAATTAGCAAAACAATTATCTTTGTTCGTATTGGAAACGAGCATATCGGAAAACAATTCTGCGATACCCATAAATACGAGGTTATTTCACAAGAGAAACTGAATGAGGGCTATCTCTTTGAAGAAGATCATATCGATGTTCCAATTGTTGTCTTTGGACAAAACACACTCATGTCCAAATACATTTCTGATCACTTACGTACGATTGTGAAACTTGGTTTAGCTAGTGAAATTGCTTATCACACTGGAAACAAAAATAAAGGTGACACATATGATCCAAAATATGTCGCCCAAGTCGAATGGTTCAAGAAGGACAAATATAAAATCTCCAAGAATACGTCCACCGTATACTCACTTAAAGCCAAACTTAACCTTTTAGGTTATAAGTTAACAAATGACTACAAGATTGCTCGACTTGACGGAAAACAAATTAAGCCAAATGAAATCGAACAAGTCATGAAGAAGTCAACATTCCCAGACTGGGACATTAAAAACGACATTATTAAGTTAGCTGCTTTAGAACATAACCGTTGGATGGCAACAGAATACCTCTTATTTAAACGTGATGTCTGGGAAATGGACGAATTCTTGAAAGACTGCGTTGATCTTGATTATGGAGATGTTCGTACAAAATCTCGTGATGACACCAAACATTCTTGTATGGTGACCAATAAGAAGCTCCACGAGATGCGTGATAAACTTCTCAAGGTTAAATCACCAGAATGGTTCCCTGAAAAAGTTGATAAACTAACCTACTATAACGACATTAATATGTTGTTAAAGATGTTTGAAACGTTAGATATTGTTCAAGTTGAACAAGAAGGTGAGAAAAAGAAACCTCACCATAAAAAAGAGACCAAATAATGGAGGTCATTTATGATTGAGAAAATCCATCATTATTATCCAGCATTCTACAATATGCTCATCGCGACCACTTTAATGTCGAACCAGTCCGATGAGAAATTTGATGAAGATGCAAAGAAAGTCATCCAATTTATTGGTGCAGCTTATGAAATGGATGATGAACTTATTGAATATTGTAAGAATGTAATTCTTAACGACTTGGTCGCGATCTCCACTGACGAAGATGTCGCCGCATTCAAAAATAGTCACGATTTAGAATCCAAACTAGATGATTTAGATTCACTTTTTGCAATGAAGTGTGACGCGATCAAAGTCGCGGAATCTCTTCGTGAGGTGAATAACTTAAACATTTCTCCATCCTGGTTTGAATATTCCCACTATAAGCCATACTATCCAGAAGTCAGATACCGTCAACTATCAATTGCTGCCACCACTGGACATCCAGTCGCTAACAAGGTTGTCGCCATTCTAACCGTCTTAGGAATAGGCTCTGAAAAGAATATTGTTTCTGGAATGTACCGTTTCAAACAATGTTTGATGTGGTCAGATCTTCCATCAATCTACTTTTTAAAGAAAGTCGCCCACGATGAAGGCTTAGATGAAGAAGAACGGGTCTATAAAGACCTTGAAAAACTGATTCCTTATATTCATGAAGGACGAACGATAATCCCGTCTTCTTACAAGGAAGAAATATCAAAAGAAGCCAAAGAACTCTTCGCTTATATCTCCTCCATCCGTCAAGATGTCATTATTAATGAAGGACGTAGCTATATTGACTATTCCTTTGTCGAAGTTATTTTACTGAAGTCGCTTGATTACTATAAGAAGCTGGACTTCATTAATAACTATCGCCATCAGGAATGGAAAGAAGTAACGAATTCTTCGTTTGATCCAAATAAAAAACTTGGTTTTAAGGTAGGTAAGTAATATGAAACGAACACCATTTTCCAAAAAAGTCAGTCAATCTTACATTGAAAACAACTTAGAGAACACCGATATTGTTTCATTTACTCAGTATCATGAGCCAAAACTGAAAACATACTTTTATGATGAACTAAAAGACAAAGAAATCTCCGGATTCCCATTCGCTTCTGATTTTGTTGACTCCAAAGGAGTCTCATACACTTATGACGCTTTTGAGTCACTAAGTGAAGAGAAGAAAAAAGAATGTCGTTTACGTTTCTTTTATCTGCCAAACTATCATGAGCTTTATATTGGAACAACCGGTTCCGGAAAAACAACTGGTTGTATCGAACCACAAATTCGAGCGATTTCTTCCCAAAAGAACAAAGCCAATCTCTTTATTACTGACCCAAAAGGTGAGCTTTTTGAACACCATGCCCGTCACTTAAAAGAAAACGGGTATCGCTTGTTTATTCTAAACTTCAAGACTTTAAGTCGTTCCCACTGTTGGAACCCACTTGAAGAAATGTATAACAAACAAATGGAACAACTTTCCATAGGAAAAGAAAAGGAAGTTTGTCGTGGTCGACCAGATAAAGACCTCACATTAATGGGTGAAGAAAGTGAATTTAAACACCCGACTTACATTAAATATAAAGGTATGGCCTTTCCAAGTGAAGAAACCTACTCGAACTACATTGAAGTTGAACGTTACATGACCCACTCCCAAGTGACGTCATTAATTAACCAATTTAGTTCTGGTGTTTTCCACACCGCTCTTGGCGACGCCAAGACCTGGGTTGATGGCGCAAGAGGTTTTATGAATGGCATTCTTCTTTCCTTACTAGAAGAAGCCATCAAACCAAATCCAAGAGTCACGAAGAAATTAATGACACTTAAGACTGTCAACGATGTCTTTGCCATGCTTCGTGATGGAAGCGACAAAGAAGACCATTTAAATATGCGCCGCACAATGGATCGATATCTGAGCGATAAATCCGCGGAATCAATGAATAAACTAAACACTGTTATCGGCACAGCCGATAGCACAAAGAAAGGTTTCTTATCCACCTTCCAAACAGAAGTCGAAAAATGGATGCAAGGTCATATCTTCCAACTAACCGCTGAAACAACGATTTCTTTGAAAGATGATGATAAACCTTGGGCCATCTTTGTCGCGACACGAGATTATGATAAGTCTGATAACGTGATCGCTGGATTATTTATTGACTGGGTGTATCGTCAGTCATTAATGGATGTGGAACGTAAACGTAAACTTGGTCTGAAACCTCGTCACGTCCACTTCCTTCTTGATGAATTTGCAAACATTCCAATGATTCCAGATTTTGATAATAAGATCTCCACTGCCAGAAGTAGAAACCTTTGGTTTCACCTCTTTGTCCAGAGCTATGACCAACTCAATTTAGTCTATGGACCTGAGACCGCGAATATCATTATTGATAACTGTAATGAACAAGTCTTCTTAGGTTCACAAAGCCAAGAAACAAAGGAACGTTTCTCTAAGCAATGTGGAAAGAAGACTGTCCAATCTTTAAGTGGAGTTTTAAGCGGTCAAAAATCAGACCTTGTTGAAGTACCAGTTGTTGCTATTTCTTCTTTAGACCGCATTATCCCAGGCGAAATGTATGTGAAACGTATTTATTCACCTGTCATTAAGTCTAGCTTCATAAGAAGCTATCAATGTGCGAATGTTGGTGTCTTTAAAAACTTCTATGATACAAAAGCGATTGAGGAGTTAGTTCCAATTAATCGTGTCATTCCTGATGACGAAGAACATACCTTTGAAGATGTCATGCCTTACACCTACTTTAAGCAAAAACAAATGTTTAAAGGTGGACAAGGAAAAGAAGAGCAAGGTCCAGGATGGGAAGACGATGATGATATCGATTTTACAAACTTCTTTAAGTCAAACCGCGGAGGAAGACGATCATGAATGATGAATTATTAAATAAAATGGAACGGGATGGTGTCGTTGTTATTACATCAAACATTGATAGTCAATCTGCGTCCAAAACAATTCTTAGTTTACTTAACTTAGGCAACACTCCCGAAAAGGAAATCCAACTCTTTATTTCCTCTTCAACCATGGATTATACGAACGTGATGGCGATTTATGACGTTTTAACGTCATTAAAAAACCCCATCTCAGCATATGCGATTGGTTTAGTTGGAGGAACAGCTGTTCTTTTATTACTTGCCGCTAACAAAGGAAAACGATATATCTTAGAGAATTCGGAAGTGCGTTTAAGTGAGCTCTATGATGTTGTTGGAGGAGGAAGTAACCAACAAACTGAAATTGAAATTCTTTACGAAGATGTTTCTCGTAAAGAAGAGATTTATGAGTCATTAATTGAAAAATATACTTCTTTAAATAAAGAAGAAGTTCATAAATACTGCGTTGCACAAGCCGTATTTAATGCTGACAAAGCGAAAGAACTTTGTTTTGTGGATGAAATCCTGAGGTAAGAAAAATGAGTACAAGAATTATTACTTTAAATGGCGAAATTAATGAAACCTCAGCTTTGATCACCATCCTTGAATTGCTTAATCTCAACGCTGAAAGCAAAAAAGAACCAATTTATCTCTACATTAACTCTGAAGGAGGAAGCATTGTTCATGGCTTAGCCATCTATGATGTATTGCGTCATATTGAAGCACCTGTTTACACAGTTTGTGCTGGAATGGCTGCATCGATGGGTTCCTTCCTATTAAGTTGTGGAGAAAAAGGCCACCGCTATGCTTTAAAGCATAGTCGAATCTTAATTCATCAACCGCTTATCTTTAGTGGAAATGGACAATTATCGTCTTGTTCTGAACTAAGTAAGATGGCGGACCGTTTATATCAGCTTCGAGACAAACTCGAAAGCATTATGGCCGATAACGTCGGTAAAGACAAATTATACGTTCATGTTGACTGTGAACGCGATAATTGGATGAGTGCTGAAGAAGCCAAAAATTACGGTCTTATCGATGAAATTATTGAAAAATAACTCGCCGGTTGCGAGTTATTTTTTTACCAAAAATATTCCATAAGGAGTATGATTGTTATTTCTTTTCGACTTTGTAACCGAGTTTAAGCACGACTTTAATCGTCTCTAAAGCGGTATGACGATCATAGTCTTTTTCCTCTTCGGAAAGTTCTTCATATGGAACAAGACACGAAGTGGTTTTCTTCTCCGAATCTTTCTTTTCTCCATAGACCCAACCTTCTTTGATTCTTTGCTTCGCCCAGACATCGTGAACGTTTTTCGCAATGAGTTCCACAAGAGGCTTTAAATCACTTGGAAGATCAATGCTTTTGGTATCGATTGGATTAGGCTTGTACATTTTTACATTCAAGGATGCGGTCGACTAGTTCGGCTTCTGGGTATGTAATAACTCCATCAGCACTAACTAAACAGGCGCCATAGATAATCAAAGCAATTCTGTCATCACGATTAAGAATCGAGATGAACTCAAAGCAGTGTTCAACGAATTCGGCGTCACTACCACCATTCGTCATTTCATAAAACTCATCATAAGTCATGTTGGATTCCGTGACGATACGGAAGAGTTCGTATTCTTCTCTAGAACAGTTTTTATCTCCGCTAACAAATAAACGGGTAAATAAGACAAAAAGAGTCTTAATTTGGTCATTACTGACTCCACCATCGTGTAGACCACGAGCAAGACGAGATAAAGCTTCTTTAGCCGTTCCGACTTTTGTTTCGAAACTTGATTGACAGACGTCTTTTAAAGTTGATTCAACAGCTGGATTCATTTTTTATTCCTCACTTTAGATACTTTATATTTTACCAAAAACATTGGTTTTTAGGCGAGAGATATTTTCTTTTGTACTTTAATTAGATATACGTTTACTTTTTCTTTGTAGCGTTCCTCTTTGCTAGCCAATGTTAAATAGTATTTACTTCGGGCAAAATCACCGATGTAATAAAGACAAACGCCTTTTAAAAAGGCGATGTATGGATCAAGAGGATCTCTCTTATCAAAAGATAAAAGCTGATATGCAAGATCATATTGTTTGAGTGTTAACAAGAATGGAATTGGTAGTTCCATGAGGTTTTCTTCGCTTAAGCGATTAGGGAAAACGCTTAAAACTTCCTCCATTAGGTGGATGAAAACGTTTCGATCACTAACTTCTTCGTAGACACGAATCAGTTGACGAGACAAAGCCTTGAAATTAGCTTGACGATGCTTAAAGAATGAATAGGTGAACGCCATGATGATTTTAACTTCTTCTTGTGACTTGATTGCGTCACTGATGAGAGGGAAATTATTAATAATTTTTTCTTTGTTTTCTTTGCTAATTGGGATAACTATTCCAACAACTCCGCTACCTTTATAACGTTCACGTAGTTCTCTTTGAGAATGAATTTGAGCGTGGATCTTTGAAATATTAGCCTTAATGACCATTTTGAGGATCATTTCTGCTTTTTCACTAGCTTCATCTGGGTCATCGGCATAGTCATCTTCAATATCGCAATCTGGGAAGATGATTTTGGTGGCTTTGGTTTTCTCATCAATTAAGAAAACAACATTGATTGTCACGTTTTCTAGTTCAGGAACCATTTTTTCTTTGTAGTTTTTGTATACTTCATCACTGACTTCAATCGAAATGTTTTCGACATCTTTATCTGGCCACTTTCTTTTAATAGTCTCAATACTTTCAGGAGGATAACATTGCTCTGGAGAAGACTCCACCATGAGTTTGAGAAGATCCTTCGCCATATAAATGGCGTCGTCATAGCCTTCACCAAAGGTGTAGGCTCCTAAAATATTAGGGATGGTGACATTAATAAAAGATCGATCTTCTTGATCCTGACATAATGTGATTGGGTAAGTGATGATTTTCATCTAATACAAGGATAACGGTTTTTACTCAAAAAGAAACTAATTCTTTTAATTTGATATTCGCAATCATTAATACAAAATGAACATAATGCCTTGTAAAAAAGATAAATAATGATAGAGTATGAATTAGAGGATGTATCCTCTCACTACGGATCAAGCTAATACATCATGACCAATAGTAGTGCGGCAATTATGATCAGTATAATTGCCTTTTTTTATTAAACGCATTTCCTCAAATCAGAGGGATGCATCCCGTCGGTGTTAACCGACTTTTTTATTTATAAACAAAAGAAAAGGTGATGCTTAATTGCACCACCTTAGATTGGTTAAAAATGAATGTTATGCGTTGAGAGAATTTAAATATTTCTTTCAACAATTTTAAACCAAACATCATCACGACTACTTAATTTTGATGCTTCAAGAATGAAATAAAGTTTTCCTTCTGCTCCTAAATTAACGGCTGTGTGTCCATCGAGTACAGCTGGAGTCTTAACTCCATCAACAATCGTATAGGCTGTTACAGCATCAGGAAGATTTGTTGGATCATGGTCTTCTAGTTCAAAGCCGTAGCCGGTGTGTCCACCACTAATACGATAACGAAGAACTTCGTTTTCACCTAAATCCATATAGGATGTTTTAAATATTCTTTCACCAGAATCGGTATCAAGCTCAATGGAGACACTTTCCATCATGTCAAATCCACAAACGGAACAAAGACCATTATCGTTCATGCTGTGGGCGGCACGATCTTTGTCTACTTCGTGACCACATGTGGCAGCGTGCCAGTGTTCAGAGTTATTTTTACTCCAAGCATCAGAGAAGGTGTGGACGTGAGCTGGTTCGCTAGTTTCACCACTAGTGGATGTTTGTCCTTCTTTTCCTTTGTTACCACCACATGCTGCTAAAGCAAGCATGGAGAAACAAAGTAGAGAAGTAAATATTTTTTTCTTATTCATTTTTTTCTCCTTTCTAATTAGTTATCTCAACTAACTAATAAAGAAATGTTTCATCGATTCAAACACTTCGCTAGTTAGTGATAGATAACTTAACTTTAATCATACAAAGAAGAAGAAGAAGCAAGCACTCTCTACACTAAAGTGCTAGTACTAGATCGAACTTTTTCATTGAGCTTACTTGCTTAAAATTGATATTTCGTTCATTGTTATATACAATAAACGCACAATGGAAAATAAGCGCAAAGTACTATTAATCTATTATTCTGGGACAGGGAACACGAAATATGTGACTGACCATCTTTATCAAAGACTTCTTGAAGAAGGCTTTGAGGTTGATGTCTACCGCATCAACCCATTAAAGATGGAAAGACTCGATTTAAATAGTTACGACTTAATCGGAATTGGTTATCCAATCTATGGGTTTAACCTTCCTAGTAAAGTCCATAAGTTTTTTAATAAACAAAGATTTAAAAAAGGTCAACAAGTCTTTGTGTATAAAGACTCTGGGGAAACCTGGAGAGAGAATGATTCTTCTTCTTTAGTTTTACGAAAGAAGATTAAGCATCAAAAAGCCGTCTTCACGAATGAATACCACTTTATGATGCCTTATAACATCCACTTCCGTTATGATGAAAATCTCGTGAAAGAGATGCTTACCATGGATCAGAAGTTAATGGAGATTCTCGTTAAAGAAATTAAAGACGACATTCCAAATGTGAAGAAACTAAAGTTTCGCGATAATCTAATGAACAGATTATTCCGCTTAACTTATATCGGAGGTCCGGTTAATGTTTCCTTCTACAAGGTAGACAAGAAAAAATGTATTAAGTGTGGAAAATGTATTCAAGGTTGTCAGATGAAAAACATCTACTTTAACAAGAAAGGTAACATTAAGTTTCATCATAAATGCTTAATGTGTTGTTATTGCACTTTGAACTGTCCGAAAGATGCGATCAAGATGGGTTTATTTAACTCCTGGAGAGTCAATAAACCATATGACTTCTCTAAAATAGAGAAAATAGAATTAACTGAACCAGTTATCACAGACAAAACAACCGGATTCTTCAAGTGTTATATTAAGACGTATCAATATATCAATCAAAGATATAAAGAATTATTCGGAGAATAAAGAAAAGAGGTTAACCTCTTTCTTTTTTATCTCTTTCCTTTATTGTATGGTTGCCATAGGGTGTTCTTCTTTTCATGAAGCAAACAAGATGATGATAGACTTGATAAATTAACTTCTTGAGCAAATTCCACCTTTTTCCGCGCCGTATAACCTTTTCGATATCTAAAAGAGCTCTGAAATTTGGTGAAACATGATTGAGCAATTCTCCTATTTGAAGAAGATCCATTAATATCGATTTTCTAATCACTTGAGAATTACAAAAGTCCTCTAGTGTATTAATCAACTTAAATGCGTCCTTTAATTCACGATAGTGTTTGTTAATTTAGTTTTCATCTTTATGTTTTTTGGTTTCAAGAATCATTTGTTCCATCCGACTCATACAGTGTTCAACAGAGTATTCTTCAGCAAAACCATCATAAAGCTTTTCGATACGTTCTTTTTCTTCTGGATGATCAATAAAATAATCAATGAGTTTAGATAAAGATTTATAGTTGCGTTTTTTAAAGATACATTTCTTATCACGAACAAATAGACGTGTCGCGCTTTTCTTACTATCCGAAACAATGGTTAGTTTTTGACAGGCTAATGCTTCAATACAAGCGATGCCTTCCAGTTCCACAATTGCTGGATGAACGTAGATATCCGAGTAATGCATAATATCTACTACTTCTTCACGAGAAAATTGCTGCATCACAATTGGATTAGTGAGCTTTTTTGCTAGACGTCTAAACTTGCCCTCTTGTAAACCTTGCCCAGCTAAAACAAGCTGAATTTCTTTCTCATGTTTACTATTTAAAACAGCCTTAATTAAGGTGTCTTGGGATTTCTCTTTGGAGAGGCGACCAACGGAAGAAATAACAATTTTATCCGCAAATTGTTGGGGTTTTTTCACAATTCTAGGTCTCATATCAGGATTAACACCATTAGAGATAACATAACCATTTGTGTGGCAATGGATATTCTTTTCAAAGATGTCACGAATAAACTTGGTTGGATAATGAATCGCATCAACTTTGGAGAATGTATTACGGTAAATATACTTATAAACCCAGTGGTTCACTAATCCGAAATTCTTCAAACCAAAATATGAGGTGAGGTTTTCGGCTTGCATATGAAAGCCAATTGATACTGGAATGTTATATTTATTCGCTAAACGAATGACTGTGTTACATAGATGGAATGGAACAATCGCATGAATATAATCCGCTCCATCTAAACATTCGTTAATGACATTATCATCAGCATGACTAAGTTTAACTCCAACGCGGTCAAGTAATCCGTTAAAGATCTTTAAATCAAGCGTTGGAACGATATAGAATCGATCATCATCTTCTTTATCGCTATATGGGCAGAGAACACGGACATCATAATTATGATCCATTAAGTAACGAACAAGGTTCATTGTAGCAACATTTGTTCCATTACCTTCGTTACATAAGACATCACTAACAACAACAATTTTCATTCTCGCCCTCCTTAAAGACGCAAGAAATAATCTACAAAATATTGTCTTATTTGTAAACAAATATCTTCAATAAAAGCACCTGTCAATCGTTTAGACAGGTGCTTATTCGGAATGATTATTTTTTAATGAGTTACTCCAAAGGTAATCGGACAGAAACAGTTCTTTGACCAATTAAACCATGGTTGAGGTCCTTTAATTGGATCGTCTTTGTCTAGATCCGCCATTTCTTCAGAAGTGTATTCCACCTCAATTGACATTGGGGCTTCGCAATAAGCGAAGGCTTCTTCGCCAACACTAGTGATTGTTTTCGGCAGATAAACTGTTCCAAGCAGACGACAATGTCCAAAGGCTAATGGTTCAATTGATGTTGTACCATTTAATGAAACAGAGATGTTTTTACATCCATAGAAGAGACCTCGAGGAATCGTAACTAAATCATTAAAGTAACCGTATGTGTTTTTAAAACTAACACAGTTTTCTAAAACATATTCACTCACTTTCGAGATCTGACAATTGTCTAAAACAATGTCTTCCAGAAGTGGGCAGTTTGAGAAGCATCCTGTATTAAGTTTTAATGATGCTTCTTCATTACCATCATAAATGATGGTGAGATTCTTCACGAAGGCAAAGTTCGACATATATCCGGCACGAAGAATAAGTTTATGATCACTTTTTTGTTTGAAGTGAATGGTCACATCACTCAGATTTGAACAATGTCCAAAGACATCGTTAAATGATTCAACTTGTTCGTAGTTTAGTTTAACAGATGTTAGTTCATGACAGTTTTTAAAGGCGTCATCTTCTAAAACAAGACTTTTTGCACCAGTGAAATCGATACTTTCAATCTTGGATGATTCAAAGGCACCTTCTTCGATTCTCTTTAAAGAGGGGATATCTTCAAATGTTAATGATTTGATGTTTGAATATCTAAAAGCGTGAGATTCAATACGAGTGACACTACTTGGAACGAGTAATGTTTCTAAAGAGGAAGTATCTTCAAAACAAGATGACGATAGACTTGATAAATTTACTCCTTGAGCAAATTCCACCTTTTTTAACGCTGTATAACCTTTAAAGGCGTTATCTTGAAGTTGACCAACACCAGAAAGGTAAACCTCTTTTAAAGTTGATTTCGAATTTGGGATTAAGCTTAAAGCTGTTGCTAAAGAAGCAACCTTCGAATAAAGTTTTGTTAAACTTGGACAATCCTCGAATGCGGATTCATGAACTTCAAGTCCATCTTCCCCATAATAGAAGAGGGTTGTAAGAGAATTAATGTCAGAGAAAGCTTTCGCACCAATTTGCTGCATCTTTCCATCAATTTTGATGGAAGTAAAGGAGTCACAGTTTTCGAAGGCTCTTTCCTCAATTATTTCGATATTCGGATTATCTTTAAAGAAATCCTCACTTAGATGAGTGCAGTTTTGGAAGGCCATTGGGCCAATATGCTTTAAATTAGCTCCTTTAATGTCGACTAAGTTAGTCGCATTAGCAAAGGCATTTGTTCCCACTTCTTCAAGTGAAGATGTGGTAATAATGTGCGTTGCTTGACACCCATTTAAAGCATTCGCGACGACTTTACTTACCTTAGGTAATTGAATTGTTTCTGGGCAAGTTGCACTACAGTAGACTGGTCTAGCAGCATAGAAAAGTGATCTACGACCTAAACTATCTTTTTGAATTAAGAAATGGTTTTCATTGACAAAATGAGTATGTCCATCCATTGGGACAATGTCGACCATTTTCGTAATTCCATGAGTTCGAACAGATTCATGGATATCCCAAACATCAAGAGGAATGACAACACCGGTAATATCATCTAAATTATGATAACTACTTTCATCCACACTCATGAGTTTATGACTAGAAACTTCACATTCTAACCAGTGTGGGATGAAGTTATAGTCACCAGTCGAGTGATGAGGAATGGTTTTGTTGATTTCGATTACGTCATCAACAAGTGTTCCATCAATTTGAACAGTCCAACCAACGAATAGATAACTATGTTCACCATCACTTTTTTTGACTGGATAAGGAATTAAAATATCTTCGGAATCATAGTTATATGATGTTGGATAATCACCGCTAAATGATTCTTCACTACTAGAGAATTCATACCAAATTTTGAATTGTTTTGGTAAATACGAGGCTACTAATGTCGCGTTATCTTCTACGACATTAAAGGAATCAGTATTGACTGGTTCTCCTTTATATAGCCACTTATCAAAGACATAGTTTTCTTTGGTGGCAGTTGGAAGAGTAACCTTACTTAAGTAGACATAGTTTCCTTCAGTTTGTGATGGAGTACCTCCATCTCCGTCAAAGAGAACGTGAACTGTTTTTGGTTCGTATTTAGCTTTAACGCTCACATCTCGATGGGAGTGATATGGAATGACATAATCTAATTTAGGTGCGTCTTCATCTTCTTCCACCCATCCAAGGAAGTTATAACCCGGTTTAGATGCATGTGGAAGATGGACATCTGGCGAATAATAAGTGTAATGAAGTGGAGCGTTACTAGGTAAAACGCCTCCATCGAGACTATAAGCGATGGAATAATAATGATGTGAATAAGAGGCGTTTAATCGAAACGAAAGTTGATCTGCGTCTTTATTATAGCTTCCATAAGTCAAAGTCCAGCCTAAGAAGTCCTGGAACGATTTTGATGGCACTTCATTGATGTATTTTGTTTCACTTTTGCTCTCAATGATGCGACTTGGAATCTCTTTCGTATCGTTTGTTTCAAACGAAACCTCAACTTTTCCATTCCAAAGAACGACTTCGTTGATCATGTCTTCGAAGTTTCTTTCTCCTTGGTCGATGCGGTATAGTTGATAGGCATAATCCTGTTTCTTATTTGCATCGAGATAATTTGGGATCTTAGAGAAAGCGTCATAGGCTTCTTTATGTTCACGATTTAATAGATGCTGTAAACCTTTTTGATATGTATCTTCTTGATTTTTATTGTTTAAATAAATACCAAGGAAAGTGCCTAGACCACCTAAAACAAGTGCTCCGGAGATAGAAATAATGAGAATTTTAGTTAATTTTTTCATTTTCTATTGCTCCTTTGCCCATAAATAATCTTGGCAGGCTCCATCAAAGGAATATTCAAATTTCTGAGTTGGATCAAAGTGCTCAGTGGCGTTGTAATCAACACGAACACTAAAACTATTTGGATCAACAAGGAAATATGGTTTAACTAGGTCGAGCTTAAGCTCATCTTGAAAGAAACTTGATCTGAGGCAATAAACAACATCCATATCACATTCATAGACGACACGGTAATAACCTTCGTCTGAATTTGCTGGAATGGAGAAGTCAAAGCCATTCGTTTTTAAATCATTTAGATAATCAGCGTGTTCAACTAGATAATCAGCAAGGTATGTCTTAAATAATTCATATTCTCCTTCCAAATTATCAAAATATGTTGTTGTGTGATTATGAAGTAATGCATCAACATCAAATGTTTCATATGCTCGAGGTTTGAACCTCACATCATTTCCATCGAGAATCTGCACCGCATCCGAGTTATTCCATGGATTAAGTTGAGTTGCACTATGGAAAGCATTAAAAGTAATTTGACTTTTTAAAAATGACTTCATCATCTCTTCAATTCCAGCATATTGGTCTCCAGTTTGGGAAAGATCAATGCTATCAAACTTAGCAGTAAAGGATATTGCTGAGCTAGAAGAAGTATGATGATAAACACTTGCTTCTGTTCCATCAAACTTTGCCACATAAAGTGGAGCGTGATAGAAGCGACCTAAATGGAAATACATTGTATCAGTGTAACCTTCTTCGGTTGTGGTGAAAGTTTTATCTAAGAAACGATTTTGGAAAGCTTCGGTTTGAGCTTTGGAAGAGAAGGAGTGAGAACGTTTAAATTTCTTATCATATTGCGGATAAATCACATAGTGATAATCGATAGGTTTACCTTCTAAATCGGTGTCCCAACGTTTATTGTCGTAGATACAATAATAATCATCTTCTCGATCAGGAACTGAAGGAATAAACGGAACTTGTTTTCCTGGTTGAACTTCAAAGATTTGTAAGAGATTACCTTGGTAATCACGATATTCAACATGTTTAAGTTCACCACTAGGAAGAATGTTGAAATGGGCCACCACTTCTTGTCCTCGGAAGAGGATTTTCACAACGTGGTCACCTTCCGTGTCAAGAATTTCGCGAATATCTGGAGACAAAGAACGCATCGTAAGATGATGTTCAAGTGTCGAATCATCATCATATGTGACAAGAAGATAGATGTCATATGAATCAAACATTCCAAGAAGAATTCCTTCTTCTGGGATGTTTTTAAATTCGATTTTCTTAATGTTGTGTCCTTCTTTTTGGATGACATTGTCTTCTGGGAGAAGATCAACAACATCTTGCGAAGGAGTTTGACATCCAGCGAGGACAAACATCGTTAAGAGAGTAGTTAGATAGAGTTTTCTTAATTTCATCTTTGATCACCTACCCTTCGTAATATGTCACATAAATTCCATAGACATTCATGTTGGATGTGACATAGGAGAAATCACGGTCCCAGCCATAGAAGATATAGCCGTCCATTTGGCATTCTTCTAAAGAAGGTTCTGGGGCAGCCGTGTATTCTCGGACCTCATAGTCTTTAATTAGACCTAAATCAGGATCACTTCCATCAGCGTATCCGTTATAGAATCGGACATGATAATAAGTGATCTCATATAATGAGACACTAAGGTGAACATCGTGATTTGGCATCACGAAAGTATCACCACGTTCATATTTATTTATTCCATCTGTATAGTAGAGGAAATCATATGTATGTAAATTAACGTGACAATTAAACATCGCGCTTCCGGTATCGCTTCGATACTGGATATCAGTGTATGTCACATTTTTATCAAGAGTTCTATCGTCCACTGGCATTGGCATTTGTACTTCTTTACCAACTTCAACAAGGATGGATTGGCTATTATCAGCTCCGAAGTACAACCGGTTGGCGGTTTTACTTCTAAAGTGGACGTGATAGTCTTTGCTTGGTTCATCTTCCATGGCATAGCAGACTAAATCCGGATGAACGGTGACAGTTAAGACTCCATCAAATTCGGCTGGAGCGTTTTCATCAACAACAATTTCACTCGCTTCAACATCAATCGTGATATATGGAGATTTCGATGTCACAGTTAACGGGGAGATTTTTTCATTATCATAGATAACTTTGTCACTAGTTTTGTATGTATGTAGATCAATACTAAAAGTATCCGTTGTAAACTGGGAGACAGTCAGTAATGGTGTTTCACTTGTGCTTGTTCGATAATCTTCTAATGTGAAGTCATCACCTTTAAGACCTAAAATAGATGTTCCACTATCAATGACTTTTAGTGGCCACTTCTTATTGGCAAAATTATATTCCCAATGGAAGACCATTAATAAGTCTAAATAGACATTGATTTTGCCAATCAGACCAACCTCAAATTTAAATCCTCCATAGAAGGATGTTGGTTGGCCCTCACCAAAGGTGATGCCACCCATCGCGTTGATATCAAAATAGATTCCAAAGTAGAGGGCTCCACCAATTTGGAAGAGTTTTCTTAATCCAACAATACCAAGGGAGATGGATAATTTAAATCCACCTTCGGCGTATAGTTCTCCACCTAAGCCAAGGCTATGACTTGAGGAATTGCATTCCGTGGTATTCGAGGTGTTTTCCACTCCATCATCCGTGTCAAAAGATAATGCTTTTTCGACGGTGTGGGAGGTATAACCATAATTAAACATGACGTTCATATCGATCGTCATTTCCCAAGAAAGGGCGATTTTAAAGGAGAAAACATAACCAAATGGGACTTCAAAGATCAGTAAATCAGTTGTGGAATGGTTTCCACTGACTTGTTCTTTATCGTCTCCTGGTCGGAAATAGTTTTTATCTTCTTTCAGTTTCTTATAGGCGTCTTGGATCCGGTCTTTGACTGGTTTTTTTGCTTCGTCGTCTTGTTTTTCAGGAGTCATTTGTTTCATCATTTGGATGCTGAAACTAAGCTTAAAGTCGGTAATCTTGGTGACTGTTCCATGAGCGTCAATGTCGTATGGAATACCCCACCACTTTTTGACTTTAACTCCACCTTCGCATTCAAAAGACATTGTCCATTGGAAAGTAATTGATACTTGAATCGCGTTTTCTTTTACTCCATGGACTTCTTTTCCATATGGAATACGTCCAGAAAGCTTCAGTTGGATCTTAAATTGACCATCTTTACTAGAAGTATCGAGACTAACGGATAATAAACTAAGAATCGTTGGAAGAGCATTATCCGTGCCTTCAGCGATCGCTTGAGTTAACAACTTGAAGTCTTCACTTTGTAAGATGTGTTCTTTGAGTTGTTCATTACTCATTAAACGCTTAACGTTTTTAAATTCAGTGATTTTTTCTTTTTGTTGGAAATCAAACATCGTATCTCCAGTCGAATCATCTTTAAAAATTTCGGAAATATCCGCGTTTTTAAAGGTGATGCGATAATGATCACCTTCTTGAACGGAAGAAACAAATTTTCCATAGAAAGTATTTTCGTGAGATAAATCGACTTCTCCGTTACGAATAATCGAAATACCAAATTGTTGATCAACTTGTAATGGGAGGTCTGTTTGGTAACCAAAATGGTATGTATTGTTATTAAAAGCATCAATTGCTTCTTCACTCGACATATCGCTATAGGTTGGATAATCTCCATCAGCGATAGGGAAATAAGTTACTTTGTAAATGTCAAAAAATGGGGTGTTTTGACTAATCGAAAGGAGGCTTGATTCTTTTCGAGGAATATTAAAGTAGAGTTTATCCATGTTTGGATCGCGGTCTTTAAAATAGACTGCGTTACTAGAAAGGTTGCATGACATAATCGCACCTTCCTCATAAACTCCATTAGTTGGATAAATCTGGAAGTATTCTTCTCCTTGTTCATCTTCTTTACGTTCACATTGGACATCAACAGGGTTTCCAAAACGATCTTCGACGGAAAGCATCTCGCTTGGAGAAGCCATGAGTTGGTCTTTTAACATTGAATAGGTGGCGAATGCTCCTTCAGGACGAGCGAGCTTGACATCTATTTTGTAGTCTTGACCAACATCATAGTCTTGGTTGGAATGATATTTAATTTGTTCCGGAGTTAAGGAAACATCTTCTCCCTCACCTAAGTCAAGATCATCAAAGATTTCTTTTTCTTCTGGTTCTTTTTGTGGTGTGTAGCCTTCGCTTTTCGAGCAAGCACAAAGGAATAGTGCGCCACACATCAATACTAGAGTCAGTTTTTTTCGTTTCATATGGTTACCTCCATATTAGACATTTTAATTATACAAAATGTTAATTAATATTTTAAAAAAGACTCTGTCACAAAAGTGCCACACATGTATGTGAATGAGCATTTTCAAAATGAAAAATCCCAGGCAATTTAGGAAATTAACCAAGAATTGCTTGTGATTTTCATTTCATTAATTTTGTGACAAAAATTGTCGTTTATATCAAGAAAATAGATATTAAGTCCATCAGATAAGTAATCAACTTCTATGCTTCATGTTTAATATTAATTGACAATAACTAGAAATTTCTAGTTTAATAAGGATGCTGCAACCGGTACGTGGAACTGAAGAGGTTCATCGGGGCAGTTTTTTATTATTTAATTGACTTTAATTAAAATGCTTGCTTCAATAATGACACAACCGGTACGCGTTAGCCTCTTAGTGGGTTCATCGGTTGTTTTTCATTATATAAAACAACCTTCAATCAATTCTAATATCGTTTCTTAAATATGAATCTTCTTCCCAATTTTGTGGATTATGAATTTTGATGTTTTTATGATGCCCTTACAAAGTTATTAATCTTTATTGTCAAATGCTTTTTGATATTCAATAAGTTTCTTTTGTAATAGCTTTTTATCAATTAGTTTTGTCTCGTATGTACTTATAGCGGTAGGCGAATTACTTCTTGTTTGGGCATATTCGACAATTGTTTCATTTTTTGATGAGCACAAAATAATTCCTACGCTCGGATTTTCTCCTTCTTTCCTTTCTTGTCTATCTAATGCTTCAAGATAGAAATTCATTTTTGAAAGATACTCAGGTTCAAATTCACCAATTTTTAATTCGAAAGCAACTAAACAAGAATACGCTCTATTATAGAATAAGAGATCAATATAAAAATCGCGCCCGCCAACTTGAATACGATATTCTTGGCCAACAAAAGAAAAGTCTTTACCTATTTCAAGAATAAAATCTTTAAGGTTGCTCATAATCGCACTTTTTAAGTCTTTTTCTTTGTAATTGTTCGGCAAATCAAGGAATTCTAAAGAATATTGATCAAGTATTTTTGTATTTGGCGCATCTTCTTCTCCAACAATTGGTTCTAAACTTCCTAAAGCATTTCCATTAGATAATAAAAATCTTTCATAGTAATGACTTTGTATTTGTCTATGGAGTTCTCTTTTCGAATAATTATTTTTAATGCAAAGACGTATATAAAATTCTTTTTCCTCAATTGTTTTAGTACCTTGTAATATGAGCAAATTATTAGTCCAACTCAATTGTGTCACCAGTGGTGAGACAATTATATTGTCTCTATATGTTTCAAAAAATTTAATCATTCTATATAAACCAGCTCTATTGAACCCTTTCAAATATGGATATTGCGATTTTATAGTTAAAACTAATTTATCAATTACTTTTGATCCCCAATCTTCTGATTTGACCTTTTCCGACAAATATTTCCCAATCTCAAAATACATTGTCACCAATTCTTCATTGATTTTTCGATAAGCATTTTGGCGATGATTTTGAATGATGCTTATGATTTCTTTAAACTCTAATTCTTTTTCCTTTTTTTGTTCCTCCACCACTTCAAATTGATCAACACCTGGTATTAGAGCACGCCCACCACAACTACTATGAATTTGTTTGATATTATCGATATGTTCAACAATACCTACTTTGCCACTATAAAGTGGTTCGCTATCCAATTGAGTGATTCCAATTTTGTCACCAACTTTAACCATAAAATAAAATCTCCTTTCGTTAGTTGGACAATGCGTGTCTTCAAAAGGAGATAATAAAAGCCATCACCATAATGAAAACACCTTTTGTAGTTATCGACTAAGTCCCGTAACTACTGGTGTTACATCATCCTTGTGATGGCCACATGCTCAATTATATAAATAATTGTAGGGAGCGCGGTGATCTATTTGAATATAAGAGCGTCTACATAGTCGCGACCTCTTCTACTTATATCCTCATATCACTACTGGGCAATACTTTCCCTATTACCACACCCTAACACGTAGTGTGATAGTCCACATACCCATTGGCCTCAGTTTACCTGCGTATGGTCGACTTTGCTAATGCTAGTTCATAGCGCCCGTGGTCTAAATATATGAACAAGCATATTATATCAAGTAATATTTTTCCTCATAGATAAAAAATAACATTTATGAGAAAAAGAGAATTACTGCTCAATTCTTTACTTCATAGAGTCAAATTAATTTCAAAATCTAAACAAAAGCCTTCGATTGATTTGCGAAGGTTTTTAAATTGATTGAGTTTAGTTTAATCAACTGTGGATCAATACATCTTTACTAGCATAATTAAAGGTCACATTTTGTGACCGCAAAATCGAATCAAATTCTTTCGCATTTTTCATTAATTTTTAGATTTGCGAAATATAACTAGATTTCTTTTTATAAATAAAAAGCCTACTATTGAAAAATAAAATCCCCCATTTGCATTAGGGATTATACGCTTAGATGGGTTTCTTGTTCGATTAGGACTCAACTAAACAGAGAACTCTAATTTTCGTTTTATTGACCTAATCGTGTTCTAATGTAAAAACAATTGAGCTTTTATCTAATAGATCTTTTATTTTTCCATCATCTAAATTAATATGACCTAGTTTGGTATAAGACCATTGATTGTTTTTATAAAAGACAGATATTTGGTTTCCGTTATATAAAACAATGTCACCAGGAATAGTTTTAATTTGTGAATCATTTCGAACAATATCTTGTCCAATTAATCCGGTTTGTTCAAAACCACCGTAATTAGTCATATTAATAACTAATTTATTTTTGGATAATTCTTCGAGTGCTTTCGTTGAGTCGTTATTTTCCCAACTAACTTCTTCAATTAATTTTTCATCAATATATAGTTTCATTTTCATTTCATCCTGATTGCTAGAATTTGTTTGATTATCACTACTATTGGCGCAGCCACTAAGTAGCAATAGAGATAACAATATAAATATCTTTTTCATTTTAAACATCTTATTATGAGTTGATCAAAGAAACAACTAATGATGTTGTTAATTCAATTTGTTCATCACTAGAGAGTTTAGAAGCACTATCTTTGCGTTGTAATCCATAATCACCAAAATTAGAATGATTTCCACCTTCGATAATGACTTCTTGGTAATTTGCTGGGAAATTGCTGGTGTTTTTCTTGTATTCTTCTTTATTTAAAACAGAATCATTTGATCCATAAATAGACAAACATTTTAGTGAATCATTTAATTTTGTTGTGGAATAAGAGGCTAAAAAGATGATTCCATCAAAGGACGTTTTGGTGTCTTTTAAATATAAAGAAGCAGCAGTTCCACCTAAAGAATGACCCATCATATAAAGATGTTCATATTGGTTGTTCTTGGTGATTTCATTCGCTCTTCCAATATTAATTAATGGGAAATATAAAGGAAATTTGCATAAATAAACATCAATTCCTTGATGAGCGATTTTGTTACATAGTGGAGCGTAAGAAATTTCTTCGACCTTTCCTCCACCATAGAAAATAATTGCTTGATCATCATGATTAATATTGTCGAATTGATAATAGGATTTATTTTCATTTATTTCGATGATCTCGTCACTTTTTAAATAAGATTTTGCGTGATCAGTCGCTTTATAATTAAAGGCAAAATAAATCAAAGTAAAAGAAATGGAAAATATTCCCACGAGAATCAAAGAAGAAAGAACATTAATCCACCGTTTACATTTTTTAAATTTATTAAAGAGATAAACAATTAATATTGCCGCTCCAACAGCGACTAATAATGCTCCAACTGAGATTAATGTGTATTTCATAACAAAACTAAATATTTTATGTATAAAATAATACTCTTTTTTTATGAAAAAACATCCAGTATTTTTATCATAATGATAAAAAGAAAACCACCCGGTGGGTGGCTTCCCTTAGATTAGACTTGTTTGACGATAACTTCTTTGCCGTTATAATCAACCAGGTATTTGTGTTTGGTGTCAACTTCTTGAGAAATAATCTTATTCGCGATAATGGTCTCCACTTTATTTTGGATGAATCGCTTAATTGGTCGAGCACCATAGATTGGTGAATAAGCACTTTCAAGGATCCAACTCTTTAAAGCGTTAGAGAATTCAAACGAATAATATGATTCTTTTAATCTCTCATTGAGGTTGCCTAGCATCTTATCCACAATCTTAGATTGAGTATCTTTCGATAATGGGGAGAAGTAGACGATTTCATCGATACGATTTAAGAACTCCGGCTTAAAGGTTTGATGTAATAATCCTTCGACTTTATCTCTTTCATTGTTGAGGAGATATTCACTACCTAAAT
>DGVS01000004.1 GCA_002395065.1 Caryophanales bacterium UBA4278
TTTTTGTATAAAACATTGAGTTTTCGCTGGTTATTTTCATTAACAAAAGACATCTCTAAACCTTTCCAATTAATCTTGGTGACTCCTTCTTTCGAGGAGCTAGGAAGTTTGAGTTTTCCAAAGGTAAAGAACTTCATTTTTGACTTCGTAACTTGTTCATTTGTATCGAAGTTTAGAAAGGATACTGAACCCAAAGCCATGTATGAGTTATCAGCAATAGTAAGAGCCACACCAAAATGGGAATTACCAATGTAATAATAATCCCATTCTTTAATTCGGGATTTTAATCCTTTGATTTGTCCACGGTTATAATCGCGAACCAAAGACAAAGCAAAACCGGCTTCATTTAGATTTCCATTTTCATCTAAAAGAGGTCCTTGAGAGAGTTGATGTTGGTTAACTAATTCATCATTAAGCATTTCTTTTGGCGTTCACTTTCTTTAAATGACGAATGATTTGATATGAAACAAAGTAGAGAATTGATGAAACTAAGAAGGCCGCAAATGTCGCTAATAATGGAATGATTAACGATAAAGATCCTAAATCAATAGCCATAAAGACAACAAATGCAATTATCAATGCATCAGCGACAAGATAGAAATAAGCGCAGAATGGGACAAGCTTCTGGAATGGTCCTTTATCACGATAAACAGAAATGGCACCTAAGCCACCAAGAATCGAGACGATTCCAGTGGCAAGAATCGTAAAGATGAGTGACACTAAAGAAACATAACTAAATTCAGTGGTAACAAAGTTAATAATACCATTCGAGAAGGACATTACTCCGGCAGCAAAAGTGAATGCGCCAGCAATAATAATTGTTCTTTTAGAAAGGATTTCAGCTCGTGAAACTTGAATCCAGTTGGCCTGGAGTTGATCTTGACTAATTTGGAAAACTAATTTCTCTTTTTCATATAATGAAACAAGATCTAATCGAGTAAGGATTTTGAAACTAATCGAACGTAATTCATTTGGTGTTAGGAAGAGAACCGTGACACCTTGCCATAAGAAGACCCAGGCGGTAATATCAAGCATTTCCGAGACCAATCCATTATCCTCTAAAAATCCTTGAGCAAGAAGAAATTGACGAACAAAAAGAATACCCACTGAAACAAGTGCTAAGACCACCGCTTCAAGTAAACGTCCGTTCTTCTCTCTGTAGATGGAATAATGAAACATCTCTAAAGAGTCTTTGAATGATTCAATGATTTCGCCTGGTTTATATCCTTCGAAGTCATCAATTTTAAATCGAAGATCAATCTTGAACTCTAAAGGGAAAGTATCCATAATTTCGGAGACTCTTTGGAGAATTTCGGATTTAAATTTGATGACTTTGGTTGAGACAACATTGTTATCAAACATTTCACTGACTTTGTCATAGACAAGTTCAAGAGTGATAATACGTTTTTCAACATCAATATCGTAATATTTGGATAAGATTTCAATTTGACGTTGGATTTTAAGGGATAATTGTTTCTGTTTCTTTTCTTTTTTCATTAAGAAAATTATAGTTTCTTAAACTAAACAAAGCAATTATTTGAATTAGAAGATACAAAGTGCGACAATGCTAAACATGAACAAGAAAAAAATTGTTTTTATTTCATTATTGGTTGCTCTTCCAGTAATAACTGGATTAGGAACCTACTTTATTACGAATGCTATCGAACGAAAAAAGGCTGACCAAGAAAAGTATGATTTAGGTATTCGATTGTTTGAGACCCATTATTACGACCGATGTAATCTTTTTAATGAGGAAAACAAACATCTAGCAAAAATAGATGTTGCTTTCCTTGGTGATTCATTAACAGAAGGTTATGACTTAAAAAGTTTTTATCCAGATTTGACTGTTGTTAATCGAGGTATCAGTGGGGACACCACCATCGGTTTAGAGAAGAGATTACAAGTCTCAGCCTATGACGCTCATCCAAAGGTTATTTCGATGCTCATTGGTGCAAATAACTTTGATACGATGTTAACAAACTATGAAACAATTGTGTCAAAAATCAAACAAAATCTACCGCAAACCTCGGTTATTTTGTGCTCTTTAACATCGATGACGTCTAGTTGGGCGAAAAACAATGAAAAAGCCAAACAAAACAACGTTAAAATTAAAAAAATCGCCGCAAAATACTCTTATGTTTACGCCGATTTATATAATCCGCTTCTTGATCCAACCACCAACGAATTAAAACAAGAATATTCTGTTGATGGGGGACACCTAACAAAAGAAGGTTACATCGTTATAACTAGCGTTTTAAAACCAATCATTTCTAACTTCTTAAATTAGAGTAAACAAAAAAGTCATGTCATCGTGTGTGACCTGACTTTTGAATTAATTTAGTCTATATAGGTTGAGGCAGAAGCCGAAGCATCAGCATTACGTTGATCGGTAATGTTATCAATCGCAATAACTAACGCCACATAGAACATTGGATCAGCACCTTCTTCAAGGTGGAGGACGAAGGAATCTCTTAAGGAGATTTTTCGAGCGATGTGACCGATTTCTTGACCGTTAAGTAAGATGTGGTAGTCGTAACCTAAGATGTTACCTTTGATTTCAAGATCACCAAGATCTGATGTAATAAAATAACGATCATGGAAGGAGAAGATTTTTCTTCGAATACGACAGATTTTCTTTTTGTCTGGAGTTTCGACATAAGCGCGATAGGCAAATAATCTCCAGAATTTGTTACGAACAATATATTTTGTTTCTCCATCGAGTGTTTGGACAAATTTCTTTCTAGTGAGAGTCCAGAATTTTCCTTTCACTTTTAAGACATCTTGTTCGTTAACATCTTTAACAACGGATCCACCACGTAAGGAGACCCATTTATTGCGAATCATTAAATCCATATATAGTTACCTCTTTTTTTATTATATCAAACCTGCTAACAGGTTGAGAATCATTCCCGCAAAAACAAGACTAACCGCAACGGATAATTGAACTTTATTTTTCGCTTTAAAGAAGAAAACTGTAGCAAAGGAAACGATAATGAAGTCTAATCCAATAATAATGTTAACAATCGCTGGAATGGAGTTTGGTTCGTTTAACGCAGTATAACGGAAAATCGTTAATAAAGCATTACACAGTGCTCCAAGGAAAATGTAGATCAGTTCACGCCATTGAATATGAACAATCTCTTTAATATTTTTAGTTACTAATGAGGCAATGAACATTAAACCAAAGCAAACCATCATTTCATGAAACGAAATAACATCTGTTGGAAGATGAGATAATTTTAGTTTAACAATTAAAACAAGAGTAGCGTAGAAAACGCAGGAAAAACAAGCATAAACTAACCACATTGCTTTCTTGTTTGGGTTAAGTTTTTTGTTTATAACAATATAAATAATCCCGATTAAAACGCTAACTAAACCAGTTACATAAAGTGCGATGTTAAGTGGTTTACCACCATTAGTGACCGCACTAAAGGTAAAGATTAAGAACAATAAATTAGATAAGAATAAAAAATCTGCGGCATTAAAGTTCGTGAATGTTTCGAGATGGGTTCTTTT
The DNA here is from genome assembly GCA_002395065.1 of Caryophanales bacterium UBA4278. GTDB lineage: Bacteria > Bacillota_I > Bacilli_A > RFN20 > CAG-826 > Fiminaster. The sequence goes on from DGVS01000004.1 coordinate 3,517, forward strand.
AATCGCTAAGAAATATAAGAACCAATTCGCTGCCGTAAAAACACCAACTACAGCAATCCAAATCCAATCTTCACCGCTTAAATCATATAAAACTGGAAGACGTCCGTGAATTAAACAAATCAAGAAACAGGTAATTACAATAAAGAAGGATTTGACTGTTGCGTTTGTTAAGGCGCTAGCTCGATTTGCACCAAGACGATTAAAAATCGTGTTTCCGGCGGAAGCAAACAAGGCTAGAAAGGCAAATAAGATATATTCCATGGATTTAATTAAAGAAAACCCCGGGAATCCAGGGTTTAACGTTCGGGCGGAGATTGAGGGATTCGAACTCTCGCGGGACTTGCATCCCCTATCGGTTTTCAAGACCGACCCCTTCAACCACTTGGGTAAATCTCCATCAGGTGGACCCAGTAGATCCTGACACTACAACCAGTCGGTTATGAGCCGAATGCTCTTCCTTTGAGCTATGGGTCCAGCTTGTGTCGGTAAGTAATATAGCACAAATTTGTATTTGTTTATACAATTTTTGCTTTCCTTACCTCGTTTTCTGTCAGGATCGCAGGGTCCATGGATAGGGGTCGGTCCAAAAATATCAGTGAAAATCTCACTGAAATATCCTTTATAATAAAAATGTCGGGACGTAGCGCAACTTGGTAGCGCACTACCTTGGGGTGGTAGGGGTTGTCAGTTCAAATCTGATCGTTCCGACCATTTTTATTTCTTATTCACAAAAGTAAAACGATGGCCTAAATAATCAATGTCTTCTGCTAAATTTGGCCAGTAGAACACACAAAGATTTCTTCTATATTCAGAAACGATTTCTTTATCGACATATCGAGCACGAGGCTTTAGAAAAAATGGTCCGATATGTAAACAATTGAAATAGCCCCATGCTTTTTTATGAATATAGGTTGATATTTGGTGATAACAAACAAGATTTCCATAATCAGGGGTCCCAAAATAAAAATAGTCGACACTATTAGCTAAAGGATCTAAGCCTTGGATCATTGTTCGATGAAAAACATCCATTATTAAGTCATAAGAGGAGTTTAATTCATCGTTTGCGCGCTTGATGCGGTCTGCGTACATAAATGTTAGTTCCATTGTGTTAAAACGCTTTGTGCCTGTTCCATCAAGTGTCCCATCACCATAATGGTGAAGAAGTATTGTATCGAGAGTTTCCTGTGATACACCCTTGATTTTTAGAAAATTAATAACACTATGAATCTCCTCGCTATGAACTTCGGTCGTATGTCCCATTTTTACAGAGATAAAACGTTTTTTACCTTTATATTGAACATAGATATCTGGTTTAAAGACATCATCTAAGTGTTTTGCTTCAATTACATCATTTCCATTTGCATCTGGAAAAATCATTCGAAGCATTGTTTGTAAGTTTAAATTGATCTGAGATAATTTTCTTCCATCAATTAAACTAGCGATTTGGATTTCATTTAAAATACCATTATTTGAACTCATGTGAGTACCTCCTTTGTGATAAATTAAGCGACACAACAGTTTTTTGTCGCTCTACTATCTTTATTCGTAAAAAATGAGTAAAAATGTTCAAACAATTTTTCTAAAAATATTATTATATTTTTAATTTTTTGAGGTGGGAATCTTTTTTCACCGAAATTGGCCGATTGGAAGTTCATTTAAGCGTTTTTTTCGCATAAAAAAATCTCTCTTTGGTTTGAGAGATAGATGTATTTTGGTAGCTGAGGAGGGACTTGAACCCCCGACCTTGAAGGTATGAACTTCCTGCTCTAGCCAGCTGAGCTACTCAGCCAAATTTTGGTGGATCTGAAGAGGATCGAACTCTCTACCTCCTGAATGCAAATCAGGCGCTCTCCCAGGTGAGCTACAGACCCAGCGCAAAATAATTATACATAGTTTGTTGTAATAAACAACAGAAATTTATTTTGGTCTTACGCTCATTTGTGAGAGCGCATGATTAACTCTGGTTTCGGATTTTTCACCGTTGTATGAGGTGGTACGTCTTCACGGAGGTAGGTGTTCGATCCGATGATGACATCGTCTCCAATGTGGATATCTCCAAGAATTGTCGCGTTCGCATAGATAGTGACATCATCACCAATTGTTGGGTGACGTTTCACTCCATGAATATCAGGGGCGTGTGTCACGCTAATCGCACCTAAGGTGACTCCTTGATATAAAATAGCACGCTTACCAATGATTGTTGTTTCACCAATGACAATACCAGTTCCGTGATCGATAAAGAATGGTACGCCAATCTTTGCGGCTGGATGAATATCAATCCCAGTTTTGCTATGTGCTTCTTCAGAGATAATTCGAGCGCATAATTTGTAGCCCATTTCATAAAGAAGATGGGCAATGCGATAGTAAACTATCGCTTTAAAACCTGGGTAAGCGTAGACAACTTCTTCTTCACTATCCACTGCTGGATCACTTTCCATAAAGAAAGAGAGGTCTTGTTCAAGATCTTTTTTGATTGAATCAAGACCTCTGATAAAGTCTTTTGAGTCAAGACAACCTAAACAAGATAGACAACTAGAAATCGAACTTTCGTTTTCACTTGGATGAGAAACAATAAAAAGAGCTTTAATCGATTCCTCAACAAGTTTTAAGATTTGTTCGTAATTTCTTTTTTCTACCATTGATAGCGGTCTCCTTTGTCTGGAAGTATTACCACAATCTTTTTGTTAGTAAGATTATGGCTAACGCTATAATTATACGCAGCTTTTAAAGCAGCGCCAGCACTAACTCCAACAAAGTAATCTTGTTTGTGAAGGATTTTTGCTCCTTCTAATGCTTCTATATAAGAAACTGTGACAACATCTGCTAAATAATCTTTTGAGAAAATCGAAGGGATGAAGTTTGCACCAATCCCCTCAATTTTGTGAGGATTTGCAGTGCCTTTTGTGATTAATGGAGATTCAGTTGGTTCCACACCAATGACTTTCACTGGATTTTCTTTATCATGGAAATATCTAGAAATTCCAGTAACTGTGCCTCCGGTACCAATTCCGGCAAAAATATAATCAGGATTTGGCAGGGATTTTTCAATTTGTGGAGCGGTAATCACAATATGTGATTCCACATTGAGAGGCTGGTTAAACTGGTTAAATTCGAAAGAATGAGGAATTTCAGTCAGTAATTGCTGGACTTTTTCCTTACAAGCTTTCATTCCACCACCATTAACTTCCACCAATGTGGCCCCATATTTTTTGATGAGATCTTTCCTTCCTTGTGACGCACTTGCTGGAAGAACGATGATGGCTTTGTAACCAAATTCTTTTTGGAAATAGGCTAAACCAATGCCGGTATTTCCGCTTGTTGCTTCAATCACAACACTGTCTTTGGTTAACGTACCATCCTTTTTTAAAGAAGAAAGAATGTAATAGACCGGAATATCTTTTACTGATCCGCTAGGATTAACGGATTCATCTTTGACGTAAAAGTGGTTTTTACTTCCGTATACAAAAACTTCTTTAAGGTTTTCGTTTCCTAATTTCATGGCGATATTTTTTCACACACTTTTAAATAGTGCAAATAATACGATAATTTCTTCAATTATATTATTGAGATTTACTCGACTGAGTGATAAGATAATTCCCGCTGGTTCCATAGCCAAGTGGTAAGGCAATTGACTGCAACTCAATGAGCGTCAGTTCAACTCTGACTGGAACCTCCAAAAGTTTGCTTGAATATTTTAATTCAAACGATTAAGATATTTAAGCGAAATGCGCCTGTAGCTCAATTGGATAGAGTACATGACTACGAATCATGAGGTTGCACGTTCGATCCGTGTCAGGCGCGCCAACCTCTATCCAAAGCGCTAGAGGCTCTCGGGATGTAGCGTAGCTTGGTATCGCGCTTCATTTGGGATGAAGAGGCCGCAGGTTCAAATCCTGTCATCCCGACCAAACAAAAGAAAGTCCGAACGAATCGGACTTTTTTTATTATTTAACTAGGAATTACTTTTGTTTAGAGATGACTCGACGAGCTTTGGCTTTGTTAAATCTCTTCTTATCAATAATGAGATAAACAATGAAGCCAACCACGGCTAAGACTTGTACAGCAAGAACAATAATCGCCCATAATGGAAGTGGGTTTGTACGAACTTGTTGCCACATCTCAATGACAGATTGATTATATTTTCCGTAGTCATCCATCATGCAAAGCATATGTAATTGACTTTGTTCAGGGAACTGAGCGGTAATCATTCGTCCATAAACAGCGTATGGAATTGTGGTCATTTTACCATCGATTTCTTCTTCATAGGTTAACTCTGTTGTCGGAGTCCAGACTTGAAGAATGGCGTCATCAAGGCAATATGCATCTGGATCAGCTGGAGTTTCATCAATACTTCCTTCAAAGAAGTAACGGATGTCGTATTCACGGTAATCTTCAGCTGTAAAGTCTTCGCCAGATTCATTTACATCATACATGTCACGAATGTATTCTAAGATACCTTCTGTGGATGTTGAGGTTGTATAGCCAACGTAATCCATGTTAGCGATGGCTTGGTCTTCTTGACACATAAAGTCAATGAAGTCTAAGGCATATTGATGGTTTTTCGAGACTTTTGGAATCGCCCAGGAATCTGTGAAGATGTTTGTTCCTTCATCTGGGACAGAGAAATAGATTTCCGCATCGTTTTCGGTTTGAGCTTCATAAATCGCCCAGGTGGCATCACCACTCCAAGCGAGGTTAGCGCCGATCTTTTCTCCGGAGACCATGTCGGTTTTTCCAGAGTCAACTTCAAAGCCAAAAGCGTTGTCTTTGAGTTTATTCATATCTTCGCTGATTTCTTTAAGAGTTTCTGGCTTGCAATCATTAAAAATCTTAGTCAATTCTCGGTTAAATCCAATCAAATCCTCGTCGATTTCGCCAACATGGAAATCTGCTTTCAAATCCTCAATTTCTTTCTTTTTAACATGAAGAATCGAAACAGCATAAACATCGCGGACAGAGTCCTTAATGGAGAACGAGCCCTTTAGTGACTCATCATAAAGAGCTTCCCAAGAAGAAAACTTTTCCTGGAGTTCTTCTAAAGTGAATTGTTGGTAACCCTTGAAGGCAGGGTTATACATCACTCCAACTGTTCCCCACATGTATGGGACAGCGTAGTCAGCAAGAACGCCTTTTTCATAATTGTATGGATCTTCGTCATCTTTATAGTCGGCTTTCTTGCAGTAAATTTTGTTATAGATGGATTCTTCTTCACCCCAAAGGTAGTCCGAAAGATTATCACGAAGATTTTGTTTAATTCCGGCATCGTGTTCGTTATCTTTTTCGAAAAGAGGATGGAGTAAATCATTCGTCATCATCTTTTGAATCATGTAATCAGAAACGTTAACGACGTCGTAGTTAGATTTACCAGTCATCATTTCGTTATAACATGTTTCTGGAGTGTCGAAGGTGTCATAGACGTAATCAAACTCAAGTCCTTCATCTTTATATAGATCATCCATATAACGGACGAACTGCTCCATCATGTCGCAGTCGTAATAGACTTCAGCTTCTGGATGTTCTTTACAGGTGTAGGTAACTTCACCTGTTTCTTCATCAATAGATGAAGTGTATTCATCTTTAGAAAGATATTTACCACATTCTTCGCAGTAAACACCTTCTTCGTCTGCTTCGTAAATATAGTCAGCAGAGTTTAAAACGCGGATGATAATCTTATCTTTACTGGACGAAGAACATCCAGCACAGGAGATCGCTCCTAAAAGGAGTACACCAAAAAGAGCAAATTTATTTTTAGACATCTTTTCTCACTCCTTTCTTGTCCTTATGATATCGATAAATCGATAAACCAAGAACAGCTGCTAAGACAAATAAGAAGATAAATAAGGTTAAAGGACGTAGTTCAGCTGGAACAGCGTGTTTCTTTAAGCTTGTTTGAATAAAGGTGGATAGTGTTTCAATCGCGGCGTCTCCAGAAAGAAGACCAGAACCACGAGTAAACTCGGTGACGATATAATCGTCAAGGGAGAGTGTCATGGCTAATAAGAAACCACTAAACATACCAGAAGCGATTTGTGGAACCACTGCTTTCATTAAAGCTTTGTTTGGTGTGGCGCCTAAGTCTAAGGCTGCTTCATAGATATGTGGATCCATCTGGGTTAGTTTTGGTTTAACGTTTAAATAGACAAATGGAATCGATAAGACCACATGGCCAATTAAAAGTGTCCAGAAACTAAAGAGTTTGGTTTTGAAAATATAGGTTCCAAGGAAGACAAACATAACTGTTAAGCTAAGCGCAATAACAATTTCAGCGTTGGCGATTGGGATTTGGGTCGCAAATTCCACCGCTTTTTTCTTTCTTTTAGAAAGATAGAATGTTCCGATAGCACCTAATGTACCTAGTAATAAGGAAATAAGTGATGAGATAACCGCGATGATCACGGTGTTTCCCATCGCTGTCCAAATTTGTTTCGCGACTTTTGTATTCGAGAACAAATTTTCAAATAGAACGAATGAGAAGTTATAGTTTCCACTAAAGGAGATAACGTCGTTGCTTGAAAAAGCAAACGCAATTAAAACCAAGATTGGAAGATACATGATAAATAAAATCATGTATAAATAAGTACGAGCGAGGATCTTCTTTACCATAATCCACCTCTCGTTTCTTCCTTTTCACCTTTGGTGGCAAACATGCTGATTGCAACCAAGATGAGGAGGACAAAGGCCATAAATGAGCCGTTATTCCATTGGTTATTCGCAAAGTTCAGGTAAATAAAGTTACCAACTAAAGCGATATTTCCTTCCGATAATGCATCCGAAATAACATACGATGACATGACTGGAACAAATGTCATTGTCACTGCCGAGATTATTCCTGGCAAAGATTGTGGGAGAATTGATTTAAAGAAGACTTGTGTTGGATTTGCGCCTAAATCCGCACAAGCTTCGATTTGACTCTTGTCGAGTTTTAGCATTGTTGTATAAAGTGGGAGAATAACGAATGGTAAGTAGTTATAAACCATACCAATTAAAGTAGCGAGGTATGGATAATTGCCACCATTAATTCCAATCGCAAAAAGGATGTCACGTGTGGCTGTTGTTCTAAGAACAAAGTTAATCCACATTGGCATAATAAAGAGCATCACAAGAACAGCGTTTTTGTTGTATTTCTTGTTTGCGAGGAAATAAGCGATTGGAAAACCAATTAAAAGACACAGTAGTGTTGCTTCTAATGCGATAAAGAGGGAAACAAGAAGAACATCCCAGTTTCCTTTGTTAGTGAAGAAATTCTTCGCTGCATCAAAAGAAAGCGCACCACTAGCATCAGTAAATGCGTAAAAGATGATTAATCCGATTGGAATAATCACGAATAGCGACAAGAAGATCGCATAAGGAATCGCGAGGTATTTCCTTTTAAATTTCATAGTCGTCAACAGATCCTTTTAAACGAACTTTAATATCTTTCTTATCAACTTTGATACCGACTTCTTCACCTTCATTAAAGGTGTATTCGGTTTCAACGATGAAATCTTCGTCTTCGGCGCAACGAACGACGATTTGATAATGGTCACCATGATAGATGGAAGAAATAATTCGACCAACTAATGTACCGGCTTCGGTATCATCAGTGAGCTCAACTTTATCAAGTGGAACTTCAATGGAGACTTTTGCTCCAGTGAAATCGAATTTCTTGCCACCTTTGGTGACGATGTAACCATCTTCATCTTTTGATGAATCTTTGATGATTTGTGTTAAATCTAAATCAAGATAACCATCACTTAAATCAACGGAGTCATCTTTATTGACTTCAAGATTAGTGAAGATATTCGAGAGGTTATCTTTCTTCATAACGTGAATACCATCTGGTTTAAGATCAATCGAAACTGGTCCTTCATCGAAGGCCACAGTTGATTTAGCAATGACTTCGTTTTTACCAACCATGATGACGTATTCATAGTGGACACCTTTAAAGACTTTTTGGGTAATCACTCCATCAACTTTACCTTTTCCAGGTTTACCAAGGATGATGTCTTCTGGACGAATGACAACGTCATAACGTTCATTAACTGGGTAGTCATCTAAACATTTGAACTCTTGTCCAAGGAATTTAATGACTTTCTTTCCTGTCATCAGAGCATTATAGATATTGGATTCTCCAATAAAGTCGGCGACAAAGGCGTTCACCGGTTCATTATAGATTTCTTCTGGTGTTCCAACTTGTTGGATGACACCATCATTCATCACAACGATCATATCTGACATTGTTAAAGCTTCTTCTTGGTCGTGGGTGACATAGATAAATGTCATTCCAAGACGCTTGTGCATGGCTTTTAATTCAATCTGCATTTCTTTGCGCATCTTGAGGTCAAGCGCACCTAAAGGTTCGTCAAGAAGAAGGATTTCTGGTTTGTTAACAATACAACGAGCGATCGCGACACGTTGTTGTTGTCCACCCGAGAGGGTGGAGATGTCTCTATCTTCGAGTTCTTCTAGATCAACGATCTCGAGAGCTTTATAGACGAGTTCATCAATTTCTTGAGTGGTAAGATGACGTTGTTTAACGACTTCTTCACCTTTTTTGTTTGTTTTTTTGTACTCAACTTTCTTGAGTTTCAGACCAAAAGCAACGTTGTTATAAACGTTTAAGTGTGGGAACAACGCATAGCGTTGGAACACAGTGTTAATTGGTCGTTTGTAGGGAGGTAAAAGGGTGATGTCTTGATTATTCAAGAGAATCGTTCCTGAACTTGGTAGTTCAAAACCTCCAATCATTCTTAAAGTGGTTGTTTTTCCACAACCCGAAGGACCAAGAATGGTCACGAATTGTCCTTTTTTAATGTCTAACGTAAAATTGTCGACGGCTTTAAAATCGTCGAATTGTTTTACGACATTATTTAAGGAAATAATTACTTCTTCGGATGCCATAAGCTACCCTCCATAACCAAATACAATAAATAACGGAATTAAACTTAAGATTTTTAAGTCAAACAAACTATATCAATTATTGTTTAAAAATCAAATAATTTTTTTCATTATTTTTGTACTACCTCTTTTATTAAAAGATTTGATATTTTTTTGATTGACTTTATAATGATTACAATGAAAAAGGTTTCCAAGGCATTTTTACTCCCATTATTGTGTGTTGTTTTTGGTTCACTTACTTCATGTTCAAAAAATGAACAAAAAGTTAAATTAACATACGGAGAAATCACTCATCAAAAATACCATGAAATTTCTTATGCTCGTTTTGAGCGAATGATTGACAATAAAGAATCATTTCTTCTCGTTGTTGATCCAAAAGGATGCGCTTGCTTTGATTCGTTTATGAGAGCTAGCGAAGAATATATCCGTGATAACAAACTTGTTTTATACAAAATGAATGTTGCGGACTTTAAAGGAAACGAAAATAAAGGTGTGAAAGTTGTTGAAGGTTCAACTTCTTTCTCTATCTTTAATAAAGGTGTCATTCAACAATCAATCGCGTCGAACTCCTCCACTGAAATTATGGAGAACAAATCGAAGTTTGTTGAATATGTCGATAAATACTTAGAAAAACCGAACATGTATTTAATCAACAAAGAAAACTTAAATACTTTGTATCATAGCGCGAATAAATCTTTGATTTACTTCGCTAGAAATAGTTGCGGAGATTGTTCATATATTAATGCTAATTTTTTATATGAGTATATGCGAGGGCGTAGCGAAACACTTTATGTCTTTGATGGAGACGAAGAAGTGCGACGTTATGACGACAAAGGAAAACTGATTAATGAAGAAGAATGGATTCAGTTTAAGGTTGATTATGGTCTAACAACCGACAACAACCCAACCTATGGTTATTCCACCGGCGTTGTTCCAACATTCTTCCTCGTTAGTGGAAATAGTGAAACAACGACATTCCATTCTGGCGCAGTTGCCTTTAATGAAACAATTGAAAAAGTTGATAATGAATACAAAGTTAGTGAAGTTTACTTCTCTAACGCTCGTCAAAGCTCACTTGAATATGCTCGTAACTTCCCTTCCATGGAAGGTATGAAAGTCAACGCAAACGACATTATTGAATCGGAGAAAGGCTATAGATGGAAGCAATCTGCTAGTAGCGCACACTACTTCCCAAGAATCCAAGCCTTCCTTGATAGTTACCTCATTCAAGTAACTCACAAGTTCTAAAACAAAAGCACCTTTCGGTGCTTCTTTTTTTAAGTTCTTTAACAACCAAATTCTTTTACGTTAATAGAATCAAAGTCTTCCAACGAAAGATCGAAATGAGCCATTTCTTTTTTAGCAGCACCGATCCTTTTAAATTTTGAATTATTAATTGGCTTAAATTCAGCAACAGGTGTTCCGTTTTTAGTTACAATTATTGTATTTTCTTTTCTTTCAATAAGTAATTGAATTACCTTGGAAAAATTCTTTTTAATTTCGCTAATACTTAATTCCATATTTCCTAATCTTTACTTGCCTAAAAGTTCTTTTCTTTTTTGCTCAAGTTCTTCCTTGGTAATGTAACCTTGCTTATAAAGGTTTTCGTATTGTTGATAGAGTTTATTTTCTCGACTTGATTCTTCTTTAAAGGCTTCAACTGGTTTAGCATCCACCGTTTCTTTATTGACTGGTTGAGACTTTTCTTGTTCGACCATCAAGAGGAGTTTCATCTTTGCGGTAAAGAAGACACTACGTAGAATAAGGAAAGTAAATCCTAAAGACATGCAAATTCCAGCACAGTAGCCGTATGGGAACCATGCTGAGCTATCATTCATTCCAACAAAAATAGAGACAATTACAAGTGCAATCGTCAGTCCAAAGCAGCTCATGGAAATAATGAAGAAAAGAAGAGCACCAAGTTTGGCTTTACGAAATTCTTCTTTTAATTCTTTTTCATCAATTAACATTTCTTTTTACCTAATCTATCCGTGATTCGCTGGGCATTTTCATAAATGGAAGCGATTGGTTCATCAACGAAGAACTCATGGTTATAGTAGAGAACTTTACCATTAATCATGGTCATTTTCACAATGTCTTTGCTACCAGCATAAACAATATTTTTTGGGATATTGTGGATTGGTTGCATAGCTGGGTTTTGTAAATCAATCATAATGATGTCAGCAAGTTTACCAACTTCAAGCACATCGGCATCTTTTAAACCCATCACATGAGCTGAACCAACTGTGGCCATTTTTAAGACATCAAAGCCATCCATTGCGGATGCATCTTTTCGACTAACCTTCTGTAAAACAGAAGCAAGATACATTTCTTTAAACATATCTAAGGAGTTATTGGAAGCTGCACCATCAGTTCCGATGGCTAATTTCACACCAGCTTTTTGGTATTCAACAAGTGGTGCGATACCACTAGCAAGTTTCACATTTGAACCTGGATTTGTGACGACATAAATACCGAGTTTTTTACAAAGTTCAATTTCTTCTTTGGTGAAGTAGTTACAATGGAATGCGCCACCACCATTTGCAAAAAATCCCTGGGAAACTAAATAAGATAACGGGGTTTTGCCGTATCTTTTGACACAACCTTGAACTTCACTTTCTGTTTCTCCAACGTGAGTAAATGTTGGAGCGTGTAATTCTTTTGCTAGATCGGCAACAGCTTTAATTCTTTCTGGAGATGTTGTGTATTCAGCATGGATTCCTAATTGGTAGGAAATCAAGGAGTTTTCTTTATTGTATCCAAGATATCTTTCTCTTAATAACGAGATTGGTTCTTTATCAGAGGTTGCTAAAATGACTGTTCTAAAACCCATTTCCTCACTGGCTCTAATGATTTCTGGAGGAACGAAATACATATCGAAGGCTGCTGTAATTCCGGATGTTAAATATTCGAGAATACCTAACTTAGTTAAATGATAAATATCATTCGATTGGAACTGAGTTTCCATTGGGAAGATGGTTTCATATAACCAATCATGGAGAGGCAAATCATCTGCTGCACTTCGTGCAAAAACCATTGCTGTATGAGCGTGAGCATCTTTAAAACCTGGCATTAAGAGGTTTTGCTGACAATCAATAACTCGGTCTGGAGTTTGACCTTCATAATGATCTCCAATATAGGAGATACGATTATCAGTAACAGCAATGTCACCAAAAATGATTTTGTCATCCTTCATTGAAAGGATGCGAGCATTCTTCAGCAATGTAATCATTTCTTTAAATCGTTTTCTTCGTCATCTTTGTCACGTTGCATGACAAGCATTTCGCGTGGAGCACCACAAAGTGGGCAGGTTCCAGCAGGTGTTGGAGTGACTAATTGTCCACACACTTTACAAAGGCATTTTTGTCCTTTCATTTTGCTTTCCTCCTATTTAAGTTGTTTTAAATCCACTTTTCCGACTTCGGTATGAGGTAGGGATTTAATGAAAACAATTTCTTTTGGATTAGCATAAATGCTAACTGTTTTCTTAATTTCTTCCCTTATGAGCTTTTCGGCTTCCTCTACAGTTCCATTATAGTGTTTATTTAAAACAATATAAAGTTTTAGTAATGAGCCAAAGCGTTCATCTTCGACACCGATCGCTGCGGCTTCATAAACAATATCTAAAGTTGAAACACAGTATTCTACCTCATGAGGGAATACTGGGATTCCACTAATTTTGACAATTCGTTTGATACGTTGATTGAAGTGAATGTATCCTTCTTCATCTTGATAGACATTATCGCCAGTTGAGACATATTTCACTCCATTAATCGTGACAAATGGATCTTTAGCGTTAAGATAACCATTCATTAATGTGTCACCAGTACAATAAAGCTCACCATTTTGACCAACTGGAACTTCTTTAAAATTTTCATCAAGTACTTTGAATGAAACATTCTTCAATGCTTTTCCAACTGTCCCATCTTTATTTTCAAATTTGGTGTTCACGCTAAAGAGCGAAACAGTTTCAGTTAAGCCATAACCTTCATAGAGTCGACACTTACTTCCGCCTTCTTCCATACGCTTGTTAAATTTTTCATTTAATGATGGAAGAGCAAAGTCTCCACCAACAAAAGCGTGGTCGAGTTGGCGCAGTTTTTTACCAGCAAATCCTGGATATCTCAGCATTTTTTCATAGAATATTGGAATTCCTAAAAGAAGGGAGTATTGCTTACGTTTTAACATTTTTGTTGCAGTTTTGCGGTTGAATTTTGGCATCAATGCAGCGTGATAACCAAGTGATAAAGAAAGATGAATTCCCACAGCTAAACCAAAACCGTGGAAGATTGGCATCACACATAGAATTCCGGAATTATCCTTCACTTCTCCAACTAGCCATGGAGCATTTGCACAAAGCGAATTAACAGAGAAGGAAGATAAACGAACAATCTTCGGAAGCCCGCTTGTTCCACCACTATTTAGATAAAGAGCATCTTCAAGATCCATATGAACAAATTCGTGAAGAGGTTTCTCATTGTAATATGGACATTCATGATGACATTTTTCTTGTTTAGCAAAGATTTGTTTCCATTTTGGAAGTTCGTGAGCTGGAGAAAAATCATAGATTGTTAAATCTTCATCTTTGAATTCATCATAACGAAATTGAAGACAATAAAGGTGCTTGGAATGTGTCTCTGAAATGGTGTGCATAACTTCTGCTTTTGGAAGTAATGGATGGAGCGGATTAAGGATTGCTCCAACCTGGCTGACGGCATACATTAAAAAGATTGCTTCAGGGATATTTGGGAGTAAAAGAGTCACAACATCACCTGGTTTAACTCCATCTTTTTTAAGCCCGTTAGCAAATTGATTCACACGATAAATAAAACGATCCCATCGGATTTTTTCGTTGAAATAATATAAAGCAACATTGGTCTTGGCTTCTTTTGAAGCACGAAGAATGGCTTCATATAAACTTTCATGAGGAACAATCTTAACCATCGCTTAAACTCCTAAAGGAATGCCCATAATTAATCCGGCAATAAACAACATTAAAACAATATAAACGACCTGGTGTAAAAGGTAGAACCAAATCGTATGGTGTCCAAAGAAAAGAAGACCTTTGGTTGCACGATTAAATTTTTCATTGAGTGTTGTTTCGCTTTCTTTATCAAAATAATGAAGAATTGATAATCCGTTTTTATAAACGGTGCATCCAATGAATGCGCCTAAGAAAATATAACCAAGAGTTGGTAGTAAACCTAACCAGTCATCACCGGAATAAGTTAAACCAACAATCACTCTTAAGATGTCGACGAATGAAGCGTCTTTGAGAGTTCCTAAAAATGGAATTGAATTAGCATAACCGTTATAGATAAACCAGAAATTGTTGTACTTATCGACAACATATTTAGCTTGATCGGCATAACGAATAAATCCCCAAGAAACTAAAATAACCACCGCAATTCCTAGACAAATCCACGGCCAAGCCTTCTTATATCGCTTAAATAACGCTTCAATTCCAGAAAAAATTAAGAGGCATAGACCATAGCTCATTAGGATGTTCATATAGGCATGACCAGTGAATCCTAAAATATTTCCAATAGCAAAAACTCCGCCCATCACAATGCCGCAGAATGTTAATAAAACTCCTCGACGGACATTGTTTCTAGAAAAACGAGTATTAATACCAATTAGCAATGCTAATGAGAATAAACCAATAAATCTAAAAGCAATTCGAACTGGATGAGACCAGTAGTCTAAGGAGAAGTGATACATTGTATTAAAGAACGGAACTCCTAAGTAGGCAGTTTTATCAAAGATGGTTGGGAACATTTCTGCAAAATCAAATAAAAGGTGTTCGATCAGCATGGCGATAATGATAATCGCTCGAAGTAGATCAATTTCCCAAACTCGGTTCTTATTTCGATAATCCTGTTTAATGGCTTTCTTAAGGAATTTATCTTCGTCTTTTTTAAATTCATCTTTTTTATCTTCTAAAAGAAGATCGATTTCATTATCGCCTTTTTGTCGAAGTTCATATTCATATGCTTTAAGGTAAGAAGCGTGGTAAAGCTGCTTTTGACGAAGTTTACCTTCTTTTCTTTCCATAAAACTAGTTTTAGACATAGCAAAATAATATCAAACTCAAAGAAAAGAATAAAGCGACATTTGAAGCGAGATAACTTCCATACTAAAATATGAGCATGATTTTGAAACTTAGTGAAAAAGAGTTAGCTCGATGTAAAGAATTTCTCGATGTTAAAGAAATGAATCTTTCGAGTGCCGAAATTTACATCGAATACCTTACTTATCACTGCCGTGACATTAAGAAATTTGACATCGAAAAATTATCCAAAAAATATCCGGAAAATGAAGTGTTTTTCCAAGCATTTTTACACGCCTTAAAAATCGAGAAAAATGATCCAGAATTTAACTCAATTAATGATGTTTGTAATATCAGAGATATTAAAGAGTTGAATCCTGAAGAGTTTAAGAAAGATCTCTTTTATCAAAAATTTAGTCCAATTTTGCTTCAGAAAAATGACTGGATTTTTACTAAACTTAATTACGCTCCATTTGAAGGTTTTGTCTATGATGAATTAGATGTTGATATGGACACTTATGCCGAACACACACCATTAGGTTATTTCAAAGAAGAATTCCCATATTTTGCTGTGATCCAAAAAGAAGATATTTGGATGAGCGTGATTCCTCATGAAATAAATACAATGAAGGAAGCAATCAAGGAAGCTAAAGGTGATGTTCTTGTTCTTGGATTAGGTTTAGGCTATTACCTCTACCACATTCATTTAAAAGAAAATGTGAAACAGATTCGAGTGATTGAAAAAGATCCTAATGTGATTGAAATGTTCATAGAACATCTTCTACCAAAATTCGAACACAAAGAGAAAATAGAAATCATCGAAGGCGATGCAATTGATTACATCGGAAAAGGTCAAGAACCAGATTTTGTCTTTGCTGATTTATGGCATAACGTTGGAGATGGAGAAAAACTTTATTTATTAATCAAAGCTAAAGAAAAAGAATATCCGCACGCCAAGTTTATGTATTGGATTGAACGTTCTATTCTTTGTATGCTTAGAAGACAAGTTTTAACAATTTTTGAAGAACAATTAGAAGGTTATCAAGAAGAAGATTACCTCAAAGCTCGTAATGATAATGATAAAATCATTAATCGTTTATATTTCTTAACCAAAGACGTTGTGATTGATTCAAAAGAAAAGCTTCACGATTTACTCTCGGAAGCTTCTTTAAAAGAATTAGCTAAACAAATCTTTTAGATTTTAAATATTTCAGTACAAATATCGACAAGTAGTTCCATCTCTTCTAGGACAGCAAATTCATATCGACCATGATGGTTGTATGAACCTGTTCCTAAGTTAGGAGATGGACATCCTTCAAAGGAGAATGTCGCACCATCTGTACCTCCACGAATTGGGTCATATTCCAAAGGAAGACCCATTTTTTGATAAACTTTTTCAAGATGATTTTTACATTCTGGTTGTTCATTGATGACTTCAATCATATTGCGATATGAATCTTTGATTTCTACATCAATAATTGCGCCTGGATGTTTTTGACATGCTTTATATTTTGCAATTGCCACCGCATCAACAAGTTTTTCAAGTTTATTTTTATCGTGTTCACGGAGAATTAAGTGAGCAGAAGCTTTTTCAACTTCTCCACTAAGCTCTGTGACATGGATAAATCCTTGTCGACCTGAGGTTTTTGCTGGGATCTTATTCTTTGGAAGATAGCTTAAGAAAGTGTTTAAGACTAATGAAGCATTAATCATCACTCCTTTAGCATCTCCTGGGTGAATGGATTTACCAGTAATTTGAACGGAGCAACTTTTCGCGTTGAAGTTTTCGATACTAACTTTACGTGGGTCATCTCCATCGACAGTATAACCAAATTTGGAACCATATTTTTTCACATCAAAGTGTTCTGGGCCTCGGCCAATTTCTTCATCAGGAGTGAATAAAACAGACATTGGATGACGATCTTTAACCGGGATTTGCTGGTATTTTTTGATTGTTTCCATAATAATTGCGAGTCCGCATTTATCATCTCCA
Organism: Caryophanales bacterium UBA4278; assembly: GCA_002395065.1. Classification (GTDB taxonomy): domain Bacteria; phylum Bacillota_I; class Bacilli_A; order RFN20; family CAG-826; genus Fiminaster. The sequence continues at coordinate 20,436 of DGVS01000004.1, forward strand.
CCAAGCAAAGTTGTCCCATCGGTCACGATTAATGTTTTATTAATACATTCACTAAGTTTTTTAAATTCAGTTGGTCTTAAGAATAATCCACTATTACCAAGTTGGATGTCTCCACCGTTATATCTTTCAATAACGGTTGGGTTAACATCTTTTCCACTTGCTTCACTAGCAGTATCAACGTGGGCACATAAACCAATTCTTGGATAAGATTCGTTTCCATCTAACCATCCATAGACTCGACCATACTCATCAAGTTCACATTTAACACCCATCTCTTCGAGCTCTTTTTGAAGAAGTTTTAAAAGATTTAGTTGTTTTTCGGTTGATGGGGTTGATGAAGAATTCTCATCAGATTGAGTATCAATTTTCACATATTTTAAAAATCGGTTCAGTAGCATATTATTCTTCTCCTTTCGGAAGACGTCTTAATTCAACATAAGCGAAGATTACCATAATCATATAACAAATTGTTTTTGGAAGCATAAACATTCCAACCCAACTATTAGCGTTGGCAAAGAAAACGACCGGTAAATAGAAAGCAAAAGATAAAGAAATTAGTAGCCAGAAATAACTCATCAATTTACGGTTTTTTAGTTTCTCTAAACAAAGAATGATGACGATGATTCCTAAGGCAACGAAAGGTAGATTTCTTAAGAATGCCCAGGTGAAATTATATGAATTATCCGCCCACCCGTTTTGTGGGAATGCACATAAAACAACACGTGCGATAAATAGACCTAACACTGCTAAATCTACAAGATAATTACGTTTCTTACCTGTAAACAGGTAAATAAACCAGTATAGAAGAACATAGAAAATCGACATTGTCACAGATGTAACCAATTTTCCTGTGCCTAAATCACGCGCCAAATCAGCAGATGGATGTTCTAGCTCTCCAGTAAATAAACTAATTGCTCTTGGGACAAGATGGAATAGATCACCAAAAACCAAAAACAAGAATGCAATACCTAAAACAATGAAATTTTTATGCTTCTTTGAATGCAAAATGATTAGAATGGAGAAAACAAGAGTTGAAACAAGATAGATTAGATAGAATCCAGTTTCCATGTAAGCTCGCATTGTAGTTTCTCCTTAACTATGTTAAAAGAATAATCACTACTCTAATTAAAGTCAAACGATAAAACGTTAGAGCGAACTAATCTTTTATTGTTTAATTTGTTTATAAAAACAACTTTGCTATAATTCATACATATGCAAAACAAAAAGATTATTACGATGCAAGATATTTCCTGTTATGGACAATGCTCCATTACAGTTGCTTTACCAATTCTCTCTGCTTATGGATTTGAAACCGCCATTCTTCCAAGTGCGATTCTTTCGACTCACACTGCTGGATTTAAAGATTTCTTTGTCCACGATTTAAGTGATGATCTTCCAAAAATCATTGCTCACTGGAAAAAAGAAGGTATCAAATATGATGTTCTTTATTCTGGATATTTAGGTGATAATCGTCACTTCGAATATCTTTTAGATATTAAGAAGAACTTAATGAATAAAGATTCCTTATTTGTGATTGATCCAGTCATGGGCGATCATGGAAAACTTTATCCAGCCTTTGGTCCAGATTATGTTGAACATATGAAAGCTGTCTTAAAAGAAGCTGACATTATTCTTCCAAACCTAACCGAAGCCTGCTTCCTAGCAAATAAAGAATACAAAGAAGAATATGATGAAGCCTATATTAAAGACATTATTGCTGGATTAAAGAATGTTGGAGCTAAGACTGTTGTTTTAACAGGTGTCTCCTATGAAAAAGGTAAAACTGGCGTCGTGATTGATGATGGAAAATACCAATACTACTGTCACGATAAGATTAATACATCGTTCCATGGAACAGGAGATGTCTATTCATCCTCATTTATTGGAATGTATTTAAAGACAAACGATTTATTCTATTCCGCTAAATGTGCTGCTGATTTTGTTGTCGAATGTATTAAGAAAACAATCGGCGATGACTCCCATTTGTATGGAGTTAAATTCGAATCACTTCTAGCTGATTTTGTATCTAAACATTAAGAAGAAAAAAGCATAGAAAAGTCGCTCAAATCAACGAGCGACTTTTTTGTATAAATATAGAGGTTTTGCTGGAAATCACCAGCAATTCACGGTTAAATTATTTACTGTTATGGTCTTCTAAGCCTTCAGAAAGTTCTTTTTGTTCTTCGACAAATTTTTCAGCTTTCTTGTGTTCTTTGACAGTCACTTTTTCTTGTTTCTGTTCGGCTTTATGAACAACAACACGGTCGTAGGAAATATCAACACCTTCTTTAAAGAACATGATACGAAGTTCGCGGTTCAAATCACGTTGAACTTGGTAGATATCATTTTCATCACATTTAGCAATAAAAAAGTAGTTAATATTGGATGCACCAAAATCTGAAATACCTTTATAGAATGGTCCTTCAATGATTGCTGGAATCTTCTCTTTGATTTCATCTAAGTGGTCAGCAATAATTGATTCCACTCTTTCCACCGGAGTTTCATAGTCACATGGGAAATAAACTTTAGCAAGAGAAAGTTCTTTGGTTTGATTAACAATGGATTTAATTTCATTGTTGTTAACAATCTTGATGTTTCCACCAGCATCAATTAAACGTGTAGTACGGATACCTATTTGTTGGACAGTGCCTCTCCATCCATCAATAATGACAATATCACCGACTTCGTATTCACCTTCAAAGACAATGAAGATACCGGCAAGAATATCAGCCACTAATGATTGTGAACCAAGACCTATAATTAAGGTAACAACTCCGATACCAGCAAGTGTTGCAGTGGCTGGAACGCCCCATTCATCTAAGATGAAGAATAAAGCAACAAGGGCGGTAGCCCATTTTAAGAAGGACACAATTAATTTCGAAATTGTAACACCACGTTTAGTGCGGAAGCTTACTTTTGCTAAATAGTGAAGCGCCACTGCTAATGTCACAGCAAAGCCAACGATTTGAATGCTCTTTAATAAGTGGAGCGGTAAGTCACGAATGACATACTGTAAAATCGCATTGGTTGATGTTCCATGGAAGAATGGTTGTGGATCCCATTCCCATTTTTCGACTCCTTCAACAACACCAATGACTTTTTTGAAGCCGAAAATCTCTTTGTTGAACAAAGTGATGACCACTGTTGCGGCTACCAAAAGGGCAAAGAGGACCCATTTGATAATTATTCCTGTTTTGTTCTTTTTCATACCTAAAACCTCCTATGTTTTATTTTGATATGTTAAGTGTGAAGGTTGTTTTAAACATCTCAACTTTTTCACCTTCACGATAACCTCCAGTTGCAGACATTTCTCCTAAGGAGACAGAAACAGTACATTCCGTATCTTGTAAGGCTTGTTTAATTTGTGATGTGGTATAAGTAGTACCATCAACGCCAGTAAGTAAATCAAGGGTACCGTCTATAGCAACCTTTGAATCACCACTACGTCCGATATTAGTTATGTCATACTTAAATTGCGTGCCATTTTCCGCATCAATATAAAGATAAATTGGTGCATAAGAAGGATTATCTATATTTGTTAATCCTTCATCGTCAAAGAAATCAAATATAAATTCAAGAGTTGCTGTATACGGATTTGAGAACTCATCGATATTAATTTCATTATTGGCGATACTTAATGAAATTGGTTCGTATTTGCTTTCAATAAGAAATTGAACGTCACTAGAATTTTTAAGCTCAACATTTGATTCAATGAGCTGGTCATTTTGATCATATTTATCAGCAATGACTGTTAAAGAGAATGTGTGGCTAGTGAAAATTTCTGGGTTTTCAGTAGCATCGAGAGCATCTTTTAAACTAATCCACTGTATATTCTGAGTTTTAAATAAAGCATATGTATATTTAATATGGGTTTCGTTATCTTCGAGGGTTAACTTATAGTCATTGTAGATGTAATTGTATTCAGTAAATGTCATCTGGAAGCCAGCATAATAACCTTTAGAGATTCGATTATTAGTTAAAAAGTCAAAATCAATATCTTTACCGAATGTAAATTCTTGTGGAGTTTCATAAAGTTCGTATCGACGACCTTTAGAGACATAACTTATTTGATAAGTAAAGTTATCCGACGCATCAAAAGAGACTTCACCATCAGGTGATAAAGGGAATGTTTGGGTATCATTTGTGAGATCTAATTCATATTCCCGTTCATAATCTGATGAGCCTTGTCTTTGTAATGTCACGTCGGTCAAAACAAGAGAGATGCTTGAAATAGTGTTATTTAAATCAGTATATTCGACAGAACAAATGAAGTTTTGATTATCAACTAGTTCACTTTCCATTGTGAAAGATTGAACAGTTCCTTGTTCAACTCCATCATCATAAGGAATAAATTCGATGTCTTCGCTTTCCCAAATAGCTTGTTCTTGGGCAGAACTTTGAGAATCGACACGAATAAAGAGTTGGAATGGGTGAACACCAAGGCGTTCTTTGATTCTTGAATCAATATTAGCAAGACTAATTGATTGAACTTGATTCATGTATGCTGGGACACTAACAGAATCAGAGATATTTAAGACTGTGTCATAAACATCAAGAATAAATCCAGGGAATGTGTCGTGTTCATTGGTGTAGCTTAATGTCGCTTGAAATTCAAAGTTTTCATTGAGCTGGTACTGACCATCGGCTGGATATAAGCCGTCAAATGTGTCAGCAACATATTCTTTGAAAGTAATTGGTGTATCAGTTGACCAGAGAGTTTCTGTAATAGTATCAGAACTATAAGATTCTAATGTCACTAAAGCAACGTGGAAGGTTGCCGAGAATAATTGATCTTTTAATTGTTCATTCATATTAGCAAGACTGATCTTTTGATCTTCAAATGTTGGATCAAAGTGAACAAGATCAGTTCCACCAGTAGATGAATTCATAATCTTTAATGCAAAGTTTTGGTACTTAGTTCTATTTTGGCCTAAAACTTTGGCGTATAAGTTATAGTCTGCGTCAATTTCAAAGTTTGTTTTAAATCCATAGACAAGTTCGGCATTTGGTTCAAGAGTGAAGATTACAGGTTCTTCAGCTTCGTCCTCAAAATATTCTCCATTAATATAGCCAGTTACTTTTTGGATGGAGTAATCTTTCAATAGTTGAGCAGCTTTTAAAGGAACATTACTTAAAGTAATTGTGTTTTCTTGATCATTAATATTCAGTGGTTCTCTAATGATTGTTGTTCCATCTTCTAAACTGGTGAATTCAATATAGAAGTTGCTAAAGTGAGATGCATCACCAACAAAGTTGGTTGTGTATGTAAATGTATAGCTGTCGGACATCTGATAATTCGATGAGAACGAAATAAAGGCATCATTTTTGAAGCGGAATGAATCGGATTGAGCGTGAACTTTCTTCTTACCATTTAATTGGTATGAGAGTTCATATCTAAATTCATCTTCTGGACGAAGTTCATAATTGAGTTCAGTGTCTTTGAATTTGAGTTGTTGTGTACCGTTTTCTTTAACTAATAAGAACGTGTGGGAAGTATCTGCAGTAATTTCTTCAGGCATTTCTTCTTTCATTCTTGTCAAAGTGACATCTTCAATAAAGAGTTCAAAGTTAGAAAGAACATTATCATCATCGGAGACAGATAAATTAACACCAAAGGTTTCGCTATCAATGCCGCATTCTTCCACAATGCTATAGTCAACGATGTTGTAATATGGTTCTTCATCAAATGTGAAGGAACCAGCTCTCTGGAATGGTGTCTTAACACCATTTTTGAGATAACTAAATTCATATTTAAAGATGTGAGAAGCATCCATGAAGTATGGATTAAGACCTTCAGTATCAGCAATAGCAAAGCTTTGATATTCTTTTGTTTTCGCAAGTTCAAAGGTGTGGAAGTTATCGTATGGATATTCCTCAGGCATTTCTTCTTTTAGCCTTGTGATGGTTAAGTCTTCTAAATAAAGTTCAAAACCAGATAAGGCTCCACCATTATCGATATAATCGACCATTGTTTTAAACATGTTAGTGTCGTAATCAAACTCTTTCGAGAGTTCAAATCGTGTGACTTCTCCTTCAGCAGGAGCACTAGATGTTGTGAAAACACGGTCATATAAAGAAGATGGATTACCTTCTTCTTGAACTAAAATGCGGTATTCAGCACCACTAGAAAGTCCGATGAATTCGCCACTATTTTCACCAGTAGAAATTTTCTTTCTACTTTCATAGCTTTCATCAGATGATATGACGCTAATGTTAAAGTTATCGGTATCGTTATTCTCTAAAACGAGCGAATATTCAATTCGGTCAGAGAAAATATTTAATTCTTGGAATGTACAGGAGACGTTTTGGTTTTTAATAACAGTTACGCCTGTAGCAACAGCAACGGCTGAAACAGCAACAACTGATGCGGCTGTCGCAACAGTTGAACTGATTGTTGATGCTGTGGATGAAGCTCCACCAGACGAACTTGATGCGCTTGAAGAAGATCCGGAAGTAGATGAAGAAGAGGTAGAGGAAGATTCGCTACCACTATTTAATTCTTCTTTGAGTTGTTCTTTCTTTTCTTCGCGACGATTTTCATTTTTATTAGTTTGAGCTTCGCGTTCTTCATTGTTTGGTTTTTCGCGTTGCTCATCACTTACAGATTTATAGTCATTTTCATTTTGAAAAGAGAACTCAGTTTTTTGAGCGTTAGTAAATTCATAACGAAAATTTTGGTTTTCGTTGGTGACCTTGACTTCATTAAATTCGTCTTGTCTCATTGAGTATAGATTACGTGATTTTTGCTTTCTTGTAAAGAAAACAACATTCTTTTAATAATTAGAACGATATTGTTTCTTGTTCAAAAAAGAAAAAATCATCAGCAATTTGCGGATGATTTATTTCTTTGCTTTTCTTTATTTTAACCAGGATTTGCTGGTAATTTTCAGCAATTCTCGGTTAATTTTGTTTCACTTTATAATCGTAATTTTTGTTTGGGAATTTTTTCTCGTAAGCCTTAATACAAGCTTCGATGACTTCCATGGCAATAGCTTTACCATGAATCTTATCAACAACAGTCTCTTTTCCTTCAAGTTCCTTATAGACTTTAAAGAAGTGCTGGATTTCTTTTAGAATATGATCTGGAACTTGTTTGATATCTTGGAAAGAGTTGAAGACTGGGTCATTTTTCGCAATAGCGATAATCTTTGTATCAACTTCTCCAGAATCGGTCATTTCGAGCATTCCGATTGGGAAACATTCAACTAGAGCGAGTGGAACGATTGGTTCAGAGCATAAGACCAATACATCAAGTGGGTCTCCATCACCAGCATAGGTTCTTGGAATAAATCCATAGTTATGTGGATAGTGGGTCGATGTGTATAAAACACGATCCAGAATTAATGCTCCGGAATATTTATCTAATTCGTATTTATTTTTTGATCCCTTAGAAATTTCAATACAAGCTAGGAAATTCGAAGGGGTGATGCGACTTGGGTCAGCACGATGCCATATGTTCATAATTAAAACCTCTTTTAGATTTTAGCATATCTAAAAACAATTCGGTTAAATTATTGGAGAATTGCGGTTATTTTTCACTCTTTTCGACTTTATAGCGATGAAGAGGAATGTATTTGTAAACTTGAGCAATATAATCTTGGTAAAGCGGGTATTTTGAACTGGAAATTGATTCAGCTAATGTAGATGAACCAGAGAAAAGAAGAATCAAGAATAAAGGACCAATGATGGACCAGTGGAAGATTCCGTTCACCGCCACACCAGCACCAATAGTCATAATGTAAAGAGAAATCCAGATCCCTTGTTCACCAAGATAATTTGGGTGTCTCATTCTGCCCCATAAACCAACAGTGTTAAATCCAAGGTTATATGGATCTTCGAGTTCTTCTAGAGATTTTCCTTCTTTAAGAAGGGATTTCTTTGTTTCATGGAATTTCCATTGTTCTTCATCGGCGATTGTTTCGATTAAGACAAAGCAAAGCGCTAATCCAGCAGCAACAAAATCCCATACACCAAAGGCGGCTGGACTATCCATCACCGCTAAAGCTGGCAGTGTAATCGCTAAAACAATTGCGTTTTGATAGATGGAAATAAAGAATAAGTTAAACATTGACCAGGCGATATTCTTTTTAAAGAATTTAGATCCATGGACAATTTTCCAGCGATAATCTTCTTCACCTTGCCAGAATTTCCAGGTGTAGGCGCCTTTTCGGCCAAAGTTAATCGTTAGGCGAATGCCCCAAATAGTGGCAATCACCGCATAAACAATTAAACGTAAATCAAATCCACCCTTGGCGCAGATGACCCAGGAATAAGCAATTGGAAGTAGACTCCAAAGTTTATCCATCTGGGAGTAGTTGTGGGTGAGTTCACCAACAACAAAGCAATAAAACATGCTTGCACCACAAATAATTAATAAAATAATCATTGTTTCGGATTGGTTTTGACTTAAGTGTAAATCACTAAAGACAAGTGAGAGAATTGACAAAGTCAATATCACAATTACAGAGATAACTGTCGGTAAATATTTTTTCATAAGTTCATCCTTCTTAGAATTGATTATAAAAGAAAAAAGTTAGTTAACCATAACTAACCTTATATCTTCATTTGACCGAGTTTATTTTCTTTTGCATCAAAGTAATACAGAACATCACTTGGTGCATCACCAACTAAATAGTTGATAAGATACATACTTGCTAAGGAAGCAACAGTTCCAACCATTGGACCCATCACTCCATCACGAGGTTCTTTTTTGATATTAATATCAAACACATCAGATAATGACTTCTTTTTAAATAGACAATATTGTCCGCGATTTCCATCTACTCCAATGTGAAGAAGAGGAATATTGTGTTTCTTGGCTAAATCACCTAAAACAAGTTTTGTTGGCCAGTTATCCACCGCATCGATAATTAGATCAATCTTTTCCACCATCGAATCGGCGTTTTCAGCAGTGACTTTCATATTACGAGCGCAAATCTCGATTTCGCTATTCTTTTTAATTAGTTCAGCTAAAACAACATCGCTTTTAAATTTTCCAACATCTTCTTCTTTAAGAAGAATTTGTCGATTTAGATTAGATAATTCCACATGATCGAAATCGACAATAACAAGATGTTGAATACCGTTTGTCACTAAAGAAGTCGCGACGTATTGACCAACTCCACCAACGCCAACAAGTAAAATACGCTTCTTTGATAGAAGTTCTAATTTCTCTTTACTAAAAGTAGAGAGCTCTAAAAGACGGTCATATCGAGACATCTTATCCACCGCCTCGAACATAAATTAGTTCAATCACATCTCCGTCATTTAAAATGTGCTCTTTAAATTTAGCACGTGGAACAAATGTTCCATTGACGGAGATGACCAGCCAAGGGACAGCTTCAACGTTTCTATAATCTAAAAGATCTTGGATGGTAATTCCTTCTTGATATTCATTAGATAAACATGAATCAACTTTTAGATGCATAAATTAAAGAGCCTCCAGTAATGGATAGTTCACTTCCGGATAGTGCATTTGAATCATTCTAGAGAAATCATCACCAAAGAAGCCATAAAGCATAATTAAACCCACTCCAGGACCAGAAACAATGAATGTGGAGAGTTTCTGACAATACGAGAGAAGCTCAGCATCATCATAAGCGTAATGAGCTTCATCTAAGAATGGTTTTAAGAAGTTAGCGATGCCTTCTGGATTACCAATGAGATTTAAAACATCCATTGTTGGCATCTCGGTTAATGCAGCACCAATCTTAGATGTAATGCTGCTAGGAAGAGACATAAACATGGATAAGAAATAATCAGCTGTTCCTTGAATAACATTGACGAATTTTTCTCTTGTATCAATGTTTTGTTCGCCATATGATTGGGTTCTTAAGATATCAATTAATCCTTGTGGGAGAGTGTTTTGAGTAACTTCCTCTCCGGACAAAGTAAATGGATTAAACTCTGGAATAACGATGGATTCATCGTAGTTTTTACAAACTTCTTCAACGTTGGAGTTATCTAAAAGAATATCTTGTCCAACACGATAAAATCCATATTCTTCTGGAGCAATCATTGGAATTAAATCGGCTTGGTTAACAATGTTAAAGACGTTTTTATAATCACGATATTCACTGCATCCTTTTGGGGCTTCAAATGTATAAACATAGAAGTTCTCATCACGGACAAGTTTGTGCTCTCTTTCGAAAAGAAGCTTTGCTGCAAGATTAGCAACGCCTCCACCACGGGAGTAACCAGTAATGATGAATTTCGAGTTCTGGTGTTGATATGTTTTGATGTAATCGTCTAAATCGTTAATTAAAGTGTTCGCCGCTTGTAAAAATCCAGCGTGATCGCCTTCTAATCCAAGATAGAGATTAGAGCTCCATTCCCCACCATAGTTAAAGCCTCGAATTGAGACTAAAACAACATTTTGACGGTTAACGTGACGTGAACCGATAGCATAAGCGATGGTGTCTTTAGTTGGTGCAACATCATAGCTTTTAGAGATTTCTAAGCAAGAAAACATCATGTCACGGTAGAAAGTCGTGATGCTGTCTTTATCTTTATTTGCCACTGATGCACCATAACTAAATAAAGCGAGATCTTTATTAAAGACGTTAGATGGTTGGTCAAGGCAGTCGTGTTTTAAAGTAAAGACCTGTTCGTAGTTTTGCGCATATCCAGTCATGGCAACACATGATGATAAATCATCATTCAATGAATCAGGTTCAAATTCACAACCAGCGAGAAGCATTGGCAATAATGCTAAAAGAAGAAGTTTCTTTTTCATTTTAGTTCCTCCATAACAACTTTTGGATCAATAAATTGATAAGTGACAGTATCAACTAAAGGAGCGTACTTTTTAAGTTTCTCCTTGGAGTCAATTGTCCAGATATTTGTGAAATGTTTTTTAGTGTAACGTAAGACACGTTTTTCCTCGAATAACTTATCTTCTAAATCAACGGATTCCACACTTCTTCTAAAGAACCAGGTGTATTCATCGGATTTAGCAACAAGAAGAGAACGAACGAATCCTTCGTGCTTAAATGGCCAAAGAGATCGTGGATCAAAGGAAATTAATAGAACATTTCGTTTGTCTTTGATTCGTCTAAGCATTTCTTTGGTTTTCGCGGCTAAAGGTTTATAGTTTTTACGGAAGACCTTCATCTCAATCACTATTGGAACTTTTTCTTTGTTGAGATCAAGAACCTCTTGAAGAGTTGGGATTTCTCCACCATCTAAGAGATGGTAGTTTTCTTTAATCTCTTTTAGAGTTAAATCTTCAATGATTCCGTCTTTACCTGTTGTTCTAATTAGATTTTCATCATGGCAAACAACAAGTTCGTTGTCTTTAGTTAGATGGATATCAAATTCAAAAGCCACTCCATGATCAATCGCGTTTTGAAAAGCTTTGATACCATTTTCGGTAAACTCTTCGTTATGCAATCCACGATGAGCGATTCCTTTAAGGAATACGGGATTGATTTTTGAGATGGCTTTTTCTTTTTTCATAATTACTCTTCCGCTTCTCCGATAGCACTTAAACCTTTTGAGAAGGTTGTTTTCTTATTTTTAATGTTCTTCACAAAGAAGAAGATCGTAAAGGAGATGGCAACACAAATGCCAGCGTAGATTGGAAGTAAGAACCAGTCAAAGCTTGGTGCCATTAATAAAGCTCCTAAAGCGATTGGTGTAATTGTTTGCGCAGCCATACTGGATGCGTAGTAGTAACCAGTGAAGGCACCAATCTTTTTCGAGTTACATAGTTCCACAACCATTGGGAAGGAGTTCACGTGAACTAGTGACATACCAAAGTCTTTAATAAACCAGATGACAAAGAGCCAAATTGGTAAGCTTCCATTAGGAAGACCAACAGCAAATGTCATAATAATCCAAATTAGATAACCTAAAACGGCTAATCCTAAGCCGCCTAAAACGGTGTATTTACGACCAATCTTGGAGGCGATTAATCCACCAAGAGCAAAGCCAATCACACTACCAACACCACCAACAATGGTTAAGATACCAGTACCAACGGATGATGAATGTGTTCCGTAGATAACATAGTTATTTAAGAATGTACGAACACCATTATCAGCCATGAACCAGAAGAATTCTGCTCCAAGGATGAGCCAAAGCATAACTTTGTTCGCTTTTGACATTGGTTTATCATCATCAACTTTATCAGTTGTTTGAGAAATAGCATCACCACGAGCCATTTCATCTTTCATTTCATCAGCAATCTTATTTTCTTTCACTAAGATAAAGAGAACGACTGCGGAGATTAGCATCAGAATTGAGCCAACAAGGAATGGTCCTTCAATAGCCCAGATGTTTTTATAAGCCCAGGTGTGTGCTTTTAATGTTCCATCAGGGTTTTGGGTTGTTCCTAAGTAATCAGAAAGAATAAAGACAAAGCCAACCACTGTGGCAAAAGCACCACCGAGGTAACCCATAATGTTAATAATACCGTTAGCTTTACTACGTAATGGCTTTGGTGTCATGTCTGGCATCAAAGCGACAGCTGGGTTCCGATACATCATGGCGAACAAGACAACAATCGCCATTAAAATAATTACGCCAACAGTATTAGAGTAATGAAACAAAACAGGAATAAATGGGAATGCAACTGCACAAACAAAGGTTCCAACTAAAATATATGGCATACGTTTACCAATTTTTGTGTGCGTTTTATCAGAAATCCTTCCGAAGATTGGTAGTAAGATTAAGGCGGCTAGATTATCTAGTGCCATCATAATACCAACTAAGTATTGGACTTCTTTTTCGTTTGAGATTCCTAAGGAGTTTTTAAATAATTCGGTTAGGAATGTTGGACACCAAGTGTCATAGACTTGCCACAACAAAAGGATGCCAAAGAATGCGAAACCAATGATAAAAGTTCTTTTATAATTCAGTTTGAACCATTGGTTTGCATCATTTGTTTGTGCATTCATTTTTACGCCTCCAAATTTATTTTTCTAACAAGGATGGTAGTTCCTTAATTGAATCTAAAAGATATGTTGGTTGGTGTTCATATTTCTTAACGTCTTCTAAGGAAGACTCTCCAGAAAGAACACAAAGAGTATCAACATTGGCGTTTGCTCCAACAAGAATATCGGTGTATAAACGATCCCCAACAACGAGGATTTCATCTTTCTTGACATTAAAACGTTTGGCGAGGTAATCGATAACAACCGGATTTGGCTTACCCATGACGGTTGCTTTCTTACCGGTACAACGATAAATCCATTCGCACATGCCACCACAATCTGGAATATATAATCCGTCTTCAATTGGACATCTCCAGTCGAGGTTAGTTGCAATAAATGGAAGATCTTTCTTTTGTAGATATAAACAAGCACCTTTTAGTTCGTCATAGACTAATTCGGTTGAAAATCCACAAACCACTGCTTCAACATCAACGTTTTCATCATAACGATCAATGTATTTAAAATGTTTAGCCAGTTTATCTTTTAAGCATTTGTTACCAACACAGTAGATTGTTTTCACACCTAAATCTTTGAGATAAGAAATAGTTACTTCAGTGGATGAATAAAAGTTATGTTCTAAAGAACACTTAATCCCAAAGTTTTTAATTTTCTTTTCGTAGAACTCTAAATCGTGGGATGAATTATTGGTAAAGAAAACATATTCGATATGGTGTTTATCTAAATAATCAAATGTTTCTTTTGAACCATCAATTAGGTTCTTGCCTAAATAGACAGTTCCATCCATGTCAAATATGACAAGTTTCTTGTTCATAACTTAATCAATTATAGCACATTTAAATGTGCATTAATTAAAAGAAAAGAGAACTCCAATTTTTGGGTTCTCTATTTCAAATTAATTAATTGGGGTTTTGTAGTAAAATCACTAGTAATTTACGGTTATTTAATTTTTTTATCCGTATAACAAAGTT
>DGVS01000012.1:0-8738 GCA_002395065.1 Caryophanales bacterium UBA4278
TCTGTTTAGTTTTCAAAGATCAGTGACGCACTATATACTTTCGTATATCTCTAGGTTCCCTTGGAACGTGCGCTTTTCTATATTACTATTATGAAATAATTAAGTCAAACACTTTTTGAAAAATTTTTTACAAAAATGAAAGCCCCTTTGGTTAGAAGGGGCTAACTTATGATTAGAATCAAGAGATTCTACTCAATGTTCTTTTTCCATAATCCATGGAGGTTGCAATAGGCATAAGCGGAGAAAACGATCTCATTTTCTTTAATCGCAAACTCCGCGGCCGGCACATCTCCTGGATAAAGGTGTTTAATTTTGTAACCTTGGTCGGTGTGAAGAACGATAAATTCAATATAGTGTTCATTCGTCATTGGGTGAATGACTTCACCAACGCGAACTTGGACTAACTTATCTTTTTCTTCGACGACTGGAATGTGTTTTTCAAAAGCAGCATCAACAGTATTGGCTTCAAGTAGAGTCATCGGTTCTCCACAACAAATTGTTGGAATTCCTTTGTCTTCAAGAAGCATAACAACTTTGCCACAATGATTACATTTGTAAAAATACATAATTCTTTTCCTTTAATTTGATTACGCGTGTGCGTTACTTTTTGCTCGCATATATACGAACAACGAAACTTAGGATACGAATGAAGATGTAGATAAAATCTACATAAAGGTTAAAGGCACACAAAACAGCAGTTTTATTGCTTTGTTCACCACTATCAGCAATACGTTTGACACGGTTAATATCAAAGATCGTGATTAATAGCATTGCCGCAAACATTCCATAGGAAATAACCCAGTAAATCATTTCAAAACCTGGGAAGAAAAGCATCCAGATAATGTTAAAGATCGCAATAAAGAAGATGCCAATCATCATTCCATATCCAATCATTCCTAAGATCGATAAATCTTTCTTAGTGAACCATCCGATAACAAACATAATACCAAACGTAAAGCATGTTAAGCCAAATGAAATGGCAATCAGATGGAATGGAACAAACATTGTAAATCCAGAAATAAAGACACCCATCACGATCGAATAAAGGACATAAGGAATCATCGGACGGGATTTCTCTTTAAAGACGGAGAATTGAATCCACAGGATTAATGGAATGTACATGATAAAAGCAACGATAAATAAAGCAATGTAGGCTTTAGCTGCATCAACATTGATTTCAGTGCCATATGCAATTGGCCAAATACTAGAGAAAATAACTCCTATCACAGCTGTGACAACAGCGGTAATACCAATCGCCATAAACATGTAGAGGAAAACTTTTGACGCCCATTTGGTCGTCGTATAGTGTTTAACTTCTGTTTGCTTAATTGAATCAGCAATCATAAAACACCTCCTTACTTAGCAATATTTGCTATTAATTGATGAAATGAATCGACTTTTAAGGATGCACCACCAACAAGAGCTCCATCAACATTGTCTTGCATTAAATAATCATGCACGTTTTCTGGTTTAACAGAACCACCGTATAAAATACGGACTTCATCGGCAACTTCACCAAATTCACGTCGAATGAGTTTGCGGCAATATCCACAGATATCTTCAGCAATTTCCTTCGAAGCGTTCTTTCCGGTACCAATCGCCCAAACTGGTTCATAAGCCACAACAACATAGCGAAGTTCTTCAGGAGTTAATCCTTCTAAACCTTTCACAACTTGTTCTTCGATCACTTTTTTGGTTTGACCCTTTTCAAATTGTTCAAGAGTTTCGCCAACACAGTAGATGGAGAACATTTTGTTTTGGCATAAAGCGTGCAACTTTTTGTTACAAGCTTCATTTGTTTCTCCAAAATATGTTCTTCTTTCAGAGTGACCAATAATCACCCAATCAATTCCAAGCTCTTTAAGCATAGAAATTGAAATTTCGCCTGTAAAAGCCCCATGATCTTCAAAGTGACAGTTTTGTGCTGCCACATGTAAAGATGGGTTTTCTTTCTTCACAGCTGAAAGAGAAAGATAAGTTGGAGCAACACCGATTTCGACATCTTGAGAGTCAGCAAATTTTTGTAATTCGTGACTTTCCTTGGCAAAAGCACGAGCTTCCTCAATGCTCTTGTTCATTTTCCAGTTTCCAAATAATAATTTGCGTCTCATATTACTTCAAAATGTCGACACCTGGTAAGTGTCCATCGTTTTCAATCATTTCTAAGGAAGCACCGCCACCGGTTGAAACGTGGCTGAAACTTTCCTTATAACCAAATTCTTTAATTGCTGCAGCAGAGTCACCACCACCACAAACGGAGAAGCATCCTTTTAAGGAAGCAACTGCTTTGCAGATAGAGATTGTTCCACTAGCAAAGTCTTTTTGTTCAAAGACACCCATTGGGCCATTCCAGAAAACCATTTTTGCTTTGGAGATTTCTTCAGCAAAGAGCTTTTCGGTAGCTGGACCAATGTCCATACCTTGGTATCCTTCTGGGACGTTGTCCTTGACAACTTCTTTTTTGGTCCAACCTTCGAATGCATCAGTGACAACGGAGTCAACTGGTAAAACAATTTTACCTTTGGCTTCTTCTAAGCACTTACGAGCATAGTCAAGTTGGTCAAGTTCGACTGGAGATGTTCCAGTTTCAAATCCAAGAGCTTTCTTAAAGGTGTAAGCCATCGCTCCACCAATAAGAATTTTGTCACACTTCTTAAGAAGTGAGTCAATAACTTTAATTTTGTCAGAAACTTTTAAACCGCCAAGAATTGCGACATATGGACGATCTTCTTTTTTGACGTCAACACAACGCATTAAGTTGGATATTTCTTTTTCCACAAGGTAGCCACAGGCAACTGGTTTACCTTCGGCTTTTAGTATTTCTGGAATGCCATAAGTGGATGCATGTGCTCTATGCGCACTTCCGAATGCATCCATGACATAGGCATCAGCAACCTTCGCCCAGTCTTTGGAAAGTTCTGGATCGTTCTTTTCTTCGCCCTTTTCATAACGGGTGTTTTGAACAAGAAGAACTTCGCCATCTTTGAGCGCTTTGACAGCGGCTTCAAATTCTGGACCACGAGTAGCTTTCGAGAAAGCCACTTCTTTATTAAGAAGACCAGCAAGTGTTGGAACAACAATTTCCATGTTGTTCTTTGCTTTTTGTTCTGCAACAACTTCTGGGGCTTCTTTGTGTTTCACTTTTCCTAAGTGAGAAAGTAAAACAACACGAGCGCCTTCAGAAAGGAGTTTTTGAATAGTTGGTAAGGCAGCACGGACGCGGTTATCGTCACGAACTTTGCCATCTTTAAGTGGGACATTAAAGTCAACACGAACGATGACAACTTTGCCTTTGAGACCTTTTAATTGATCAACAGTAAGCATAAATTTTCTCCTTCATTTGAGACAAAGAGGCGCAACGTCAGTTGCGTCTCTGTCGTTAGTGAGATTTAATTAGCACTTTTCAGCAAAGTACTTAATGGTACGGACCATTTGTGAAGTATAGGAGTTTTCATTGTCATACCAAGAGACAACTTGAACTTCGTATAAACCTTCACCAATTTTGGCAACCATTGTTTGAGTGGCATCGAAGAGGGAACCAAATCTCATTCCGATAACATCAGAAGAAACGATTGGATCTTCGTTATAACCATAGGATTCATTAGCAACTTTTTTCATGTAAGCGTTAATGACTTCTGGGGTTAATTCGCCTTCATATTTCACAACAGCTGTAAGGATGGTTGTTGAACCAGTTGGAACTGGAACACGTTGGGCACTTCCAATAAGTTTTCCATTTAATTCTGGAATAACTAAGCCAATGGCTTTAGCGGCACCGGTGCTGTTTGGAACAATGTTTGCTGCACCAGCACGGGCACGGCGGAGATCGCCTTTACGGTGTGGTCCATCAAGAATCATTTGGTCACCAGTGTAAGCATGGATAGTGCTCATAATACCAGATTGAATTGGAGCAAGTTCATGAAGAGCTTTGGCCATTGGGGCTAAGCAGTTTGTTGTGCAGCTTGCAGCTGAGATAACATTATCTTCTTTTGTTAAGGATTTTTCGTTAACTCCATAAACAATGGTTGGGAGGTCTTTTCCTGCTGGAGCAGAAATGACAACCTTACGGGCACCAGCGTTGATGTGAGCCATGGATTTTTCCTTAGAGCAGTAGAAACCTGTACACTCTAAGACAACGTCAACCTTAAGTTCCTTCCATGGAAGTTCGGCTGCGTTTGGTTTGGCATAGATGGTGATTTCCTTACCATCAACAGTGATAGAACCTGGCTTAACAACGGTTTTTCCGTCTTCAGCTAATTCTGGTTCTTTGCTACTAACAGTGTGTAAACCTTCACCGATATGTCCGGCATAGCCACCTTGAGCTGTGTCATACTTTAATAAATTAGCTAACATTTTTGGACTAGTTAAATCGTTAATTGCGACGATTTCATAACCTTCAGCACCAAACATTTGGCGGAAAGCTAAACGTCCGATACGTCCAAATCCGTTAATTGCAACTTTAACTGACATAAAATGTCCTCCTTTTTAAATTGCCGGGGTTATTATAACTTACTTTTATATAAATAAAAAAGAACCACATTAATGTAAGTGGTTTCAAACAATTTTAGTTAAACAAAAATTGAGAATTATAGACCTTCTATGGTCTCAATTCCGCGGAAGAGTTCTGATAGTGTGATGCCAAAGGCATCGCTAATTCTTTCAAGTACTTCTAATGATGGGTTTCGACGTCCGTTTTCTAAATCACAAATATAGTTGCGATTTATATTCGCTTCTAAGGCCAAATCTTCTTGAGACCACTTTCGTAAGGAGCGTAAATATCGGATTCTCATTCCTAACTGAATAACAGCTTTCATTTTAATGCTCCTTTATATTTTTCGGCACTTGCATGGATTGTTCTAAACAAATGGTTAATATTTGAGCGAGAGACTATTTCTCCAAGTTCCTCGCTCATCAATTGAGCAAGTTCGTTTAAAGAGGCATCATCATGTTCTAATCGAATTATCATCAATGTTCTTTGCTTAACATTTTGAACATGATCAATGCCTAAAACCCGATCAATAATCTTGATGTCTTTAATTTGTTTCTTACTAGAAGAAGTGGTCTTGTTATAGTTCGCATAATCAAGGTTTTGCAGGCGATTTCCGATTGCCGAAAAATCCCTATCAATTCGAATGGATTCAAATTCCAAAGTTGTGTTTGTTGCGCCCATCAATGATAAAAGATCCACTATTTGCTGGCTCTTTTTAAGATAGACAACATATTTCCCTCGTCTTTCTACTACCTTAGGAGAAAACTCTGTTAATTTGCACCGAATGAGCAATTTAGAGAACCATTTAGCAAAGTTTTCTTCTCTAAGACAAAACTCCAGATGGTAGTTTGAATTTTTTGGAGAATTACAGGAACCTGCTGCTAAAAACGCTCCAGAAATATAACCCGAAAGCATGTCGTCAGTATAGACAATATTTTTCGAGATTTTTCCTTCTAAAAATGAGATTTCTAAATCGTCAAGAAGGTACTCACCTTCGTCAATGATAACATTATATGTTAATCTTTTACGGAAGTTCATTGTTTTCTGGTATGAAAAACGGCAATTTAATCCATACACTCTTTCAACAGAATAATAGATAAACTTTGCTGTTTTAGCAGACTCTGTTTTAACAACAATTTGCGGACGTTTACTTCCAAGAGTTAAAGACCCATTAATGCGAATAAAAGCCGACAGCAAAGCTCGTAAATGTTCATCAGAAAAAGTTAGAGAACAAATCTCTTCTTTTACTTTCTGTGTAAACGAGACTTTGGCTTGCATGATTAAAGTAGTTCCTTATGGATAACAATAGTTTTGTATTTCTTTGAATAATATTTCGCCAAATATTCAGCAATAACCACAGAACGATGTTGACCGCCACTGCAGGCGACACCAATGGTGGCGTGAGTGCGTTCGCTCTCTTTTAATCGTGGAAGATAATAATCTAAATAGGATATAACCTTTGTTAAAAATTCTTTTGTGACATCATTATCTAAAACATAGCGAATGATTTTTTCATCAAGTCCCGTTAAGTCACGAAGTTCAGGAACCCAATAAGGATTTGGAAGGAGGCGAACATCAAAAACTGTTTCCACGTCTTGCGGGACAGATTTCTTATAACCAAAAGAAACAAATGTTACAACAAAGTCATTTTGATGTGAACCAAGAGCAACAAAGATTAATTTTTTTCGGAAATCATTTTTCGATAATTTGGATGTATCAATAAAGTGGGTGAATGAAAGCCGCATATCATTGATTTGTTTAATCTCTAAATCAAGCGCTTGCTCAAGAGGCATTCCGTTTGCTTCTTTTGGGTGCTTTCTACGAGACAAACGATATCGAGAAAGTAGTTCTGATTTTTCACAATATAAACCAATGAAATTGATGTTAAATCCACCACAATTCTTGGCTAATTCATAAGTTTTGAGGGCAATATCGAGGGAAACAGATAAAGCGACTTTAGCATACTTTTTCGGATCTTTTTTGTATGTTTCAAAAAGTTTTTCAACAACTTCAAGAGGAACATTGTCTGTAACATAAAATCCGTTCTCTTCAAATGTGTATAGAGCAGAGCTTTTTCCTGCTCCGCCAATACCTGTAATAATGTCTAATTCAATCATAAGGTGCCTCCTATTTGATGAATCGTCCAGCAGATGTTGCGGCAATGGCACCATCACTAGCAGCAGTAACTAATTGTTTAAGTTTCTTTGAGACGATATCTCCAGCGAAAAATAATCCTGGAATATTACTCATCATTTCTTCATTAACTTTTACGCCAAAATTATCTTGTTCAGGTTTAAGATTTGATAAAAATTCATCAGATGATTTGGTTCCGACAAACGGAAAAACTCCCCAAACAGGAATTTCTTTTCCATTGACTTTAATGCCATTAACTCCGATATCATCACCAACAATCTCATCAACATTTGAATTGAGTAATATTTCAATATTTTCTTTTTGTTTTACTTTTAAAAGTAAAGAGTCAGTTCCTTCAAGTTTTTCTCCAGGAACACAGAGGTATAATTTCTTAACTAAATTTGCTAAATATAAACTTTCTTCAAGAACAATATCATTATTTCCAATAACAGCAACATCAGCGCCTTTAAAGAAGTTTCCATCACATGTGGCACAATATGAAACACCACGACCAGCAAATTCTTTTTCTCCCTTGATTGTTACACCTTCAATTTTTCTTCCTGCAGCAACAATCACGGCTTGGCAGTCATAGCTATCTTTATCAGTAACAACCTCGAAGCCATCTTCTTCCTTGAGGATCGTTTGAACGCTTCCGTACTTAATTTCAATTCCGAGGTTGCGCACCTGTTCCATTAACGAAATCAGAATGTCACCACCAGTGGTATTTGGAACTCCTGGATAATTTTCGACTTTATGAAGCTTGTTTAAAAGGCCACCTGGAAGGGAATTTTCAAGAATTACAAAATCAGCATTTGCACGCTTTAAATAGATGGCAGCTGATAGGCCTGCGATTCCTGCTCCGATTACAACAATATTGGTCTTTTTCATAATATTTCCTCCAAGAATTGCTGGTAATTTTTGATATGGATATCTACTTTTGAACCTTCTAATAAAGATCGTGGCGACCAATCTACATAACCAAATTTCACACCAGCATTTTTAGCTGTAAGATAATCGATTTGACCATCTCCAATGTATATAACTTTTTGAGGATTTTTTACCCCAAAATGATCCATACATTGAAGAATTCCATCACCAGCTGGTTTAAGGTTTTTAACTTCATCAGCACAAACAGAGAATGGAATTAAATTTTCAACACCAAAAAGTTTATAGGTATAGTCTGTAGCATAACGATGTTTATTTGTAACGACTGCAAAGGGAACTCTTTTTAGTTGAAGTTCTTTAAGCATTTCAATAACCCCAGGATAGAGCTTAGAGTATTTGACATAATTTTTCGTCGAACGTTCTTTAAATTCTTTTAAAATTAGTTCTTGGTCTCCGTCTGGAAACTCTTTTTTGAGTGTCTCAGTAATTTGTGGGCCAGAGAAAGAAAGAATATGATCAATGCTTGGGAAATAACCCGGTCGATAAAGTGGATATAACTCTTTAAAAGTCTCGATAATCATTTGATCACTATCGAGGAGTGTTCCATCTAAATCAAACAAGATTAAATCGTACATTAAATGGTCTCCAATGTTTTTGGAGGTAATCCTTTCTTCTTTCTTAAAGCGTCATAAACATGGAATCCAACAATCAACAAAATTCCAATTCCAATCATCACAAAGGCAATAATCCAAGACTGAACATATCCGAATCCATCTTCGTGTTGTCCTAAGTTAAATCCTTCTCTTAAAGGTTCAAACGCAACACGTGTTAATCCGTACCAAATAAGGTAGGAAGCTCCAATATCACCTAGGCCAATAAATTTCTTTAAGCCTCGACCAATCGCGTAACGTAAAACGAAGAAGCCAATAATATTGGTTACGCTTTCGATAAAGAACAATGGAAGTCGATATTGTCCATTGATTAGCATGTTATTAGAAATAATCTTTGGGAAGATTTTCATTACATCTTCACTGACAACTTGACCATAGACTTCACGGTTAAAGAAATTACCCCAACGTCCAATTGCTTGAGCAATAATAACGCAAGGAAGAATAACATCAATTAAAAAACGAACATTGAGTTCTTTCTTTTTAAGTAGAACAAAGATAATAGTAACAGTTGCTCCAAGGAAAATACCGCCTTGAACTGCAAGACCGCCTTCCCAAATCTTAAA
>DGVS01000012.1:8860-26765 GCA_002395065.1 Caryophanales bacterium UBA4278
AGAATACCAGACAAGAAAGCAATAATTGCAATCGATTCAATTAATCCATGTTTCTTATATTTTTTGTAAACAATGTGATCAGCGATAAAATAAGCCAGCACAGTTCCACCAACAATAAGGATGCCATACCAAAGAATTGCACCTTCACTTCCTGGTTCAATATAGTTAATGCCACTTTTGAATCCGATTCCATTAGGAAGAGGGTATTTTAGATAATCAGCAACTCCAGTTGTAAGTAGATAAACACCTAAGATAAAAACAACAGCAGAACAAATTAAAACATACTTTAAAATTCGACGTTCTTTCTCTTCACTACTGATGTTGTAATAACGGATTAGGAACGAACAAACACCGAACGAAAATCCCGTTCCAAAGAAATAAGAACCAAAGATAATTAGGAAATGTTCATAGGCCTCTAAATGCCATCCCCCGTTCATTACTAAGCCGTAACTTGAAGCAATAGTTAATAAACCCTGCGCAAGCAATAAAGGTAGCATTTTCACCAGCAATTCACGGTTAAACTCAAATTTTTGTCCACCGATTGCTGATGTTTTATTAATACGTAAAACATTATAGATTGTTAACCCAAACCAGAAAACACCTAAAATAATTGCACTAATTAGAAGAATCATTTTTGTCCTCCTAAAATCTGGGCGAGATATTGACCAGTGTATGATTTTTTGACCTTAGCAACTTCTTCAGGTGTACCTTCAGCGACAATTGTTCCGCCCTTGTCTCCACCTTCTGGACCAAGATCAATAATGTGATCTGCCACTTTTATGACATCGAGATTATGCTCAATGATGACAACTGTATCACCATGATCAACAATACGATTTAAAATCTTAATCAAACGAGACACGTCGTCGCTATGTAAACCAGTCGTTGGTTCATCAAGAATAAAGATTGATTTACCAGTTGGACGTTTTTGCAATTCATAGGCCAATTTAACACGTTGAGCTTCACCACCAGAAAGTGTTGTTGCCTGTTGGCCAAGTTTAATATAACCCAAACCAACATCACTGAGAGTTTGGAGTTTTCTCATAATTGAAGGGCGATTTTCGAAGAACTTGCAAGCATCTTCAATAGTCATCTCTAAAATTTCATAAATATTTTTACCTTTATAGGTAACTTCAAGAGTTTCTTCGTTATAACGTTTTCCACCGCAGTCATCACATTTCACGTAAACATCTGGAAGGAAGTTCATCGGAATACGTGTGACACCTGCGCCCTGGCAAGTTTCACATCTTCCGCCAGGAACGTTAAACGAGAAACGTCCTTTATCAAAACCACGTGAACGAGCTTCGACAGTTTCGGCAAATAAAGCACGAATATCATCAAAGACTCCAACATAAGTTGCTGGGTTAGAACGAGGTGTTCTACCGATTGGCTCTTGTGTAATATTCACGACTTTGTCGACAAACTGTAATCCATCAAAACTTGTGTGTTTGCCAATTTTGATATCTTCATTTTTATTAATTGCCCGAGCAAGAATTGGGTAGAGGGTTTGATTAATCAAAGACGATTTGCCAGAACCACTAACGCCAGTGATTGCAACAAATTTTCCTAAAGGAATCTTCACATCAATCTTTTTAAGGTTGTTACATGCGGCACCTTTAATAGTGAAGTACTTACCGTTACCTGGTCGACGTGAGGAAGGAACTTCAATCTTCTTTTTACCAGATAGATATTGTCCAGTAATTGAACGTGGTTCATTTTCTAAATCTTCTACACTACCTGTTGCAACAACTTCACCGCCATGGACACCTGGGCCTGGACCAATATCAACAAGAAAATCAGCAGCTCGCATGGTGTCTTCATCGTGTTCAACAACGATTAATGTATTTCCAAGATTAACCATGTCCTTCATGGTCGCAATAAGTTTGGCATTATCTCTTTGATGTAGACCGATTGAAGGCTCATCAAGGACATATAAAATACCAGAAAGCTTGGATCCAATTTGGGTAGCTAAACGAATACGTTGAGCTTCACCACCAGAAAGGGTCATCGCCATACGACTGAGTGTTAAATAGTTCAGACCAACGTTACATAAAAATGTTGCACGTGAATCAATTTCTTTAATAATTAAACGGGCAATTTCTAATTCAGTTGGATTCAAAACATCCGGCAATTCGTGGATATATTCCAATAATTTCTCAATTGAAAGACATGTCACTTCATAAATATTTAAACCGTTAACCTTGACGCTTAATGCTTCTTTAGAAAGACGTGCTCCGTGACATGTTGGACATTCACTATCACGCATATAATACTCATACCATTCACGCATCATTTCTGATCCGGTGTCGTTATAAAGGCGAGTAATACGTTTTTGAATACCTTCAATAAATCCTTGTCGGTGCATGACGTTTCCATTAACGGAAGTAAGTTCATATTTGAATTCTTTATCTGAACCATTAAAGATGATTTCTTTTTCTCGTTCAGTAAAGTCTTTGATTGGTTTATCTAAATCAATCTTATATTGCTTACATAAGTAAGCAAATTCTTGCCACTCAATGTTTTTAGAACCAATCATATTTCTAAACCAACGGATTCCTCCTTGGTTAATAGAAAGTGATTCATCTGGAACTAAAACTTCCCTAGATGCTTCACGTCTCATTCCTAAACCTTTACAGTCTGGGCAACATCCAAGTGGAGCATTAAAGGAGAATAATCGTGGTTCTAATTTTGGAACTGAAAAACCACATTCAGGGCAAGAATGATGTTGGGAAAATAGACGTTCTTCTTTTTCAGTAAGGAAGACACAATATCCTTTTGACCAGTCACAGGCAAGTTCGCATGCTTCAGCAATTCGACCGCGAATTTCCGGTTTAATTACAATTCGATCAACAACAATTTCAATATCATGACGTTTATTTTTTTCTAGTTCTGGAGCTTCATCAATTCGATAAATTTCCTTATCAATTCGAACACGTTCAAAACCATTTTGCTTGAGTTTTGCCAGTAAATCTTTATGTGTTCCTTTTTCATTATGCGCAACTGGAGAAAGAATTTGTAACTTAGTTCCAACCTCCATTTGCATCGCAATATCAGCCATCTTTGAAACAGAGAAGGAAATAATTGGTTTATTGTGTGTTGGGCAATATGGAACGCCTACGCGAGCAAATAAAAGACGGAGATAATCATAAATCTCTGTCACAGTTCCAACTGTTGAACGAGGATTATGTGATGTTGTCTTTTGATCAATGGAAATAGCTGGGCTTAAACCAGTGATTGAATCAACATCAGGTTTTTCCATTCCACCCAAGAATTGACGGGCATAACTAGATAAAGATTCAACAAATCGACGTTGTCCTTCGTTAAAAATCGTGTCGAAAGCAAGCGTTGTTTTTCCGCTTCCAGAAAGACCAGTGAAAACAACTAGAGCGTTCTTTGGTATCTCTAGGTCAATGTTTTTGAGGTTGTTTTCACGAGCCCCTTTAATAAAAATTGTTTTCGGTTCCATTATTTTTTATGTTTTTCCTGATAATTCTTAATTACGTCATCATAGCGTTTGGCCGCTTCTAAAACGACTTCTTCCCATGTATGAGGCATTTCTTTAGACGCACGTATACCAACTTGTTTTCTTTCTTCATCATGATCAAGGATATAAACAAGTTTTTCCTTCATTGCTTCTGGAGTTTCTTTAGAAAGGTAACCAGTCACACAATCGGTGTATCCTTCGGATGTATTTGATCCTTCGGTAAATAATGTTGGGACACGGCAGACGCAAGCTTCTTGCACCGCAATCGAACTATTGTCATAAACGGAAGGGAAGAACATTAAATCAGTATTCGCGAAGAACCCTTGCATCATATCTCCGCCGTAGAGTCTTCCAACAAAGGTGATAACATGATCCAATCCAAGTTTATGAACATATTTTTTAAGTTTCTTTTCGTCATTACCTTCCCCAACAAAATAGAAATGGAAGTCATCTCTTTCCTTAGAAAGAAGGTTAATAGTATCGATAATTAATTTTAAGTTCTTAACTAAACGGATTTGACCAACAAAAGTGATATTAGTTTTGTTTGGATCAATGTTATATTGAACACGAACCTTTTCTTTTAGTTCATCCATGTTATCTGGATAAGTAAAGGCAGTTCCATTACGAGCAACAAAGATTTCCTTTTTATAACCGTAGCTACGTAATGTATTTGCTGTAGCATTAGAAACGGCCCAGACTTCATCACATTTATTAAAGAATTTCATGACATATCTCATTAAGAAGAATGTGACTAAACGCGAATGTGTTTGTTCTAAGAAATCGCGTTTAAATTGGGAATGGAAGGTCGCCACAATTGGAACGTGATTCTTTTTTGCCTGTCTTAAGGCATAGTGACCAACAAAAAATGGAGAGTGGGCGTGATAAATATCCGCTTTATGCTCTTTTAAGAATTTGTCAGTCTCTTTGCAACGTTTCGGCAAAGGAAAAATAAAGTCATGAAATTTGAATAAATGACTTGATTTACGTAATAGACGATATTCGTGCTTTCCTTGGTAGTTATCACGATAATCTGGAACGACTACTGTACAATCATTGTCTTTAGACAAAATCTTTCCATAGTTATTTACAACTTTAACAACTCCATCCACATTTGGATAAAAATTGTCCATAAAATAAACAAGTTTCTTACCCATTATTTTTCTCCAAAGTCTTCTCTTTTTTACGCTCTCTTGATGAAATAACTGCTTTCTTAATCACATCGCGAATTGTTAAAACAATTCCAGTAATAATAAAGATGTAATAAGTAAACAGTCTCCAGATTAAAACTCCATAGACCGCGACACCTGGAGCGACCGCGTTAAACGCTAAGGAGGAGGAAATTTCCATTCCGCCAGCGTTTCCTGGAGTTGGAATAAATGAAACAGCAAATGTTGAGAAAGCATTTAAACCAGCCACATCAATCAGTTGTGACCAATATAAATTTGTGGTTAATGATTTCATGACAAAGAATGGCAAGGCAAAGGTTAAGAAATACTCGATAATCGAAACAAGAATTAGGAAGATAAAATGCCATGGCTTCTTCGCAATGGTTCTAAAACACATTCTAAAATCAAAAACCGTTTTATAAGCTTTCTTTAGTGCTTTATAAGGATCCTTCACTATGTGAAGTCTCATGCCAACTTTAACAATAAACTTTGTTAAGGCATTAGCAAAACGTGGAGCGATAACAAAAATTAACACTGACACAGGAAGTAATAAGTTAATCGTAATACCGACAATACCAGCAATAAGTAGGAAGATTCTAGAAGCATTATCACCAATTTGACTTAAGGCATGGATTCCTAGAGCCATTAAAGTTACACCAACTATCAGCCAACATACAATGTTGACGGAATAGCGAATAAGAATAATTGCTGAAGCGTGTGCTCCATCATAATCATGCTTATGTAGATAATGGATTTGCATTGGCTGTCCACCAGTTGAGAACGGTGTAATGTAGTCATAATATTTTCCAAGAAGTGTGGTTTTCATTAAAATTCCTGGTCGAACATTACCCGAAACAGCATGGGAAACAATTGCATATTCCACCACAATTAAAGATGGAATTAAAACTGCAATTCCTACAGATATAAGTAGGTATTTAATATTAATCTCTTTAAAAAGAGTAGCCAGATCTTCGGCTTTTGCGCCTGGTATAAGATCCGTAATTCTAAACATTAAATAAATACCAAGACCAATAATCAAAAGAAGGAAGATCATTCCTAACCAACCAAACTTACGCTTTTTTGGTTCTTTAATTTCAGGCTGTTGTTCCTGATATTCTTTTTCGTATTCTTTAATGTCTTTCATGTGCGTGTATATTATACACAAAAAAATAGCTACAACTAAGTGTAACTATTTTTTTCGTTTATTTTATTGATTATAAACCGAATTTTTTGATACGTTCCCAACGTTCCTTAGCGCAACGTTCACTCTTTTGTAAGAGTTCTTCAGCGTGAGCTGGGTTAACCTTTGGAAGTTGTGAGAATCGTGTTTCTCCCATAACGAAGTCACGGAACTTGGAGAAGTCTGGTTCTTTACAATCTAGTTGTAAAGCTGGTTCTCCTTTAGCAGCACGACGTGGGTCATAACGGAAGGTTGTGAAGTAACCACATTCAACAGCGGCTTTTTCAACCTTCATGGAGTTAGATAAGCCACCCTTAATACCGTGGTTAGCACATGGTGCATAGCAAATAATGAGGGATGGTCCTGGATAAGATTCCGCTTCTTTCATTGCTTGAATGGCTTTCATTGGGTTAGCACCTAATGAGATTTGGGCCACATAGCAGTGTCCATAGCTCATCGCAATCAGAGCAAGGTTCTTCTTTTCGCCTGTCTTACCGCTTGCGGTAAATTTAGCGATTGATCCAGTTTGAGAAGATTTCGAAGATTGACCACCAGTGTTGGAGTAAACTTCGGTGTCAAGAACCATGATGTTCACATCTTGGTCGTTAGCTAAGACGTGGTCAACACCACCATAACCGATGTCGTAGGACCAACCGTCACCACCGATAATCCAAACTGATTTATCAAGTAAGTCACGTTCATAGGTGAGAACGGCTTTAACTTCTTCGTCTTTGCTTGCTTTAACAAGTTTAACGAGTTCTGGAATGACTTTACGAGCAACATCCTTGTTCTTAATATTCTCTAAATATTGTTTGATGACTGCTTTAAGTTCTTCTTCGACACTTTCACGAGCTAATGCTGGTTCTAAGATGTCGATGATTTGACTTAAGCGGTAGTCAACTGTTGTACGCATACCATAACCAAATTCAGCATTATCTTCGAATAAGGAGTTGGCCCAGGCAATACCTTGACCATTCTTATCGGTGCAGAATGGGGTTAATGGAGTCGATCCAGAATAAATGGATGAACAACCTGTTGCATTAGCAATAAGCATGTCTTTACCAAAGAGTTGGGAAGCTAAGCGGTAGTATGGAGTTTCTCCACAGCCAGCACAGGCACCAGAGATTTCCATGTATGGCATGAGGTAGCCAACACCGTTAACGGTGTTTGTTGGGACAAGACCGGCTTTGTATTCAGTGTGTTTGAATAAGTAAGTCGCGCCTTCTTCTTGAGCAAATTGTTCTTTAGCTTCGCTCATAACAAGGGCTTTCTTGCCCATCTTGTTAGCGGTACATTCAGCAACACATAGACCACAACCGACACAGTTCTTTGGAGAAACTTGGAGGCGGTATTTAAGTCCTTTACCTTTTAATGTTGGGAAGGTTGGCTCAGCGACATCGTTTTTAACAATTTCTGGAGCGTTCTTTAACTCTTCTTCATTAATTAGGAATGGACGTAATGTAGCGTGTGGGCAAACAAATGCACATTGGTTACATTGGATACAATCCGCTTTGTTCCATACTGGAACACGGTCAGCAATTGAACGTTGTTCCTTGTATGTAATGTCATTTTTCATTGTGCCATCAAGAAGTTCATATTCTGTGAACTTGGAGACTGGGAGAGTATCACCATCGAGGGTACCCATGACGTTAACATAGGTATCAAAGTATTCATCACCAGTTGTGGCACGGACACGGGAGTCATCAAGTTCGACCCATTTTGGATCGACTTTGACTTCACGAAGTCCTTCAGTACCAGCGTCAATGGCCTTCCAGTTTAGTTCAACAACTTCTTGGCCTTTCTTGGCGTAGGATTTTTCAGCAAATTTCTTCATCCATTTGTTGGCTTCTTCGTAAGGCATAATGTCTTGGTTAAGGTAGAAAAAGCTAGCTTGGAGAATAGTGTTTGTGTGACGTCCCATTCCAATTTCGGAAGCAATCTTGTTCGCGTCAATAACATAGAATTTAGCTTTCTTAGCCGCGAGTTGATGTTTCATGCGGTTTGGAAGTGACTTCACGAGTTGTTCATCACTCATGTCAGTATTTAAGAGGAATGTTCCACCTTCTTTTAAATTCTTGATCATGTCGAATTTGAACACATATGTATCAAGTGAGCAGGAAATAAAATCAGCATTTTCTACATAATATGTAGAATGAATTGGGAATTTACCAAAACGTAAGTGGGAACGAGTGACACCACCAGCTTTACGGGAGTCGTAAGCGAAGTAGGCTTGTGCGTATTGGTGTGTCGCATCACCAATAATCTTAATGGAAGATTTATTGGCAGAGACTGTTCCATCAGATCCAAGACCATAGAAGAGACAGGATGTGTAATTGGCTTTCACATGGAATTTCTCATCAACTGGAATGGATAAGTGAGTCACATCATCGTTAATACCAACGGTAAATCCGTGGAATGGTTTTCCTTTAAGGAAATCAAAGACGGCTTTAACATGTTTTGGTTGAACGTCTTTTGAGGATAAACCATAACGTCCACCAACAACTTCGATATCGCGACCTTCTTGTTTTAAGGCAGCCACAACATCAAGGTAGAGTGGTTCGCCAGTAGCACCCATTTCTTTTGTTCTGTCTAAGACGGCAATCTTTTTGGCGCTAGAAGGAATAACACTAACCAAGTGTTTAGCAGAGAATGGACGGTATAAGTGAACCTTCACAACACCGACTTTCTCGCCTTCTTTTGCTAATTCATCGATAACTTCAATGGCTGTTTCAGTAACAGAACCCATTGCAACGATGACTCTTTCAGCGTTTGGATCACCATAATAGGTAAATGGTGCATAGTGACGTCCAGTCAGTCTTTCAGCTTCTTTGAAGTACTTTTCAGCAATCTCTACAACTCTGTTGTAGTGAGCATTTTGTGCTTCACGACCTTGGAAGTAAACGTCATCATTTTCGGCACCACCACGAGTCACTGGGTGAGTGTGTGGGTTAAGTGCGCGAGCACGGAATTCTTCCACTTTATCCATTGGAAGAAGTTTCTTGTATTCGGCTTCGTCAACGAATTCAACGTTTTGAATTTCGTGGGAAGTTCTAAATCCATCAAAGAAATGCATGACTGGTGCACTGGATTCAATGGCTATCAAATGCGCCATTGGTGCTAAATCAGCAATTTCTTGGACAGAATGTGAGCAAATCATTGTGATACCAGTTTGACGGCAAGCGTAAATATCTTGATGGTCGCCAAAGATGGATAATGATCTGGTCGCTAAGCTTCGAGCTGAAACATGAAGAACAGCTGGAAGTAATTCACCACACCATTTGTAGATGTTTGGAATCATTAATAACAAACCTTGTGATGCGGTATAAGTTGTCGCTAATGCACCAGCTTGAAGAGCACCATGAACAGTACCAGAGGCACCAGCTTCAGATTGCATTTCAACAACTTTGACTGGAGTGTTGAAGAAATTCTTCTTTCCTTGAGAAGCATAAACATCAACTAGTTCAGCCATTGGGGAACTTGGTGTGATTGGATAAATACCAGCAACTTCCGTAAAGTAATAGGAGCCAATTGCTGCTGCAGTATTACCATCAACCGAGAGAAATGATTTTTTAATTTCCATTTCGAAAACTCCTTTTGTATGCGTGTATATTATACATATACATACGTATGAATAATAAAAAAATCGGATGAAACCGATTTCATTGATTATTCGCGTAGGCACTTATCTTCTTTTCTTTTTAGAAGGTTTAGTGCCCTTAAGTTCTTCTAATTCTTGATTAACAAGATGTCGAAGGACTTTTAAATCCTTTTCATCAAGCGGAATATTACGGTCCACAAGACCACCAATTGTCATCTTGTGATAAACGAAATCTGCAACAGATTTATATTGTTGAAGTTCAGCTTTTTTCACCGCAATTCTCGGTTCTTTTTTCTCTTTTGACTGTTCTTCAATGTATTCTTCTAGTGCTGGAACAAGCTCTCTTAAATTATAACTTGGATCCATCGCTAACATTGGTTCAAACTCACTTAAATCACGGGCAATAAGTTCAGGATAAATGCCCATATGTAAAGACAACGCTTCACAAGTTAAGTGTTTTCTTTTGCTTCCATTAATAGCTGATAAATATTTCTTAGCAGTCGTTTTATTCATGTATTTATTATAAACCTTTATATTTAATAAACAAAACTCAATCCTTATAATGGAATGATTCCTTGACTTTTGGCGATTCAAACCAACCTTCAATCTCAATCACTTCATCGTATAAAGCCTTTACTTCATTAGATGGATCTTCCCATCTTTTCCACATCGATTTAATAGCTTCTTCTGGAACATATTTAGCTTCATTTCGTACGTGATTTTGTTCAAGAATTTGATCTAATTTTTTCTTTAAAACAACAAGGACACAACGATCATATTTTGGGCATTTCTCAAGGGGAATTAACCGAAAATTGTCGGTGATATTTGTAGAATCAGCGATAACAGTAACATCTTCATACTTATCAAAAAATTCATTAATTCTATTGAAGTAAATTTCCCAAACTTCTTTCTCGTGATTGAGGTCCTGATATTGTCCAGTAACCTCTTTTCGAATCGCGTCAGATGAAACAATTTTGACGTGCTTATGTGTCAAACGATATTGCTCCGACCAAGTTGATTTTCCACTTCCTGGAAGAGCCGATAAAACAATCAGTGTTCTCATGCTTTTTATTGTATCTTAATCAGTAGGTTAGTTAAAGAAAAAACCACTCTAATGAGTGGTTACATAAAATAAAACTAAATTTGTTCAATATTATATTCAGATATATTCGGATACTTAATACTAAATCTATTGTAATCGTAAGCAATTGTTTCTTCGAAATAATATTCGCAGACTAATTCTCCCGATGAATTCATGGCTTCTCTTTTCTCATAACGATAAGAATAACGTGGAAGGTAGTTTTCAAAAACAACTATTGAGCGAATATAACTATATTCATTTTGATATCCATGAAAATAATTAAGATAGGAACCATTATATTCAACATCTAAATAAATACTTTTACTATCTTTACTAAAGTAGTGATAAGAAATATAGGGTAAATATTGTTCATATTCAGCAGGTTGATGTACAACTGAAAAACTACGCTCTAAAACTTGGAGCCATAGAGGATAGCCTTGCTCTAAATAGCATGGATGTCTAGTTCCAATCAAAATGTAACCAGGATAACTTAGGATAAAATCAGAAAAGGCTGATGATGTTTCACGGACGGTTCCTGTTTTGCCTTCATTATTATCATACAAAATGTATCCATTATTGCCTTTAATAAAAAGGTATATTTTGGATGCGTTTATTGAATCGCCAGAATATGTTTCTCCTTCTCCAGATAAAAACTTATCAGGGTAAGAAAGCTTGTTATTCCAAGCAGAACTACCATAACTGGAACCTCTGTCTTTTCCGTGAACATTTGCGTATTGAAACGATTTATTTGTATAGTTTCTGTATTGACTATAAATAGAATTTGTTAATGAAAAAGCTTCCTCAGCTGTAATTTCAGTACCTTTTTCTGGTTCAGCAAACCAATCTGGCTCTCCCGAACAACTAACTAATGACAATGAAAATACCAAGGCAAAAAATAAACTAAATTTCTTATTCATACAACTATTATCTTATAAAATTTTATAAAAAGATACGACAAAAAGAAGCAAAAGCTTTGCTTTTTTAAAAACAGAGATTTTAGCTTTGATTAGTCTCTTTTTAAATTATTGAAAACTTGGTTTGTTGTCATCATCTTCCAAATGACTCGAATTAGTTTTCTGGTTGTGGCAATTATCGCGACGTTTGTTGCCTTCCCTTGTTTGAGTTTTGAATAATAATATTCTGAAAATACAGGCGAATGAATTCTTAATTTTTGAACACTTAATGCAAGAGCGTATCTCAAAATAGGAGATCCTCTTTTTCTAATATGGCCTTTATGATTAATAGTGCCTGATTGATAAACCTTAACATCTAAACCAGCAAACTTAATTAGTTTTTCTGGATTACTAAACCGATGGACATCACCTATTTCTCCTATAATCATCGCGGCGAGATTGACACCTATCCCAGGAATAGTAAGAACTGGTGAATTTAATTCTTCCATCAAAGGTTCTAACAGTTCATTAAGCATCTCAATTTCTTCATCGATAGTTCTAACTTGAGCAACAAGATTTCTAATAATTTGTTCGTCAACTTTTGTTGAATAACCGATTGAATTTTTAGCGAGTTCTCGAAGTTGATTAAATCTATTAAAACTTATTGAACCTTTCGACATTTTTCTTAATGTTTCGCCTGTTTCCACTCTCATCCTTGCCATCTTTTGCGGGGATGTATATTCACTTAATAACCATCTTATTGTGGGCGATTCAAATAGATTTCTTCCTTTATTTCTTATCGTTCCATCTTCGTTTTTCTTAAAGAAAGGGACAAATTCAGGAAACATTTCATCTAAATATCTTAATAAATGGTTATAACAAGCTGTCTTATCTCCAAAAAGAAAATATTTTGCTCTTGAGATTTTACGAATCTCTCCGATAAGGTAAGATATTTGTGGGGATGAAGTAAATGGATGAGTTGCTACATATTTAGCAATTAACATCGCATCTAGATTATCCGTTTTAGCCAAGTTAACTGATTCAGAGTCGCGAAACATAGAAATCAGACTTGGATTATAGATCTGGACTTGATATCCATTAGAGATTAAGCATCTCACTAGACAATTCATATAATGTCCAGTTGCTTCCATCCCTATTTTTATT
This sequence comes from Caryophanales bacterium UBA4278, assembly GCA_002395065.1. Lineage (GTDB taxonomy): Bacteria > Bacillota_I > Bacilli_A > RFN20 > CAG-826 > Fiminaster. Next base: position 21,427 of record DGVS01000012.1, read on the forward strand.
TGCTCTTTTTCTCCTAGCAAACATAGTTCATTTAAGAATAAGTTAAATCCTTCTCGAGAATTAGAAATATCGAAGCTTTTCTTTCTAATTTCTCCATTTTGATCAATGATAGCAATCGTGTGTTTAAACTTACTAACATCGATCCCAACATAAAAGTCCATAAGACCTTCATTTCTAGCCGTCTTAACCATATCAGCTTATCTTTTCGAATCATCTGTTAATGGAACGTCAAAGCGTTAATCAACCTATTAGCGAATAAAAGAAAAGCCGTATGCCTGATCATGAAGTTTGACAGTCAAAGCTGTATTTAAATTAAGCAGGATAACGGCATATATTGATTATACTTGTTAGATAAAAAGAAAATCTAACCAAGTACATGGCTAGATTACATTATTTGTTAAACAGATAGTAAGTACTATATCCATAACATGTTCTATCATTGAAAATGACAAAGAACAATCCGCTTGGACCACATGCTCCATTTTCGGAATAGTAGCATATAATCGGTTCCTTCTTAGATGCTTCTTCTAAATCATTTTTATTAAATACATTAATCACTTTTCTATATTTCCTTTGTTGTAATCTTTAAATTCAACACCGTGTTACTCATCTTTTCTTCTTTGCTATATTTTTCATACAGTTTTGTAAATTGATTTAACAAGTCATTATTTACTAGTGTTTGTTTATCTTTTTTATATATGGCTTTTAAATTTTCATAGACTTTTTCTTTTAATCTAATTCTTCTTAATGTGTATCTCTTCTTATCTTTGTAGTGGCTCATGATAACTACATGAGGTGATTGGTAATTACTTTCAAAATAACTACATACAATATCTTCTTTATTCTTTTTGTCTTCAGATAAACCGTTCAGATAACTAAATTGGTAATAAAGCAATGTCAAATAGGCGATATTAGGCACTAAATTGAATCGTTTAATAAAGCGTTCATTGTTATTTAAAGCATTTGCCACTAGATTGTTCACAGTTAATATTATGTGTATCAAAAAAGCCGTTGTCACAAGCGGCTTATTTTTGTGCAGTGTTTTGCTCGTTTTTCAATAATAGCTATTTTTGTAAAGTCTTAAGCAAATTTAAACTCATTAAATCATACTAGTCACAATTCTTAAACTCTATGCTTAAATTCGCCGTCGCGCTCAGCTTATGTAGCAATATCTAAGGACACGATTTAGTTAGAGCTATTTGATATGATAGTTGCGATAGCAATACCAGAGTATATGATCAAATTCTGTTTTTGTCATCGCTCTTCCACATTTGAAAGGTGGAATTTTAGAGTATAAAGCATCTAGCAAATCATAAAGGTCGCTATAAGACAACGCATCAAATTGTTTAGCATTTGATAAGCCATGTTTAATTCCATAAGCGTCTAAATAATATGGCAAAACTGATCTAACAACGCTATCGTTGATGAAAAATTTATCATGTCCATAACGGTATTCGTGAAAATATTTACACACTTTAGAAGCGAGTGAATTAGCGTTGTATGCAGTACAGGAAGCCTTTAAATCTGCTACCAACTGTTTTATATCTTTTATCGTACCATTGAGTTTTAGCAAAAAATCATTAGCAGGATTAACAATAAAATCACTGAAAGAATTGATAGCGGAATCATGATGATTCTTATGATCCAAAGTGCCGTTGTCACTGTCTATTTGTTTAACCACTGATACCACATGACTCCTATTAGTAAAACTAAACATTGCTGGAATGCCTCCAGGGCAAAGAGACATATATAAAATATAGGCAGTTGGAAGATATCTTTTAGCAAGTGTATATCCGCCCTTACCTACTATTCCTAAAGGTATTTGCTTTTCGACAATTTTGGAATTTTCTTCTGTTAAATCGACTAAGAAGCCGATAGATGAACGAGTTGTTTTTGTTAGCTTTTCTTCATTAACCAAATAATCAATAATGGCGGAATCATCTATAATACCATCCGCAATATTTTTTGGATAAGATAGAGGTTTACCAATCGTATAACCAGCTGCAATAGCCTTCGCAAATTTGCTAGTCTTTTTGGTATGAACAGGTGGTGTTTTGGTAGAAGCTGAATATAATCCAGCTGCAAAATGTATATAACCGCCCTTCAATAAAGAATTCACGACCTTTTTTACATTTTTGATTGTATGTGACTGTTTAGAAACCAGCCCCTTAATATCAGCAAGGCTTACCGGTTCACACTTTGAAACAATATCTAAAACTATTTTTTGATTAATTCCCATTCGTTATCTCCTTGTTTTGAATACTTAATTAATTATAACATTCATCATTAAAACCATAACAATTTAGTTTTCTTTAGCATCGATTTTTAATTTTTTTAAGTGAACGTTTTTGATTATGTCATAGATAATGACAGTCCCCCACGAATCTATTTTGCAATAAGCCAATGCTTGTTTTAGTAACTCATCAGTAGATATGCCGATATTTTGTTGATTTAAATGACTCCTGATTAACAATGACTTGTACAAATCAAGGCAAATAGAGCCATTATAGACAAGATTATTGCGATATTCCAACGACTCCTTTAAATCAAATTGAAGTTTATCTCTATAAAACTCTAAAACATCCTTATCATTGGTCAATGATGGTTGAACAACTTTCAATGAGGCACGGCCGTTGTATTCCTTGCAATAGAATGCTCCTTTTATGAAAAAGTTAAGTAAATCAACAACCCTCTCATTAAATGCATTTACAAAGCGGACTAAATCTTTATCACATATCAAATCAAAGTCTTTAACAAATTCGTTCATCCTTGATTTTTCAAAACCTTGATTAAAGACCACTACACGATAGTTGTCAGCATAAGGATTAATACCAGATTCTTCCAATTGTTTTTTAAGAGTCTTGAATAACTCGATTGATGGATTATTGTATTTGTCTGTGTCTGGATTACCAATATACTCGTAATGTTTAACACCACCACCATAGCCATTAGTGTAATCGTGCTTGGATAAATCGTATCCCTTCTTAACTATATGCATTGAGTACTGCGATACGACCTGTTGCCAGGGATTGGAATTTGCCACCAAAGGAATTGGGTATTGAAAAGATTCAAAATCAAAGAACAATAAGTAATCGATTTGTTCATTTAAATAATCTTCTTCAATTATTTCTCTAATTAATTCCCTATTAATAACATATTTTTCTTTGATAGAGCCCTTTTGATATTCAACTTGTAAATGGGCATTTGATGGATTTCCATTCTTTTTAAATTTAGGAAATGGATTTTGACTTATTTGGCTAAGCTTCTCTATTTTATCATTATCGATTAATTCTTTTGTCACATCTGGTGAACCACCAACCCAGCTCCAGCCCGTTAATTTAAAAATAGAATTATCATTATTAGCATCATCAAAACACATATTAATAAATTCGCACGATGGAGTTTTTTTACATAAATAGTGCTTGCATGGCTTGATATTTTTTTGTGAAGCAATCTTCTTGATGGATTCAATTACTTCCTCAATTGAATCTTTTGCTTTTTTCTGATTTTTTCCTTTACCAACAAAAACGTAAGTGTGGTCATCAAAATACTGCTTTAGCGAGACAACGCCTGAAGCTAAATTGATATTATTCTTAATAATAAATAAATTATCTAAATCTGAATCATCTACCGGAAAAGACATTTTCCCTAGCTCAAATCTACGATTTGTAAACATATAGCCTAGGTTTCTAATATTAAGACCTGCTTTTGAGTATACATAATATTGGAAAAGCAAGTCATAGAGGTATTTGTCTTTGATTTTACTGTCTAAATTGTAATTAGTTTTTTTATTCTCTGATGGATGTTCAAAAACGTCGTTCGTGCCTTTTACCTCAATAATACTTAACGACCCATCTTCATTTTTAATTAGCACATCGAATCTCGCGCGTAATTCATCATCAACTTCAACTTGTCCTTCAAAAATCACTTTGATACTCTCATCAAGAAGATACTTTTGGGTATTTGTAACTATCTTGAATTGGTCAAGAATATCATTGCCACTTTTGTCTACATCACATCTAACGCAATGATTGTTTCCATATTTTATCTCAAAATATTTTCTAGAAAGCTTTGACAAGAGCTGATTATCATCGTATTTAGAAATCAATTCTTCAACAGAATTTCTATTTTGTTTTTTTTGATATTCTTCAATTTGTTTTCTTATGCTTAAATGGTCTTTTAAAATCTCGTTTATTTCTAGACCATATTCACCATCAGATTCTGAACCGAATTCGCTCTTTTCATCTTCAATCAATTCACGATACTTAGCTTGATTATCGATTGACTTCTTGAGTAAATCAACCAATGTCTTGTCTTCCAACTCTAGGGAAACTAAGTAAGGGCATTTTCTAGCGACATAATCTTTAATAACTAATTTTGTAATCATTTAAGTTCTCCTTTGAAACGTTTTGAAAAATGCTAAATTATTTAATCTTTTAAATTGTTCATCTTTTTTACGAAGACTAATTAAAAAGTTTGAGCTGATTACTAATACCCTCTTTTGTTTTTTATGTCCTGAATAGTAATTGTTTTTTTATTATCCAATTCATTATGACATTTTTTGCATAGGAAGAATATTTTGTCTCTGATTGGGGTATGCTCTTGTCTAAAGAGATCAAAAAATAGCTCTAAATCGACTTCATAATTATTTTCACTCTTTTGAAAAAAGTGCTCATTCAGTATTTTTTTAATAATGATTGGTCTATCGGTGACATGTGCTGATTGAAGTTGAGCTTTTTGTCCACAATATTCACATACACCATTATGAGATTCTCTTTCTTTTTTACAAAAAGCATTTACTTCGTTGCGACATTTTGGTCCCACGTATCTTTTGAATTCTTCAAATCCACCAATGAATATGGTTTTTTTATTGTGTTTAGCAGGTGATACATACCCTATATCATCTAAAAAAGAAACAAATTCTTCTAAAGCTTGTTTTAAAGAATTTAAGCCAGAAATGTAATCACCATTAATAACGATGTCTGTTTTTGGTTCGTTTCCATCAACCTTATCGCCTTTTGTATAAGTTAATGAATAGATTAAAGACTCACAGTGATCACAGGAATACTCTTCCAAAATATTGTAATATTTAGCTATTCTTCTTACTCTAGCTACTCTTGTGGAATTAGTGCCTTTACTGTGTTTTCCTTCTAGCCATTCTTTGAAACTTAAAATAATTTTGTCAATTGTTTGTTCTTCTTTTTTCATTTTGAGCTCTCCTTGTTTAGCAGTGTTTCCAATTTAAGATTTTACCTTAGAAAAATCTCTTAAAAGCTTTTGAGGTTTCATCTTCAATTTCTAGGCCAAAATCAAGCGATGAAAGAATTGATGCGATTTCA
>DGVS01000007.1 GCA_002395065.1 Caryophanales bacterium UBA4278
AAGATGAGACTTCCCATTCGCAAGAAGTAAGACCCCCGCAATGTTAGCGGGTTGATAGGTCAGAGATGTAAGTGCAGCGATGCATTCAGTCGACTGATACTAATAGGTCGAGGACTTAATTTCATAAAATTTTTAAGATTTAAATCGAAAAAGTAATAAAATATAGGGTAACGTAATAACTTAGCTAAGAACATGTAACTTAATATCTAGTTTTCAAAGAACAGACTCGAAAAAGAAAAAGTCTGGTGGTGATGGCGCGGTGGACACACCTGTTCCCATCCCGAACACAGAAGTTAAGCACCGTAGTGACGAAGGTATCCGGTTCTCCGGGGAGAATAGTGAGCTGCTGGGCTTTTTCTTTTTAAGCACTATTTTTTAATGTATAATACATTTATGAAAATTATTTATTTACGTAGTAAAATCTCTAGTGATCCTCGTCCATTTGAAGCACAACAAAATGAGTATATTCCTGTACTGGAAAAATCACCCGAATTTCAAGCATTTGTTGGTGAATTGCCGGTGATTTTTATTGAATCAGGTGGAACAGAAGAAGAGTTTAAAGAGATATATCTAAGCCTTCCTGAGCCACATATTTTAGTGGCGACTGGTTCAAACAATTCTCTTCCAGCCAGTTTAGAAATTTGCTCCTTTTTAACTCAACAGAACCATCACTTTGTTTTACTTCATGGAACTCCACTTGAAGTAGTTGAGATGGCCAAAGAAGCGCACAAAAAACAAGAAGCAAACAAGATTCTTAAAGAAACTAAAATTCTAAACGGAATGCGCTTTGGTGTTGTGGGAAAACCATCGAATTGGCTCATCTCTTCGATCACTGATTACAAAGCTTTAAAAGAGAAACTTGGAGTCGAATTAGTTGATATTTCTTTTGAAAGTTTTCGAAAAGAAATTGATGAAGCAAAAGATGTTGTTGATCCAGTGGTTTTTGAACCAAAATTAAATGAAAAAGTTTCTTTAGAAACTTTAAAAGGTGCTCTTAAAATCTATAGCGCATTAAGAAACATCATTCAAAAGAACAATTTAAATGGTGTTACAGTTCGTTGTTTTGATCTTCTTGGAACACTTCATAATACATCGTGTTTAGCTCTAGCAATGCTCAATAAAGATGGTTACATTGCGACATGTGAAGGAGACGTTCCAACAATGCTGACAATGGCGCTTGTTCGCCAGTTGACTCACCAGTCTGCCTTCCAAGTTAATCCAAGTTACATCAATGTGAAGAATCGTTATGCTATTTTCGCACACTGTACACTTCCTCTTGATATGTGTTTAAGTTATCGATTTGACACCCATTTTGAAAGTGGCATTGGACTGGGAATTGCTGGACGACTTAATCTTGGAAAAGTCACTGTTTTAAAGGTCAATAAGGACTGGTCAAAATTCCAGGTATTTGATGCAAAAATCACCGCAAATCTCGGTCGAAATGACCTTTGTAGAACCCAAGTAAAAGTTGAATTTGATGAAGATATTTCCTCGCTTTTAGATGAGCCATTAGGTAATCATATTGTCATCTGTTATGGGGCGCACAAGAAGGAAATTGAAGATCTTTTAAAATAACAAAGAAATCAAAATAGAGAACTCCTAAAAGGGTTCTCTTTTTTTGACAACATCTTTATATCGTGCTATATTACGGGCAAGATAACTTGTTATCTTTGATTTTAATATCGTGCCTAATTACTTATTTTAAATATCAAAAAGAAGGTGAGCAGTATGAAAACTATTGATGGAAAAACCTTGAAGGAGATGTTCGTCTCAGCGAGCAACAATCTCTACAATCATTATCCAGAAGTTGACGCACTCAATGTCTTCCCAGTACCAGATGGAGACACTGGCATGAACATGTCGATGACGATGACCAATGGTGCTAAATTCGTGAAAGATCTTGATAGCGACGACGCCTACCAAGTTGCTAATACATTTGCAAAAGGCTTACTAATGGGTGCTCGTGGAAACTCTGGCGTTATTACATCACAAATCTTCCGCGGTTTCGCTCAAAGTCTTGAAGGAAAGAAGAGCATTAACTCAGTTCAATTATCCGAAGCATTCAAAAATGGTGCTAAGGTAGCATATAAAGCAGTTATTCGCCCAGTTGAAGGAACAATTCTAACAGTTGTTCGTGAATCAAGCGCGGCGTTAAATGAATTCACCGAAACATCCACAGGAATTGTGGAAGCGGTTGAGAAACTTGTTTCTGAAGCGAAGAAATCTTTAAAACGTACCCCAGATCTTTTACCAGTTCTTAAAGAAGTCGGTGTTGTCGACTCTGGTGGTGCTGGTTTAGTGAAGATTTTTGAAGGTATGCTTTCTTTCCTTAAAGGGAAATTCATTGAAAGAGAAGAGAGTGCTTCCCAAGAGAAAGCGAAAGTTGAATCTCCAATCGGAGATATGGATAAGGATGATGAGTTTGGTTATTGCACCGAATTCATCATGCGCCTAGGTCCAGCTGACGAAAAAGAAAAGTTCGATGAACAATCGTTTAAAGCCACTTTGATTGAACGAGGTAATTCTATTGTTGTAGTTCGCGATGATGATATTGTTAAAGTTCATATTCACACATTAAATCCAGGTAATATTCTTACCTTTGCTCAAGCTTATGGTGAATTTGTCACGATTAAAGTTGAGAATATGACTGAACAACATAGTAAACTTCAAACCCCACCTTCTTTAAAGAAGAAAGAGGAAGAATCCAAACCAGTTCCAACTGTTCCAACCCAAGCATATGGCTTGGTGGCTATTTCTGCTGGCAAAGGTATTGATGAAATGTTTACTGCTATTGGCGCAAACGAAATCGTCAGTGGTGGTCAAACAATGAATCCATCGATCGAAGATATCGCTAACGCCTGCCGACGTTGCAATGCGAAAACAGTTTACGTTTTCCCAAATAACTCCAACATTGTCATGGCTGCTGTTCAAGCTGCCGATGTTCTTTCTGATGAATTTAAGGTCTATGTTGTTCCAACCAAGACCATTCCACAAGGTATTGCAGCATGCTCCGTCTTTAATGAAGACGTTTCCCCAGCCGAGAACTTCAAGACCATGAAGGAAGAATTGAAAAACATTCATTCTGGATCTGTTACTTATGCAATCAAGGATACCAAGATGAACGGTGTTGAAGTGAAGAAAGACTACTTCATGGGCATCTACGAGAAGAAGATTATCTCCTGCCACCGACGTGTCGCACACGCCTTATATGACTTACTTGAAGCAATGGTGACTGAAGATACATTCTTAATTACCATTCTTGTTGGTGCTGATATCAACGATGAAAGGATGAATAACATCGCTGAAAAGATCATGAAGAAATATGAGAATATCGAAATTGATATTCGTCGTGGTGATCAACCAGTTTATTCATTCCTCGTTGGCGTGGAATAAGGAGAAATTATGGTTAAGTTAATTGTTGATTTAATGGGCGGAGACAACGGCTATAAAGCCACTGTTGAAGCGATCAATAAATTTGTTAATGAACACGACGATTGTGAAATCGTTGGTGTGGGAGATCCTGCTGTTCTTTCTGATTTATCAGAAAAGGTGCGTGTGATTCCATCATCAACCATCGCACCTATGGAATGTAGCGTCATGCAAGCAATGCGCGATAAAGAGTCCAGCGTGTACAAAGCCGTTTCAAACGTTATCGTAGAAAACGCTGATGGTGTTGTCTCTGCTGGTTCAACCGGTGCATTCCTTTCACTTTGCACTTTAATCTTGAAAAAGATTGATGGTATTTCCCGTCCTGCATTAACAACCCCATTCCCAACAAAAAAAGATAAATATGTTATTCTTTGCGACATTGGCGCGTCCGTAGAAAATAACGCCCACGAATTATGCCAATTCGCAAAAATGGGTCAAGCATATGCCAGCGCATTATACGGGACTAAGAAACCGACATATCAGCTTATATCAAACGGAGTTGAAGAAGGAAAAGGTACTCCAGAGCTGATCGAAGCTTATTCAATGATGAAAGCTGATCCTTTGTTTAAAGGATATGTTGAAGGACGTCACGTTGTTGATGGCGAATCAGATGTTGTTGTCTTCCCAGGATTTGTTGGTAATGTCTTCTTAAAAACAAGTGAAGGCATTGGTAAGATGTGCGGAGATATGTTAAAAGACGCATTCACCAAAAACATTTTTACAAAAATCGGTTATCTTTTTGCTAAAGGCGGAATGAAAGATTTCAAATCAAAAATGGATTATAAACGCTACGGTGGAGCAATGTTAATTGGTGTGAATAAGATTGCTGTTAAGTCACACGGAAACGCTGATGCTCGCACATTTTATAACGCTGTTAATTTAGCATACAATTTAGCGAAAAACGATTTAGTTGGAAAAGTTAAAGAAAGTTTAAAATAATGAAGAATATCCAAGAATTGCTGGTTAAATTTAACATCAAACCTCATTCGTTAGCGAATTATGAGGAAGCTTTTACACACTCTTCTTTTAACGCTGATGCAAACACAAAACACTACGATTATGAACGTTTTGAATTCTTGGGTGATTCTGTGATTAATATGGTTGTAACTGAGTATGCTTTTAAAGTTCATCCTGAAATGGGTCAAGGCAATCTTACAAAACTTAAAAGTATGCTTGTTGCGACAAACTCCTTAGCGGCACTTTCATTAAAGTACGGATTACACGAATACATCCGTGTTGGCAATTCGTTTGTCGCTCAAATTAGTCAATCTAAACACTTGCTAGAAGATGTTTTTGAATCATTCATTGGTGCAGTTTATCTTGACCAAGGTTTTGAATTCACCAAAAAACTTCTTTTAGATATTTTTGCAAAGGAGATCGAAAACTTTAATATCTCCGAAATGACGGATTACAAATCCAAACTACAAGAAGAAACGCAGGCAGAACATCGCGAATCAGTTGTCTATGAACTTATTAATGAGTCTGGGCCGGCACATGACCGTACCTTTACTGTTCGAGTCTTGTTTGACGGAATTGAACTCGGTGTAGGCACTGGTTCAACCAAGAAACAAGCTGAGCAAAACGCAGCTAAGCAAGCACTAGAAAAACGAGTTAAATAATTTATGGGTTTATTTAAATTTCTCAGAGAGAAGTTTTCTAAAAAGCAAGACGAAGAGACTAAAGTCTATGTCGAGGGAATGAGTAAATCCCGCGAGCATTTTGCAAACAAACTTGATGAACTTTCCAAACGTTATAAAGAAGTCAATCAAGAATATTTTGAACAACTCGAAGAAATTTTAATTGAAGCCGATGTTGGAGTTTCTCTAACACTTCGTTTAATTGAAGAAGTCATTAATGAAAGTAAAGAACAAGGCATTAAAGAACCTAAACAAATCAATGAGCTTGTCGTAGACAAGATGTTTGTCGGATACGCCGAAAAAGGCGATATTATTAACGAAGTTCAGTTTGTGAAAGATGGTCCGACAGTTTTACTAGTTGCCGGTGTTAATGGAGTTGGTAAAACAACATCTATTGCTAAACTGGCTTATCGCTATATTGCTCAAGGCAAGAAGGTTAAACTTTGTGCCGCAGATACATTTCGAGCCGGGGCAACAGAGCAACTAACAATCTGGGCCAATCGACTTGGTTGTGAAATCGTTGTTGGAAAAGCCAATTCTGATCCAGCAAGTGTTGCATATGATGCCGCGTATCAAGCCAAGCGTGATGGGACAGATCTTCTTATAGTTGATACCGCTGGTAGACTTCAAAACAAAATTAATTTAATGAACGAGTTAGCAAAAATTTCTCGTGTTATTTCTAAAGAAATCCCAAATGCTCCACACGAAGCATTCCTAATCATTGACGCAACAACCGGCCAAAACGGAGTAATTCAAGCTAAGCAATTCTTAGACTGCATTAAATTAACAGGAATTGTTATTACAAAGATGGATGGAACATCCAAAGGTGGAATTATTCTTGCTATCCGTGATGAACTTGGTGTACCAGTTCGCTTTATCGGTTTAGGCGAAAAGATGACTGATTTAGAAGAATTTGATTTAGATAAATATTTATATGGACTTTGCTTAGGAGGAAAGATTGATGAATAACATTGAAGAAACAGTTCACATCAATCGTTTGCTCGATATTTATGGCGAACTTTTAAGCAAAACACAATATGAAATTATGTGTGACTATTTCTGGGCAAATCTTTCTTTATCAGAGATTTCACAATTAAGAAAAATCAGTCGAACTGCTGTTTCTGATGCGATAAATAAAGGCATTGAAAAACTCAACATTTGCGAAGAAAAAGTTGGGATTTGCAAGGTTTTTGATGAATTTAAAGATGATGAAACTGCCCAAAAAATAGAGAGGAAATTACGCCATGGCATTTGAGTCTCTTAGTGAAAAGTTTCAAGGTATTTTAAAGAAGATTCGTGGTCAGTCTCGATTGACTGAATCGAATATGGAAGACATGCTCAAGGAAGTGCGTATCGCTCTTCTTGAAGCCGATGTTAATTTTAAAGTTGTTAAGCAATTCACCGAGTCTGTAAAACAAAAAGCTATTGGTGAACAAGTGTATCTAAAAGTCAATCCTTCACAAATGGTGGTGAAGATTGTTCACGATGAATTGACCGAACTTTTGGGTTCTGGAGATAGTGAACTTAAATTTGAAAAGAACAAACCAACAATCATTCTTTTGGTAGGTCTACAAGGGACTGGTAAAACAACATCAGCCGGTAAATTAGCTTTGCTAATGAAGAAGAAACTAAATAAAAAAGTTCTTCTTGCTGCAGGTGATGTATATCGTCCAGCTGCGATTGATCAGTTATCGCAGATTGGTGCACAAATTCAAGTTCCTGTATTTACAATGGGAACCGATGTTTCGCCTGTTGAAATCGCTAAAAAAGCAAAAGAAAAAGCATACAACGAACACTTTGATGTGTTGATTATTGATACTGCTGGTCGATTACAAATCGATGAGACTCTCATGAAGGAGTTAAATGATATTACCGATGCTGTTCAGCCAACAGAAACACTTCTTTTAGTAGATGCTATGTCTGGTCAAGACGCAATTAATGTTGCCACAGCATTCCATAGTGCATTAAACCTCACCGGTATTATCATGTCTAAACTTGATGGTGATGCCCGTGGTGGTTCAGCTTTATCAATTAAACACCTAACAGGTGTTCCAATTAAATTTGCTGGTACTGGAGAAAAACTTTCAGATTTAGATCAATTCCACCCAGATCGTATGGCGGACCGTATTCTAGGCATGGGTGATGTTGTCACTCTTGTTGAGAAGGTTAAAGAAGAAATTGATGAAAAAGAAGCAGCCCGTGAAGCGAACAAAATGCTCGAAGGCAAGTTTACTTTGGATGATTTGATTGTCCAAATGAAACGTATTCAACGTATGGGCTCACTCGGTGGACTTCTCCGTTTGATTCCGGGAATGCCAAAGATTACCGAAGAACAAAAGGAAGCCGGCGAAAAAGAAATGCGCACAATGGAAGCGATTGTCAATTCAATGACACCATATGAACGCAAACATCCAGAAGTATTAAAAAATTCTCGTAAAGTTCGCATCGCGAAAGGTTGCGGAAAGACCAACGCTGATATTAATCGTCTTCTAAAGAAATTTGAACAAATGCAAGAGATGATGAAAAAGATGCAACAGTATAAAAAAACCGGGAGAATGCCTCCCGGAATGAATTTACCTGGTGGTGGAATCGGAGCGATGTAATTCGCTCCTTTTCTTTACTTTGTAAATTTCTTACCTTTTTCTAAAGCATTTTTTAACCACTTTGGTTCATCTTCACCTTCATCAATTTCTTTGAGGAGTTTTTGATCCTGTTTGGTTAATGTGTGCTTTTCAAATAAGTCTGGTCGATATTTTCTTGTTAGACGAAGACTTTCTTTGCGTCGGTATTTTTCGATTGCTTCATGATTTCCGGTATAAAGAATATCTGGAACAACATGACCATCAAATTCTTTTGGTTCTGTGTATTGCGGATATTCAAGTAGTGAATCGGTGAATGTTTCTTCATCAAGTGAAGCATCAGTAATTGCTCCATCAAGAAGACGAATTACAGCATCTGAGATAGCCATCGCACCAATCTCTCCTCCGGTTAAAACATAATCGCCAATTGAGATTTCTTCATCGACATAATTTGAGACTCTTTCATCAACTCCTTCATAGTGTCCACAAACGATTGTTAAATCTTCAAGTTTTGCAAAATTAACCGCGAATTGCTGGTTAAATTGTTTTCCTTTCGGACTCATTAAGATTTTATAACTATGAGGAGTTTCGATTGATTTTAGTGCATCTACAATTGGCTGACATTTCATAATTAAACCAGCTCCTCCGCCAATTGGTGGAGTATCAACTCGATGGTATTTATCGATGGTGAAATCACGAATATTGATGATCTTAATTTCAACAACTTTCTTTGCCAAGGCGCGTTTAATAATCGAGTTTGTTAAGAACCCGTCAAACATCTCTGGAAATAAGGTTAAAATATTGATTCTCATGCAAGACCTTCAATGTAGTTGACAAAGATTTTTTTGCAATCCAGGTCAACCTCTTTAATAAATGCGTTCACAAATGGAATAAGGACATAGGTGTCCAACTCCGTTCTTACTCTTAGTGTGGCATAACTAGAATATTCTTCAACTTTAACAACTTTTCCGATGAATTTTCCTTTGTAGAAAAAGACTTCGCAACCAATCAAATCATTGAAGAAATATGTGTCTTTTTTTAAGAAAGAACGAGCTTTTTCGACAAATAAATCTTTCTTTAAAAAGAGTTGTGCTTCTTCGATTGAAGAAATTTCTTCAAAAATGACTTGATCCATCGGTCCATTTTTAACATGTTTTTTGATAGTTAAAGATTTCCAAACTTCCCCATCTTCATTCATTAATAAAACGTGATTCCCCACTTTAAAACGAGAATCACGAAAATGAGTTGTTGGATATATTCTAACTTCGCCTTTTAGTCCGACTGTTTTAACAATCGTACCAACTAAGAGATATTCCATTATTTTTCTTCGTCGAATGATTCGAACTTTAAGTAAATATGTTTGTTTTCAGCTTTTGCAGCAATTGCCATAACTTCTCTTAAAGCATTGGCAACAGCACCCTTTTTGCCAATTAAACGAGCTGTATCTTCGTTTTCAGCACAAATTAAAAGGGTAACGTTTTTTTCATTATCACTTGGAAGTTCACGAACCATGATAGCTTCCGGATTGATTAAGAAAGGATCGACAATCGAGTGAATGATCTTTTCGTAATCCATTATTTTGCTCCTTTTTTAGAAGCAACGTATTTTTGCATAATGCCTTTCTTGGTGAAGAGTGTGCGAATGGAATCAGATGGTTGAGCACCTTTTGATAACCAAACTAATGCTAATTCTTCGTTAATGTCGGCATTTTCTGGTCCTTTTGCTGGATCGAAGTAACCGATTTGTTCAACATAACGTCCATCACGGGCAAAACGTGAATCGGCAACAACGACACGGTAGATTGGATCTTTGTGACGTCCAATACGGGTTAATCTAATTTTGACTGACATAAGTTATTCTCCTTTTCGTCGATGTTTATTATATAAATAATATTGTTAGTGTCAAGTATTTTTACTTAACACCTTATAATTTCCTTTATAATTTTGTTGATTAACAAAACCATATTTGATAGTATCTTACTTGCGAGTTTTAAAAACTCGATGCAGACGTTCCGCTTTCAAGTCATGATATGAACGCCCTAAGAAATACTAGTTAGAGGAGGCAAAAAGACATGAACACAAATATTGTTAATGAAATTACCGCTCGCCAACTTCGCAACGATGTCCCAGAATTCAAAGGTGGTGACACTGTCAAAGTTAGCGTTCGTATTATTGAAAACAATAAGGAACGTATCCAAGTCTTCCAAGGCGTCGTTATGCAACGCCGCGGCTCCGGTGTCAGTGAGACCTTCACTGTAAGAAAAATTTCTTCAGGTGTTGGCGTTGAAAGAACATTCCCTATTCACTCCCCAGCAATCGCTAAGATTGAAGTTGTGAAACATGGTAAGGTTCGTCGTAGTAGAATTACCTACTTACGTAATC
The DNA here is from genome assembly GCA_002395065.1 of Caryophanales bacterium UBA4278. Lineage (GTDB taxonomy): Bacteria > Bacillota_I > Bacilli_A > RFN20 > CAG-826 > Fiminaster. The sequence continues at coordinate 10,027 of DGVS01000007.1, forward strand.
GCTCTGGCAAAGCCGCTCGTATTAAAGAAGTTATCTAAGATACGAAGCTTAATAAAACCCGTCATTTGGCGGGTTTTTATTTTGCACTCATACATCATAGTTGGCGTCCGAAACTTTGTTTTGTTACCAAACTATTTTCGAGAGTGTATAATAGGTGCATGAGCGAAAAACTGTTAAGCGAAAAACAAATTAAGCGTCGTGTTCTTTGGGACAAGATTACTTTTGTTTTGGTCGCTGTATTCTTAGCGCTTAGTGCAGTTTTCTCCGTGACATTAATTTATCAAAAAACATATTTCGAGATTAAATGGATCAATGGACAATCCATGTATCCAACTTTCAATAAAGATGCCGTTGATCGAAACGGAAAGCCAAAAGGTAAGACCGGTATGGGCGCCTTTAATGGTGATAAAAACTTTGATGTTGTTATTTGGGATGGTCATGAAGCTACAATGAACAAGATGGAACGTTTTGATGTTGTCATTCTTGCCAAAAACGATACCAAAGACCTTATTAAACGAGTTATTGCTTTTCCAGGTGAAACGTTCTACTTTGGAAGCGGAGATGATAACGGTAATTTATATTTGCAAAATAACCAAGGATTGTTTGATTATGTCGAACAACCTGTTGGAGAATCTTATATTCGTGAAGGTATTTATGATGGTTATCAAACTCCAACAACATTAGGACCAAACGAGTATTTTGTTTGTGGTGATAACCGTGGTCATTCGGATGATTCGAGATTTTTTGGTCCGATAGATCGAAGCAAAATTTTGGGTATTGTTGTTGCAGTGGTTGGAAAAGCCGATGCAATTCTTAATGATGCTGGTTCACTTGTTTACACTAATCTTCGTATTGGCTGGCCGAGGTGGATTAAATGAGCCAACAAATTCATTGGTTCCCTGGGCACATGAAAAAAGCCCAGATTGAAATTGAAAAGAAAGTTAAACTTGTTGATTGTGTTATCGAACTTTTAGATGCTCGCATTCCATTAGCAAGTCGTAATGAGACTCTTTATAAGATTACTCAGAGCAAACTTCGCTTAGTTGTTTTAACAAAGGCTGATTTGGCCGATGAAGAAGAAACCAAAAAATGGGAAATTTACTTTAAAAATGGCGGTTCTGCGGTGATTTTTGCAGATTTAAACAAATCTAACGATATCCAAAACATTATTAAAAATGTTGAAAAACTAGGTGAAGCAAAACAACAAAAACTAGTTTCTAAAGGAATGAAACCTCAGCCGATTCGTGCCATGATCATTGGTATTCCGAATGTTGGTAAATCAACTTTAATCAACAAACTATCAAAACGTCACTCAGCTTCTGTTCAAAATAAACCAGGACACACTAAGTCTCAACAATTAATAAAAGTATCAAACCGCTTTGAACTTCTTGATACTCCGGGAATACTACAGAATTCATATGAAGACAAAAATAAAGCAATGCTTTTAGCATTAACCGGTTCAATTAAAAGAGAAATTCTTCCAACTGAAGAAGTTGCTGAAGTTGCCTATAAATACATGCGTGAGTATTATTTTAAAAATTTAAAAGAGCGCTTTGTTTATTTAGAAGAGAACGATTCCTTTGTGGATGCATTTACAAAAATCGCCCGTTCTAGAGGCTATTTAGCAAAAGGCGTGGAAGATACAGGCAAGGCCATGGAGGTCTTCTTAAACGAGCTCAAGAATGGCCAAATTGGGCGAGTTAGTTTTGAAAGAGCAAACTAAAAATGGGCTTAACTTACCAAGACCAATTTTATTCAGACAAAGTTCAATTAATTGTTGGAACAGATGAAGCTGGACGAGGACCTTTAGCTGGTCCTGTTGTTGCTGCTGCGGTTATACTTCCAAAGGATTATAAGAACGATAGAATCAATGATTCTAAACAACTGAGCGAAAAACAAAGAGAAGCATTATTTACCGAGATACATGAACACGCTCTAGCGATTGGTGTTGGCGTTGTTAGTGCCGATGAAATTGATCAAATCAATATTTATGAAGCAGCGCGAAAAGCAATGAAACTTGCGATTGCTGATATGAAACATAGTTTTGATCTAGTTTTAACAGATTGTATGAAACTTCCTGGATACGATGTTCCGGTAATTGATATTGTTAAAGGTGATGCGAAGGCTTTACCGATTGCTGCAGCATCGATTATTGCAAAAGTTACACGTGATCGAATGATGGATGAACTCGATTCCCAATTCCCAAATTTTCATTTTTCAAAAAATAAAGGTTACGGAACCAAAGAACATTTGGACGCATTAAAAAAATTCGGCCCAATCGAGCATATTCATAGAAAAACTTTTAAACCTGTAGAAAAAATCATCCATGGTGAGATGAATTTATTTGAAGACTTTTAAAACTTTTTGAAAATTTCCTTTCATTTTTGCGAATAAAGATAGTGAAAGGATTTTTTTATGAAAGCTCGAAATATACTTATCTACTTATCCATGCTTTACAAGGGCGATTTTGATCGAATTTACTCGTCCTTAGTCAATCATGAAGACTTGCCATCTGACGAGGAAATGCAAGAAGTGATTAAGAAAGTTACATCACCTTGCATCACGATTCTGGATGAAGACTACCCAGAATATCTTAAGCAAAAGGTTTTTCATCCTCCTTTTGTTCTTTATTACTATGGAGACATCTCTCTTATTAAGGATGAAAATAAAAACATTGCCTTTATTGGTTCAAGAATGTGTTCTATTTATGGACAAAATATGACTCAAAAAATTGTTTCGGAGGTCTCGGAAAAATATAACATCGTCTCGGGTTTAGCTAAAGGAATTGATTCATGCGCGCACGCTACGTGCATAAATAAATTAGGAAAAACAATAGCGGTGCTTGGATCAGGAATTGATTATTGTTATCCGTCAAAGAATCAAGGGTTATATGAACAAATTAAGAAAAAAGGCCTGGTAATTTCCGAATATCCTGTCGACACACCACCTTCAGCAAGAAATTTTCCAATGCGCAATCGTCTCATTGTTGGACTATCTCGCCTAATTGTTATCACCGAGGCTAACAAACATTCTGGAACACAGATTTCTACAGCTTTTGCCCTTCAATCAGGAAAGGATGTTTGTTGTGTTCCTTTTCCAGCGACAAAGAACTCTCTTTGTAACCATTTAATTAAACAAGGAGCATACCTTGTTGAGGATGCAAAAGACATATTTGATGTGATTGAGTGGAGTGGTAGTGGTCCTCTTTTCAGCATCTAAAAAATATTAAAGAAATATATTTATTCTTTAATCAAATAAGGTGTTTGACTTATGCGTACTAAACCAATATATTTTTATGGCGATATGAAGCTAGTTATTGTTGAATCACCAAACAAATGTCATACCATCCAACGCTACTTAGGCGATGAATATGTCGTCTTAGCTAGCAAGGGTCATATTAGAGATCTTTCCACTAGTGGAAAGGGTGGTTATGGTGTGGATGTAAATAACGATTTTAAAGCTTCTTATGTAATTACAAAATCAAAGTATCCAACCGTTAATGAACTCAAGAATGCTGCACGCCAAGCAGACGAAGTTCTGCTTGCAACCGACCCTGACCGAGAAGGGGAAGCGATCGCTTGGCACTTAACTCAAGTTTTAGGACTTGATCCTTTAACAACAAAACGTTTAGAGTTCCATGAAATTACACGCGCATCTATTAGTGAAGCAATTAAACATCCTCGCACAATTGATATGAATCTTGTTAACTCTCAAGAAACACGTCGTATTATCGACCGTATCATGGGATTTAAATTATCTGGATTAGTTCAGAAAAAGATTAAATCTAAATCAGCTGGACGTGTCCAATCTGCGACTTTAAAAATGATTACAGATCACGATAAAGAAATTGCCGAATTTGTTCCTGAAGAATACTGGCGATTAGTTGTTGAATTTTCTAAAAATAACCGTAAATTCTCGGCTGAATTTGATAAATACGGTCAAATCAAAGAGATTCCAAATAAGGAAACGAATGACAAAATTCGTTCTGTGTTAGGAAAGGAAATTGTTGTTAAAGAAATTAAGAAAAGCGTAAAGAGTGTTGAATCCAAACCAGCCTTTACAACCTCATCTTTGCAACAAGAAGCATTTAACGTTTATCACTTCTCAACCAAGAAGACATCGGAACTCGCTCAAGAATTATATGAAGGTATCAATCTTGGAGATGAACATGTTGGTTTAATCACATATATTCGTACTGACTCAACGTATCTTTCTGATACTTTCGTTGAAAGAGCAACCAACTACATCACTGAAAAATTTGGTAAAGAATATGTTGGCAAGAGAAAAATCGTTAAACAAGCTCAAGCCCAAAACGCTCATGAAGCAATTCGTCCAACAAGTAATCATAGAACACCTGAATCAATTAAAGGAGCTTTGTTTGCAAATGCAAAATCAAAGGCAAACGATCTTTATAAACTATATAAATTAATTTATGAACGAACGTTGGCTTCTTTAATGGTCGCTAAAAAGGAATCTGTTGAGAAAGTTACATTTGAATCAAACGGTGTTGAATTTAAATCTGAATACACTTCAACCATCTTTGATGGTTATACAAAGATTTATTCTGCTGAAAAGCAAGAGGAAAAAGCTAACCCAAAATTTGCTGAAGGCGAAAAACTTGAAATCATAAATATTGTTAATGAACAAAAATTTACTCAACCTCCAGCAAAACTTAATGAAGCAAAAGTTGTTAAGTTAATGGAAGAAAAAGGAATCGGACGTCCATCAACTTATGCCTCAACAATTGATACTTTATTAAAAAGAAAGTATATTGAGTCAAAACAAGGACAATTCGAGACAACCGAACAAGGCAAGAAAACTTCAATTGTTCTAAATAAATATTTCCCATCCTTAATCGATGTTAAATATACTGCTAATATGGAATCTTATCTGGATAAAATTCAGGAAGGCGACGTATCAAGAAGTGAAGTTCTTCATAAATTTTATGATGAGTTTATCAAAATCGCTGAAGATGCTAGCAAAAAAATGTATAAAGATGAAGATGTACCAATTGGCCGTAAATGTCCAAAATGTGGTGCTGAACTCGTAATGAAAAAAGGTAAGTTCGGAGACTTCATCGGATGCTCGAATTTCCCAGAATGTGACTATTGCGAAAACGAAACCCAACTCGAATATACTGGTGAGAATTGTCCAGTATGCGGTAAACCTTTGGTTTATAGACGTAGTAAAAAAGGCAAAAAATTTATTGCTTGCTCCAACTATCCACATTGCGATTACATCAAAAGTGAAAAGAAACCACTCGAGGTTGTTGGTAAGTGTCCAGAATGTGGCGGAGATCTTGTAAAAAGAAAAGCTCGTGGTCGCGAAATCATTGGCTGTTCAAACTATCCAAGATGTCATCACATTGAATATCCGAAAAAGTCGAGTTAATTCTCGGCTTTTTTGTTATAATACTCGCATGAAAAAGGTGAATGTTATTGGCGGTGGATTAGCAGGGTCAGAAGCATGTTATTTTTTGCTAAAACAAGGATATGAAGTACACCTTTATGAGAAAAGACCAAACGAAATGACGCCAGCCCATCATACCGGTTTATTTGGCGAACTTGTTTGTTCAAATTCTCTTAAGTCAAAAAGACTTGATAATGCATGTGGATTGCTCAAAGAAGAGATGCGCCATCTCGGCTCAATTATGATGGAAGCAGCTCTTAAAACCGAGGTTCCTAGTGGAAATGCTTTAAGTGTAGATCGTGAGAGATTTGCAGAGAAAATCACCGCAATTCTCGGTTCTTTTTCTAATTTTCATGTACATCATGAAGATGTTAAAGAACCAAAAGAAGGTGTGACAATTATTGCAACTGGTCCTTTAACTAGTGAAGGTTTAGCGTCATATTTAATGAAGCAAGTTGGACAGGAGTCTTTGTTCTTCTTTGATGCCTCGGCACCAATTGTAAAACGCGAATCTATTAACATGGAAATTGCTTACAAAAAAGCACGCTATGACCAAGGCGATGACTCATACATTAACTGCCCGTTTTCCGAAGAACAATACAACAAATTTTATGATGAATTAACTCATGCTGAATTAGCAATGGTCCATGATTTTGATAAAAACTATTTTGAAGGTTGTATGCCGATTGAAGTTATGGCTAAAAGAGGCCGTGACACACTTCGATACGGGCCTATGAAACCAAAAGGTTTACAAATGATGGATAGACCAAAAGCCTATGCAGTGGTTCAATTAAGACAAGATAATCAGTTTGGTGACCTTTACAATATTGTGGGATTTCAGACGAATTTAACTTACCCAGAACAAAAACGTGTCTTTAGAATGATACCTGGTTTAGAAAAAGCAGAGTTCGTACGTTATGGTTTAATGCACAAAAACATGTATTTGTGTTCTCCGTTAATTCTCAATGACAAGCTTGAAATGAAAACAAATCCGAATGTGTTTTTGGCTGGTCAATTAATTGGTGTTGAAGGTTATGTTGAATCGGCTGCAATGGGTATTCTTGCCGCAATTTACGCTTATGAAAAAATGGAAAATAAACAGTTTCCAGAACTTCCAATTAATACAATGATTGGTTCGTTAAAGAATTATGTAATTAATGCAAATCCTAAAGATTTTTCACCAATGAACGCAAATTTCGGTATTTTTTACGGAGCATCAAATCACTCTCGTGAAGAGCTTGTTAATCAGTCATTAAAACTCATTGATGAGTGGAAAGAAAAACTAAATGTTAAGTGAGATAAAAGACTTTCTTGATCACCTTCAGTTTGACCATGGTTATTCTTTAAAAACTGTCGAATCATATGGAAGGGATATTGAACAGTTTTATAAACTCATTTTTGAACAAGGCGTTGATATAACCGATGTTGATGCCGGAATTATTCGTAACTACTTGTCTCAATTAATGATGAACGGTATTTCAAAGCGTTCATGTCAAAGAAAAGTAGCTGCTTTGAGACATTATTATTCTTATTTGCTAAACAAAAACATCGTGGAAGATAATCCTTTTTTATACATTGATCCATTAAAGCAAGAAAAGCGCCTTCCAAGCGTTTTGTATTTGGAGCAAATCGAAGAAGTATTTAAAAGAAATAGAGAAAGAAACGACACTTTAATGTGGCGGGATCAGGCCATTTTAGAACTTCTTTATGCAACGGGTGTTCGTGCTAGTGAATTTGTTAACATTCGAATCCGTGATGTTGATTTAAAGCAAAGAACCATTCGAATTATGGGCAAAGGAAGAAAGGAAAGAATGGTCGTTTTTTCTCAATCTAGCAAAGAGACATTAGAACACTATTTAGATGATGTTCGTCCAGGAATTGCTGGTAAAAATCATTTAGAATTCAATAATGAATATTTATTTTTAAACGCCAGTGGAGAAAAACTAACTGTCCGTGGTTTGCAGTATATTTTAGAAGATATCGAAAAGAAAATTGGCACAAATTATGGTCTTCACCCACACATCTTTCGTCACTCATTCGCAACCCACTTGCTTGAAGGTGGTGCAGACCTCCGAGTTATTCAAGAATTACTCGGGCACGAATCTTTGAATACAACACAGATTTATACACATGTTTCTGAAGAACAGATTTTAGACCAATTTCACGCTCACCATCCTCGTGCTCATAAAAAATAATAAGATATTATTTGTCTACTAATAAGCAGAGTGTTAGAATAATCACACTCTTTTTATTTTATAGAAAGAGTAAATACGCACATCACGGATTCAACTTCCGAGTCTCTAGTCGCTCTAGGGGGAAGTTGTTCGAAATGATGGAGGCTTAAAACAAATGGAGGTTCTTAAATGAACGAAGAAAAGAAAGTTTCTGAAGCTGTTGAAGTAGCGGCTCCAGAAGAAAATGTCATGGAAATGGTCATGCACGATAAAGATGCCAAGATCATCACCATGCGCAAACTACTTGAAGGTGGTGTTCACTATGGACACAACACCCGTAAATGGAACCCAAAAATGGGTAAATTCATCTACGGTGCTCGTAATGGTATTTACCTCATCGACTTAAACAAGTCTCTTGTTAAAGCCGAAGAAGCTTACCTTGCTCTTAAGAGCATTGTTGACGAAAATGGTAAAGCATTATTCGTTGGTATCAAGCCACAATGCAAAGCCATCGTTGAAGAACAAGCATTACGTTCTGGTTCCTTCTACATTACTAATCGTTGGTTAGGTGGAACACTTACAAACTTCAAAACCATTCAATCACGTATCCGTCGCTTGAAAGAATTAGAAGCCATGGAACTTGATGGTAGTCTTGAAAAGTTACCAAAGAAAGAAGTCGCTCTTCTTAAGAAGGAAAAAGACAAACTATCTAAGAACTTAGAAGGTATCAAGGAAATGCGTAAGCTTCCAAACGCTGTCATCGTCTGTGATCCAGCCGTTGAACACACAGCTGTTGCTGAAGCTCGTAAATTACACATTCCAGTGTTTGGTTTAGCCGACACAACTTGTGACCCAGATGTCTTAGATTTCCCAATTCCAGCCAATGACGATGCGACAAGATCCGTTTCCTTAATTATTGGATTACTTGCTGACGCCATCGTTGAATCAAAGGGCGGAATTACTGTCATTGCTTACACTAAAGATGAAGGCGAAGAAGTAACAATGAAAGACGCTGTCCGTCAAGCGGATAAAGAAAACGCCGAAAGAATTGCTGCCATTCGCAAAGCTCGTCAAGAAAAGCAAGAACGTATGGAAAAATACCAAGCCATGAAGAAGGCTCAACGTGAAGAAGCTGCTAAAGCAGCTGCTGCTTCACAAGAAGCAAAAGCAGAAGAAAAACCAGCTGAAGCTGCAAAAGCTCCAGCCAAAAAAGCTCCAGCCAAAAAAGCCCCAAAAGCTGAAGAAAAACCAGCAGAAGGAAAATAATTATGGCAAGCATGATTGAACTAATTAAAGAACTTCGTGAACGTACTGGCGCAGGCATGATGGACTGCAAGCACGCCCTTGAAGAAAGTAACTCCGATGTTGAAAAAGCTATCGACTGGTTACGTCAAAAGGGTATTGCTAAGGCCCAAGCCAAAGCATCACGTATTGCCGCTGAAGGTTTAGCTGAAGTTCAAGTTGCTGGCAATAAAGCCATCATCTGCGAAATTAACTGCGAAACTGACTTCGTTTCTAAAGGTGAAAAATTCCATGCTTTAGTTCGCGAATCGGCCAAAGTTACTTTAGAAAAAGGCTGTGCTTCTTTAGAAGAAGCCAAAGAAGCTACCAAAGCTTTATTCACTGATGCGACTGTTTCAATGGGTGAAAAACTCGATTATCGTCGTTTTGAAATCGTTGAAAAGAAAGCTGGTGAAGGATTTGGTGCTTATATCCACATGGGTGGTAAAATTGCAACTTTAGTTGTCCTTGATAAAGAAGATCCTGAATTTGCAAAAGGATTAGCGATGCATATTGCTGCAAATGCGCCAAAGTATATTGCTGAAGAAGACATTCCAGCAGAAGTGATTGCTCACGAAAAGGGAATTGCTTTAGAAAATATCAAAGCCGATCCAAAGATGGCTGGTAAACCAGCCCAAATGCTTGAAGGTATCGTTAACGGAAAGGTGAAAAAACTTCTTGCTGAATCCGTTTTAGGTAGCCAAGCATACTTACTCGATGGTGAAAAGAGCGTTGCTCAAGTAGCCAAAGAAAAAGGAATTAAGATTGTTAAATTCATTCGTTACTCTGTTGGTGAAGGAATTGAAAAACGCAAAGATAACTTCGCTGAAGAAGTCATGAAGGAAATTAAGTAATCAATAAAGGAGCCAAAAGGTGTATAAACGAATTCTCATCAAATTATCTGGCGAAGCTCTTGCCGGAGACAAAAGTAATGGAATCCTTGACCCAGAGGCTCTTTTAAATATTTCCAAAGTCATTAAAGAAATTGCCCAAGCCGGCACCGAAGTTTGTGTCGTGATTGGGGCCGGAAATATTTGCCGTGGTTCGATCGTTGAGAAGTCTGGAATTGAACGTGTTACCGGAGATAAAATGGGAATGCTTGGAACGATTATTAATTCGTTTGCTTTAGCTAATTCATTGCAAAATCTCCAGCAAAATGCGGTTGTTTTATCAGCCGTACCAATGGAAACGTTTACTCCAACTTTCTCCGAAGAACTGGCGGATAAGTATTTAAAAGAGAAGACTGTTGTCGTCTTTGGCGGAGGTACTGGAAAACCATTCTTTACAACCGATACTTGTGCCACTTTACGTGCTATTCAAGTTGGTTGTGATGCGATTTTAATCGCAAAGAATGGTGTCGATGGTATTTACAGCGATGATCCTCGCTACAACAAAGATGCCTACATGTTTAAGGAAATCACCTGCTCAGAAATCATTGCTAAAGATTTAAAAGTAATGGATTTAGCAGCAGTGGAAATGCTCAAGGATCAGAATATTGATGTTCGCGTATTTAATATGCAAAACCCCGATAATTTCTTAAAGGTTGTGCGTAAAGAAGACGTTGGAACTACAATCAAGAGAGGATAAAAAGATGGATGATATTACATTAGAATGTCAAAGCAGATTAGAGAAAACTGTTGAAGCCTTACGTGGCGAGTTAGTTCTCATTCGTACAGGCCGAGCCACACCAGCAATTCTTGACCGAGTCCAATGTGACTATTATGGAGACAAAATTGCGGTGAACCAAATCTCCTCAATCACTGTTCCAGAACCACGTCAATTATTGATCAAACCTTATGACCGTAATGATATTAAATCCATTGTTGCTGGAATCGCTGCGGCTAACCTTGGTGTTAACCCTGTTAGCGAAGGTGATTGTATTCGACTTACTTTCCCACCATTAACTGAAGACACACGTCGTGAGTTAGTGAAGAAAGCAAAAGCAACTGCAGAAAATAGCAAAGTTGCCGTGAGAAATGTCCGTCGTGAATATATTGACTTCGTCAAAGAAGCAGATGACATGACCGAAGATTATCAGAAACGTGTGCAAGATGAAATTCAAAAAGTCGTTGATGAAGCGATTTCTGAAATTGACAAAATTCTAGCGGAAAAAGAGAAGGATATTCTCTCAATCTAATAAGGAGGCTAATTCCTCCTTTTCTTTTAGAACTTTTTCAATTCTTTATTTATTGTGCTTTCGTATGCGTATATAATATGAAGCATGAAACGTGAAATCGAACTGAATAAACCAATTACCCACATTGCTTTCATTATGGATGGTAATGGACGTTGGGCTAAAGCACGTGGCTTACCACGAACCTTAGGCCACAAAGAAGCAATGAATCGAATTATTGAGGTTTTCGAACATTGCAAAGACTATAACATCAAGGTTTTTTCGTTCTATGCTTTCTCGACTGAAAACTGGAAAAGACCAAAGAGAGAAATTTCTCAATTGTTTAAATATCTAGAAATTTTCTTTAAAAAAGAAATTGATCATTTAATGAGAGATGGAGTTCGTATTGTTCTTTCTGGAGATCTTTCACGTCTTCCAGAAAAAACTCAAAAAACTTGCTATAAATCAATGGATATGACCAAAGATAATGACAAGTATGTTATGAACATTTGTCTTAACTATGGTGGCAAAGAAGAAATTACTCGAGCGGCAAAACAAATTGCCCAAGAGGTTAAAGAAGGCTCATTAAATATTGAAGATATCAATGAACAGGTCTTCGAAAATCATTTATATACAAAAGGTTTACCAAATGTTGACCTTCTGATTCGCACCTCAGGCGAAGAAAGAACAAGTAACTTCCTCCCATGGCAATTAGCTTATGCTGAATTTGTTTTCACTAAAGTTCATTGGCCAGACTTTAAGCGTGAGGCTTTTGTTGATTGTTTAAAAGAATACAACAATCGTAACAGACGTTTCGGAGGTTTAGATGATGGAAAAAAATAAACTCAGCCCTGAGCAAAAACATTCGATTAAGATTAGAACACTGACAGGAGTAGCTTTAGTTGCTTTGCTTGTTCCAGCTATGATTTTTGGAAGCATCTATTTTGTTGCTCTTTCTGTTTTAATTGCTGTTTGTTTTGCCTACGAAAGTGTTCATATTACTAATCTAAAAGGAAAAACTCGAACCGTCACATTTGTGGTGGTAATTATCTTATTAATTGCTACTTGTTACTATGTAATTCTTCGAAATTATATTGATGCCGTACGTGCACATGAACGCATTGATTTTGCAAACTTCTTCACAGTTAACTTCTCCGAATTAAAACTATCGGAAATGCTTCTTTTGACGACAGCTGCAGTTTTATTTGTCATGTGTTTCTTTAGTCGTGAATTTACGATTCGTTACGTCTTCTATTTCTTTTCAATGATTGTTATTTTGAGTTTAGGAATTCAGGCGTTGTTATATTTGCGATTTGCTCCATTCACAATGTTTGGTTCAATAGGAACTATGATTACCGAAGATAGTTTTGTCTACGGACAATCATTATTGTTAATTGTCTACGTTATTGTTGGCGTATGTGCCAATGATATTGGTGCCTTCTTTGTTGGCTTAATCTTTGGCAAACACAAAATGGCTCCAGAAATTTCCCCAAAGAAAACTTGGGAAGGAGCAATTGGTGGTATCGTGATTTCGTTCGCCATCACATTTGCTTTTGCCATGATTATGGGTGGAGTTGGAATTCCAATTCTTCCTCAACTCGATTTAAACCACTGGTATTGGGTAATGATTATTTCTTTACTTATCCCATTCTTCGGAGATATCGGAGACTTCTTCTTCTCTTCTATTAAGAGAAGTTTTGGAGTAAAAGATTTCTCCGCTATTCTTCCAGGACACGGTGGTGTTCTTGATCGTCTTGATTCATTAATTTTTGCTAGTGGTCTAGTTAGTGGCTTACTAGTTTTTATGGAAATGATAGAAAAGTTTACAGTATGAAAAAAGTACTTTTGTTAGGAGCTTCAGGATCAATCGGTTCTCAGACTCTGGATATTATTCGACAGTATTCAAATGAGTTTGAACTTGTTGGTTTTTCTGTTGGCAAAAACCTAGCAAAAGCAAAAGAAATCTTAAACGAATTTAAAACAGTAAAATTCGCATATATTACCGGCAAATCACCAGCAAACGAACTCAAAAATGAGTTTAAAAATGTTTCTGTTTTTTCAGGTAAATGTGGATTAAAAAGAATTATTAAGAAAACTGATTTTGACCTTTGTGTTGATGCTTTGGTTGGCTTTGTTGGATTAGAACCAGCGATTAATGTTTTAAGGAAAAATAAGATTCTTTGCTTAGCTAACAAAGAAGCACTAGTTGCTGGGGGAACAATCATCAACAAACTTCTTGATGAAGGAAAAGGTAAACTTTATCCAATTGATTCGGAACATGTCGCTTTGGCTAAATGTTTGTCTAAATGCGATATCAAGGATGTGAAGAGTCTAATCATTACCGCAAGTGGTGGAGCTCTAAGAAATGTCGAGATTTCTAAACTTGCCGAGCAAACTCCAGAAGATGCATTGTGTCATCCAACATGGAAGATGGGCGCAAAAATCACGATTGATTGCGCCACAATGATGAATAAAGGTTTTGAAATTATTGAAGCTTATTATTTGTATCATTTTCCGCTCAACAAAATACGTGTTCAGATGCACGATGAATCTTTGATTCACTCAGCAGTCGAACTTAATGATGGAACACTGATTGTTGATTATGGAAAACCGGATATGCATGAGCCAATTAAATGGGCCATGTTTGAAGGAAAGAGTGAATATAAAGTATACAAAGTTAAATCTCTTGAAGAATTCAAAGATTGTCATTTCCACGACTATGATTACAAACGATATCCATGCACAGAAATTGCTAAACAAGCTTTGCTTGAAGGTGCATCAAAGATGATTGCTTTAAATGCCGCAAATGAAACAGCTGTATATCGTTTTTTAAATCATGAAATCGGTTATTTAGATATTGCGAAATTTGTTGGCCAAAAAGTGGCGAAACAAAAATTAATTCGAAATCCATCGCTTTGTCAAATTAAGCGAATCGACAAAAGAGCTAGAAAGGTGAACTAATGAGTGCGTTAGATTGGATTGTTGCTGTTGTCTTGTTTGTCATCGCGTTAAGCGCGCTGATTACAATTCATGAACTTGGCCATTTCTCAATGGTAAAGCTTTTCAACGTCTATTGCCAGGAATTTTCTATTGGTTTTGGACCAGCTCTAATTCATAAACGCAAAAAAGGAAAAGAAACATACTTCTCTTTAAGAGCCATTCCTTTTGGTGGTTATGTTTCAATGTATGGAGAAGGAATGGAACTGGAACCTGGTACAGTTATTCCAGAAGAAAGATCCCTCGAAGGCATTAAAAAATGGAAGAAGTGTATCATTCTTGTCGCTGGTGTTGTTTTAAATGCAATTTTAGCATTTGTTTTAATTGCTATTTCTAACCTCGCATTTCCAAGAATTGTCACAACAAAGTATGCCTCAATCACTCAAGATAGTGTTGCCGCTTCTACTTTAAAAGATGATGACTTTATGGTCTCACATCATAAGAGCTACATTTCTTACGAATACACTGATAACGAAAAAATCATCCATGCCGGTCAATTCTATATGGTCGATAACACTGCGGAAATTGAGTCGAATAAGTATGTGATTTGCTATGCTCCAACTGGAACAAAGCATTACACAAAATTTACTGAAGGAATGTTAATTTATCCAGCAATTGCTGGTCAAAATATTGCAACTGATAATGGAGATGGAACTTATACAGTTCACATTAAATCTCTTTATGATGCATACATGAAAGTTGATGGTGGAATTGAGCAAGAAGGCCTTTACGCTAACTTCACCGAAAAAGCATATCAACCATTTGAAGGTGTTAGTTTTGAAGCACACCTTAAATTTGCTCGATATAACGAATCAACAAAGAAATATGATGAAGTTCTGTTTAACCCAACCATCAAAGCCGTGAAGAGCGGAGATAAGTATGTTTGGGATGATATTGGACTTTCTTTTAAAACAATGGATGATAAGGATTGGACCTTTGGCGATAAATGGAAACAAACATTTAAAGATTATGGATCAGCTTCCGTTGCTGTTTTTAAAGGTTTAGGAACACTCTTTACTGGTGGTATTAAAAATATGTCTGGCATCGTTGGTATCTTTGATATGACAGCCAACATTTATGGTTCTTACACCTTTGCCACCTATCTTTATTTCTGGGGTCTAATTAGCGTTAACCTTGCTATCTTTAACTTGTTACCATTCCCTGGATTAGACGGTTTTGCTCTATTAATTACAATTATTGAAGCAATTACTAGAAAGAAAGTTCCAACAAAGGTTAAAGGCATCATGTCAGCAATTGGATTAGTACTCTTATTTGCTTTAATGATTACGATTGTTGTTCTAGACATAATCAAGCTGGTGTAAATGTATGAATGATAAGATGCGAAGATTCTTAAATCACATCCACCTCGAAAACATTGAACGTTTCGATCTTGATTTTGATTTGGTCACTCGTAATCCGTTTAAAAAAGAACAAGTCGACATGCTTGTCGTTAAAGACACGCCATGGAACTACGATTTATTAGAAGAGTTCCAACACGGACTTGAATCAATTACTTATCCTTATGATTTGAAATTCTCTTATAAGAAGAAACCGACTGTTAAGGATGCAATTAAACTTTTCCCAGATTGGCATCGCGCTCACAATCGTTTTGTTTCAGATCAAGTTTTAGAAGAAAAAGAAGATGCAATTGTCTTTGTTTTTAAAACTGAAGAAGAAAAGCGAAATAACCAGCAAATCTTGGATGATTTCAAAGAATTCCTCAGATTTTTATCATACCGATTTGATGTTGTTTCGATAGTTCGTTTAGAAGAAAAAACAACTCCTAATGTTTCTCAAGAAGTCCTCGATGAAATGGAAGAAAAAGCCAACCAAGTCTATGAGGAAGAAATTGCCGAAAGCGGTGATGATGAAAACGAATCCTACTATAAAAACGCCGAAATGGTTGAAGAAGAGGAAGAAGAAAGTGCTTTAAAGGCTTACGAAGAAGAATATATCGAAACCTTAAAGAACAACATTTCTCAACTGAAAGACCTTGGTAAAAATATAAAGAAAAATAAATCAAAGAGTGATTATGATCCGCAAACATGGAGAGATGCCATCCCATTTAAAAAGTACACTGACTTCTCTTTGATTAAAGAGGATAGCGGAAACGTCGACATTACTGGCGAAGTTTTCGGTATCGATAAAATTCGTACAAATTATTTTGGCAAAGCAGTTTGTCCATGTGGCATAGGAAACGGAAAACAAGCGATTAACATCCGTATTGTTGAAAACAAACATACGACCGTTGAAGAAATCGAAAAATTGAAAAACGGAATGTATATTCACATTAAAGGTTATGCTGAGGCCGATAAACGTAGCGGACAAGTTTCTGTTACAGCACGCGGTTTTGAAATCGTTCCACCTCCAGCTATGAGAAGTGACGATGAAGAACAAAAGCGCGTTGAACTTCATCTTCATACCAGAATGTCGGTTATGGATGGTGTTGCCTCCATTAGTGAATATTGTAAGCTTGCTAAAGCAATGGGTCACAAAGCAATTGCGGTGACCGACCATGGTGTTGTGCAATCGTTCCCTGAAGCACAAGATGCTCAAAAAGATAGTGGAGTAAAGATTCTTTATGGATCTGAACTCTACATGGTTAACGATGAACTACCATTTGCCCTTAATCCTCAACCAATTCCATTACGAAACACGGCTTATGTTGTGTTCGACTTAGAAACAACCGGACTTTCGAAAGAATACGACCGCATTACTGAGTTTGGTGCGATTCGATTTGAACATGGAAATATTGTGAAAACAGAGGACTTCTTTATTAATCCTTTGATTCCAATCCCACAAAAAGTTCAAGATAAAACTCATATTACACAAGCAATGGTGAACTCGGCAAAAACTTTTGAAGAGTGTGCCGATCGTATCATTGACTTCTTTAAAGATGCGATTATCGTTTCTCATAACATCACATTCGACCTTGGATTCATCAATGCTTCCTTAATTAGAATGGGTCGTGAACCAATTAAACCACCGGCGATTGATACTCTTTCGCTATCTCACTATATGTTCCCAGAAGCTGGGTCTCATCGCTTGGGTTCTTTATCAAGAAACCTTGGAATTCAATCATATAATGATGAAGAAGCTCACCGTGCTGATTATGACGCTAAAGTTTTAAATGAAGTTTGGTTAGCTATGCTAAATCGACTCACCGAGCACAATATGGATCTGAAGCATTCTGATTTGGCTGAGATTAAAACAACTGAAGCGATGCTGAAACATATTCGCCCAAGTCACATTAACTGTCTTGTCAAAGATGAAGATGGATTCAGAGCACTTTATGAACTTGTTTCTTTGTCACATATTAAATATCTTGCAGATGTTCCAAAGACACCAAAAAGAGAAATTGCACGATTACGTGAGCATCTATTATTGGGTTCAGCGTGTTGTAACGGTGAAGTCTTTGATGGTGCTCGAACAATGACCAAATCTGACCTGAAAGAGGTCATGAAATTCTATGATTATATTGAAGTTCAACCTCCAGAGAACTATCGTCATTTAGTTAATCTTGGAAGTGTTGATAGTTTTGATGAAGTTAAGAAATACATCAAAGACATTGTTGAGTGTGCTGACGAGATTGGAAAACCAGTTGTGGCCACAGGTGATGTTCACTATCTCAATCCAGAAGACAAAATTACTCGAGATGTGTACATCTCTGCCAAAGCGGTTGGAGGCAAACTCCACCCACTTCATATGCGAGACACCTCATTAGAAGCACCTGATCAACATTATCGAAGCACAAAGGAAATGCTTGATGCTTTCGCTTTCTTAGGAAAGGAAAAAGCTTTCGAGATTGTTGTTACAAACACAAACAAAATTGCTGATTCGATTGGTGAATTTAAACCAATTAAAAAAGATTTACACCCACCAGTTATTGAAGAGGCACCTAAGATTTTGCGTGATACTTGCTATGCAAAAGCTCACGAAATCTATGGTGATCCACTCCCAGAAGAGATTCAAAACCGCTTGGAAAAAGAACTTTCTGGTATTATCGATAATGGTTATTCCGTGACTTACTATATTGCTCACGAAATTGTTCGACGAGCAAATGAAGCTGGTTATGTTGTTGGTTCTCGTGGATCCGTTGGATCTTCTTTTGCTGCACATATGTTTGGTATTACCGAAGTTAACCCACTTAGACCACATTATCGTTGTCCAAAATGTAAACATTTAGAGTGGATTGATGATCCAGAAATTCATTCTGGCTATGACCTCCCAGATAAAAAGTGTCCAGTTTGTGGTGAACCTCTTGTTGGAGACGGACAAAATATTCCATTTGAAACATTCCTTGGATTTAATGCGGATAAGATTCCTGATATTGATTTAAACTTCCCAAGTGACTACCAAAAGAAAGCATTCGATAGTACGAAAGATATTTTTGGTGAAAACAACGTTTTCAGAGCAGGTACAATTGAAACAGTTGCTGAAAAAACTGCTTTCGGTTATGTCCGTGGTTATTTTGAAGAACGTGGCATTGATCCAAGTACAATTCCTTCTTCTTATATTGCTTATTTAGCCAGCCATGTTGCTGATACAAAACGTACAACTGGACAACATCCTGGTGGAATTATGGTTCTGCCAAAAACCTGTAATATTTACGATTTCACACCAATTCAATATCCTGCCGACGATAAAGAATCTGATTGGTTAACAACCCATCTTGATTATCGTGCTCTTCACGACGCTTTGCTTAAACTTGACCTTTTGGGTCACGTTGACCCACTTGCGTTAAGATTGATGACCGAAATGACCGGTCTAAAGATGAAAGATATTCCTCTTAATGATAAAAAAGTTATTTCGTTATTTACATCGGATAAAGCTCTTGAAAGAAGTGGCAACTACCTCAAAGTTCGTAACGGTGCATCAGGTTTGCCAGAATTCGGAACAGATGTGTGTCGTGATATTCTTTTAGGTGCTCAACCAAAATCGTTTGCTGATCTTGTTGCTGTTGCTGGTCTTGCCCACGGTACTGACGTCTGGCAGGGAAACGCTTCAGAATTAATTAAGAATGGCAAAACCATTCGTGAAGTTATCGGATGTCGTGATGACATCATGACTTACTTAATTTCCAAAGGTGTTCAACCAAAAACAGCCTTTAATACAATGGAATCCGTTCGTAAAGGTCGTAAGATTCCAAAAGAAGCCGAAGAAGCACTTAGAGCTTGTAATGTTCCAGAGTGGTACATTGAATCATGTAACAAGATCAAATACATGTTCCCGAAAGCCCACGCTGTTGCTTATGTGACAATGGCGGTTCGTGTTGGATACTTTAAACTCTATTATCCACTTGAATTCTACGCAGTTTGGTTCTCTGCTCGTTGTAAACAATACGACATCGTTCCAATGCTTGGTGGAAAAGAAGCCATTATTCAACGATATGATGAACTAAGAGGTCGTAAGAATAAGCACGAAAAACTTTCTCCAAAGGAGACAGATATTTTAAAGATGTTGACAGTGGCGATTGAAATGACTGAACGTGGATACAAGTTTAAAAAAGTTGATTTATATAAATCGAAAGCGACAGAATTTGTTGTTAATCATGATGACAAAGCTCTTATTTGTCCGTTCATTGTTATTGATGGATTAGGTGATTCTGCTGCTGAAAGTGTTGTTGAAGCTCGCGAGAAAGGGCCATTCTCTTCAAAGGAAGACCTTCTCAAACGAACCAAACTCTCTTCAACAAACGTCGAAGATTTAAGTGCCATTGGAACACTTGATGGCATGGGTGAAAGTGACCAGATGTCACTCTTTGAGTTTGGTTTAGATGATATCGGGGCGTAGCACAGTTGGTAGTGCGCTTGGTTCGGGACCAAGAGGTCAGGGGTTCGATTCTCCTCGCTCCGACCAACATTGCGGTCATAGCTCAACTGGATAGAGCACCTTCCTCCTAAGAAGGGGGTTGGACGTTCAAGTCGTCTTGACCGCGCCACATTATTAGCCTCAAAATTCTTTGGGGCTTTTTCTTTACTTTTTATTTATTAAAAGATAATATAGTTAGGCACCTGGGTCTGTAGCTCATCTGGGAGAGCGCCTCCATGGCATGGAGGAGGTGGCCGGTTCGAGCCCGGTCAGATCCACCAGAACTTGATTAATCACCGTTAATTGCGGTGATTTTTCTTTAGAAATAATTAATGATGAATTATAATTTGTGCTATGGATGAGATTGCAAAACGAAAGAAACTTATTGAAAAACTCTGGATTGTTGTTGGAAACACAGGAATTGGAGCGGTTGTTTTAGGCTTAATTGCTTTATTTATTGGACTAAGAAATACAAACTCAAGTACTTTATTGTATGTTTTCTTTTGGATCTTTATCGCATTAGGAATTATTGCTTTAATTGGCTGTGTAGTTGCATTAATTGTTTGTCTCAAACTTGGTAGTAAAAAAGCCCTCAGAAAGTTAATTGAACCAGAAATTGCTGGTAAAAATAAGAAAAGAGAAGTCTTTGTAGTAGCTGGTGCAATCATTAAAGATGGTTATGTTTTTGCTGCCCAAAGAGGTAATAAAGGCGAAACAAAATTTAAATGGGAATTCCCAGGCGGAAAGATTGAGCCAGGTGAAACTCCTGAACAAGCTTTAGCCCGTGAATTACTTGAAGAACTAAAGATCAAAGTGAAGGTTTATGAGCGAATCACAAATATTGTTGATGAGTACCCAACCCAAATCCTTCATATTGATACTTATCGTTGCGAGCTTCTTGAAGGCACGCCAACATTAACTGAACATATTAATATGGCGTGGTCAAACAAAGAAGAACTCGATAAACTCGAATTTTCCAAAGCCGATGCCCCAACATTAGACAAAATTAAGAAACTTTATTTATAAAATTTTAAATTAGTGTATACTTATCGCAACGCAGTGGTGGCGGAATTGGTATACGCGTGGGTCTCAGAAGCCCATCCTGATTCAGGTTGCGAGTTCAAGTCTCGCTCACTGCACCCACGATAAAACGCCCACGTGGTGAAATTGGTAGACGCAAAGGACTCAAAATCCTTCGGAGAAATCCATGTCGGTTCGAGTCCGACCGTGGGCACCCAAAACGGAGATTGTATTCAATCTCTTTTTTGTTTGATAACACAAATTTTTTAAATTTTTTCACCAGCAATTCTCCAATAAATTGACACAGTACAATTATTTTTCTTTACTAATTCATAATATATGAATAAAATTATCGTGCTTTTTTTAAAAGTGAGGTTAGAACATGGATTTATTTTCAAAGTATAAAAACCCATTGCTTGAAATGGCTCGTAAGGAAGGCATTTACCCATACTTCCACGAATTACAGTCCAGACAAGCCCCAGAAGTAGTTATGGAAGGCCATCGCATTATTATGCTTGGTTCGAATAACTATCTTGGTTTAACCGAAAATCAAAACGTTATTGATGCCGGAATCAAAGCATTAGAAAAGTATGGTTCTGGTTGTTCCGGTTCCCGCTTCCTTAATGGAACTTTAGATTTACATAAAGAACTTGAGAAAGAAATTGCTGAATTCTTACACAAAGAAGATGCTGTTACTTTTTCAACTGGATTCCAATCCAACTTAGGTATCATCTCTGCCTTAGCTGGTTTTGGTGATTACATTTTAAATGACCGTGAAAATCACGCTAGTATCTATGATGCTTGTAAGTTAAGTTATGCAAAAGTTTTACGTTATCGTCATAGCGATATGGAAGATCTTGAAAGACAACTTCAAAGTATTCCTCAAACTGCAGGCATTTTAATCGTTACCGATGGCGTCTTCTCTATGAGAGGTGATATTTGTAAGCTTCCAGAAATCTGTGCATTAGCAAAGAAATATGGCGCTCGTGTCATGGTTGATGACGCTCATAGCTTAGGCGTGTTAGGCGAAGGTGGCCGTGGTACTGCATCATACTTTGGTTTAGAAGACCAAGTTGATGTCATTATGAACACATTTTCTAAATCACTTGCCTCGATCGGCGGATGTATGGCTGCTTCTAAAGAAGTCTGTGACTATGTTCGTCACTGTTCTCGTCCATTCATTTTTAGTGCTTCCTTAACGCCAGCTTCGGCTGCTTGTGCTTTACAAGCACTCCGTGAATTAAAATCTCATCCAGAAATGGTTAGCAGATTAAATGAACTTGGAAATTATTGTAGAAAAGCATTCCAAGATCGTGGACTCCATATTGTGGAGGCACAAACTCCAATCGTTCCAATTTACACCTACACACCAAAGAGAACATTCATTATTGCTCAAAAACTCTTTGCAAAAGGTGTGTATGTTAACCCAGTTGTTTCACCAGCTGCACCAGAAGGTGAATGTTTATTGCGTGTTACCTTAATGGCTTCGCACAATGAAAAACTCATTGATGAAGCAGCGGATATTATTGCTGAAGTTGTAAATAATGAAAAAACAGAAGACTAAAGTCGTTGTAATTACTGGTGGATCAAGCGGTATTGGCTTAGCCACAGTAAAACACTTTGCATCAAAAGGACATGTTGTCTATGAACTCTCTCGTTCAGGCAAATCTTTTGATAGTGTTAAACATATCTTCTGTGATGTAACAAAAGAAGAAACCGTTCAAGAAGCCATCAGCCAAGTTATTGCTGAACAAGGACACATAGATGTCTTAATTAACAACGCTGGTTTTGGCATCTCTGGACCAATTGAATTCACCAAATTAGAAGACGCAAAAAAACAATTTGATGTGAATTTCTTTGGTGCGCTAACTGTTGTTAAAGCAGTAGTGCCGTATATGAGAAAAGAACAGAAAGGTCGCATTGTTTTTGTTTCTTCTGTTGCTGCTGTCTTCTCGATTCCATTCCAAAGCTTTTATAGTGCTGCAAAAGCAGCTATGAATTCTCTTACATTGTCGCTTGCTAATGAACTTCGTCCATTTCATATTTCAGTCTGTGCTTTGATGCCAGGAGATGTTCAAACAGGTTTTACTGCCGCTAGAGAAAAGAGCGTGGAAGGTAGTGAAGTTTATACTCGTTTAGAGAAGTCAGTGAAGACAATGGAACATGATGAAACACATGGAATGGCTCCTGAGAAAATGGCAAAGAAATTATATAAAATATCCAGCAAATCTCGGGTAAAACCACTTTATGTTGGTGGAGGCAAATATTCTTTCTTCTGTTTCTTAGCTAAAATTTTCCCCACCCGTTTCTTTAACTGGGTTGTTGGAAAACTTTATTAATTGATTTGCCTCGAAAAATTTCAAAACTAAGTATTGAAATATATAAGTGAATCATTTAATATAATCACGCCCTCTGCCGTCATAGCTCAGCAGGTAGAGCAACTGTCTCGTAATCAGTAGGTCGATGGTTCAATTCCGTCTGACGGCACCAAAACACTCGGGTGTTTAGCTCAGCTGGGAGAGCATCTGTTTGACGTACAGAAGGTCAGGGGTTCGAGCCCCTTAGCACCCACCAGAACATAAAATCTCCAGTGATTGCTGGAGTTTTTATTTTGCTTTTATTGTGTGCGTGTTATAATGTAAGCGCATTAAAAGGAAGGTTTTTTCTTATGAAAGTATTAAAAATCGTCTTAGCAATCCTCATTCCAGTTGCGGTTGTTGCTGCTATCCTACCACTAGTTTATCCACTAGTATCACCTTTACCTGGTTATGAGTTTGATTTTGGCAAAATTTTTGAAACTCTTGGTGATGTTTTCAATGATTTCTCACGTGCAATTAAACTATTTGGACTTGCTATTGTAATCATGCTTGTCGCTCCAATTGTTGGATCGCTTTTACTTGTCCTTTGGATCGTTTTTGGAATTGTCAAAAAACGTCTCATTGGTATTTTATTCGGATTTATCGCTGTTATTGCATTAACATTCGGCGCTTTAGGTGTTCTTGTTGATGCTACCTTTAATGCTTATGCTGTTCTTACGGAAGTTGATAATACTGGCTATGTGATTATGCAATACGTCGAACTCGGCGCAATTGTCTTATTCATTGCGGCATTTGTTGTTCATGTCATCATTATGTTTAAGGCCGCTAAAGCCCGTAAAGAAGCAAAGAAAGCCGCTAAGGCTGATAAAGCAGGATCTTCTTCTGATAGTTATGAAATCGATTATAACGATCTCCCACCAATTTTATTTGAAGAACACAAAAAAGATTCCGATCCTGAACTTGTTCTACATAAAGTGGAACATATTGAAGTTGGTCCAAATCATGTCTTAAAAGGACACTATGTTCGTGATGATGAAATTGAAGCTTTATTAGCATCAAAACGCTTCTCTCATGAAGATGAAATCCCAGAAAGCATTCTTCACTTCCTTGATTCTAAACATGAAGCCGAAGAAAAAGGAATCGACCTTCCAATGTTTGATCCTAACTTTGTTCCAACCCGTGAAGAAGATGAACTTCTCACTGAAGAAGAAAAATTCGTTCTAGAAGCTCTTCGTAATTATCAACCAAAAGGCTTTGCTGAAGAAGAACTTCCACCAAGTGTGAAAGTTGAACATAGAGCAAAGGAAGAAGAACCTGTTGATGAACGTATCGTTGCTTTCTTAAATAGTAAGCCAGTTGAAGAACAAGTTGAAGATCTCCCAATTTTTGATCCAAAATTCGTTCCTCAAAAAGAAGAAGCAGAAGCTCCATCTTTAAGTGAAGAAGAACTCGGTGTTGTTGCTGCAATGGCTAACTTTGAACCAAAGAAAGAACCAGCAGAACCTGAATATTTTGGCGTCAGCGACGAAGAATATGTTGATCTTCCATTCTTCCGTGAACACGAAGAAGAACCAGTTGAATTTATCGAGGAAATTATTCGTGTTAGAGATAACCGAGAAGAAGAAGTTGATGCACCAAAATTAGCTAGTTCTAAACCAGTGCATATCTCAAAAAATAAAGATGGTAAATATCAACTCAAACAAGTTGGTGAAGAAAAACCATTTGCTGAGTTTGATTCCGAAGAAGAAGCCATCAAATATGCTGAAGCCGTCAAACGTGTGAATGGAGTCTCTGTTCGCATCCATGACGACGAAGGTAAAATTCGTTCTCTTTAATCTGTATTAAAAGCTCACTCTATGTGGGCTTTTTCTATGCACCTGTAGTTTAGTGGTAGAACATCAGCTTCCCAAGCTGATTGTACGGGTTCGATTCCCGCCAGGTGCTCCAAAGAAGAAATGCGTTTCGCATTTTTTCTTTTAGGTGAGAAAATATGCTAAAATAGAAGAAACATAAGGAGATTAATTTATGCCATCAGCACGCGAAGTCGCAGAATGCGTCAAAGACTATTGCCGTCGAGCAAACTCATTTATTATCCATAGCAACGATGTTCAAATCTATGAGTGTGGAAGTTACGTTTTAATTAATGTTACTTATTATTTGGTAAAAGCTAATGTTGAAGCTGATCGTTCCAAAGCAGAAATGGAAGTCATTGGAGCACGGGATACAGCCAGAAAAGCAGTTAGTTATGTGAACCAAGTTTACTCAGGTGGACCATACCAATTAGGCGATGTTTCCGTTGTTGAATTATAAATAACAAACAAAGTTCGTTATATATAACTTTATCTTTAGATAAAGCAGTCAAATAAACACATAAAAGTGTTTGTTTGATTGTTTTTATTTATAGAATATTTTAGAATATTCTTTCACTTTAGCGGTGAAAAAGGAAATCCATGATGAAAAAGAAACTGTTCGCCTTACTTCTCGCTACCGTTCTTTTGGCAGGTTGTACTGCTGGCGGAACTGGAAAAAAGAAAAAGAAAAAAACTGATGTTGTGACATCGGTAACGCTCAATCGTTCTGAGCTGACTTTTAATTTGAACGAAGAACATCGTTATACTGTTGAAACTCTGATTGTCACTGTTAGTGGTGAAGGAGATTTTGACCAAAGCGTATCTTGGACAACATCCAACGATTCCGTTGCTACTGTTGATAACGGCGTTGTTAGCGCAGTCGATTTAGGCACAGCCACGATTAAGGCTCAATCTAATTCTAATAAGGACACTTATGCCTTATGCGAGATTAGTGTTGTTAACGATATTCCAGTTATTGAATCAGTTTCTATTTCACCAGAAAGTCCAACACTTGATATATATCATTCCAAGACTCTTCAATTAACCGCTGAAGTCAAAGGCAAAAATGGTCCAAGTCAACAAGTGACGTGGTCTAGCAATAGCAGTGTCTTTAGTGTTAACCAAAATGGTTTGATTACTGCAACCAAAGAAGGAACTGGAACTGTTACAGCAACTTCTGCTAAAGATACATCCAAATCATGCACAGTGAATGTCACTGTTGCTGACTCTACACCAAAGGTGAATAGTGTCACGATTATGGATGGTACATCTGCTGCAGGAAATAATTACGTCTTAGATATTTATACTGCAAATCAAAAAACCAAGGAATTTACTGCTAAAGTTGATGCAACTGCTGGAGTTTCTCAAGAAGTTATCTGGGAAAGCTCTGATCCAACTAAAGTGAGTGTTTCTAATGGATTAGTGACCGCTCTTCAAAAAACAGTTACTCCAGTCACAATTACAGCAAAATCTAAATATGATACTTCAAAAGTAGATACTATCAACGTTACTGTTAACGATAGTACACCACGTGTTACAAATGTAACAGTTGCATTATCTAGTTCAACTGTTCGCTTAAATAAAACTACAACAGCATCATACAGTGTTGATGTTGTTGGTGGATTAGCAAAGACTGCTACATGGTCTTCATCAAACACCAGTGTTGCAACAATTGATGCAAATGGAAACATTTCTCCAAAAGCGCTTGGTAAAACCAATATTATTGCCACTTCAACTGCTGATACAACAAAGTTTGGCCAAGCCTCTTTAGAAGTTTTAGAAGCCAAAGAACAAGATACATATACAATTATGCTTTATATGTGTGGTTCTGATTTAGAGTCAGGTCAAAGTTACTATTATGGAAATAGACCTGGTGGTGGCGGTTGGCCAGGCGGCGGCGAATGGGAAGATGAAGGTAATGGTGGTGCTGCTAGTAAAGACATTTCTGAAATTTTAGCTGCAACAAACACTCAACCAGACGACGTAAATATTTTGATTGAAACTGGTGGCGCGAATTCTTGGTCATCCGATTATGATTATGGTATTCAAGAAGATAAGCTTGGACGTTGGCACGTACAACAAGAAAACCTCGTAAATGATGATCAATTAACTTATGCTTCAATGGGTTTAACATCAACACTTCAATCATTTATTGAATATGGAATTACTGAATATCCAGCCGATAAGATGGCGTTTATTTTCTGGAACCACGGAAACGGACTTCAAGGATGTTGCTTCGATGAAAGAAAGGACGATGACTGCTTAACCCCACTTGAGGTTCAAAGTGCATTTAAGGGCGCGTTCTCGAAAACTGGTTACAAAGAGAAATTTGAGTGGATTGGTTATGATTGCTGTTTAAAACAAAACTTTGAAGAAGCCATTCTTAACTCTGAATATGCTAAATATCAAGTAGCTTCGCAAATTTCCGAGGCTGGCGATGGTTGGTATTATACACCATGGGTCAATGCTTTGTACGGAAACAAGAACATTGACACAAGCACATTGCTCACATCAATTTGCGATAACTTTGTTAATTTCTATAGTGCTTCTGACCAACTTGGATCAAACAACGTTATGACCCTTTCTTGGCTTAATTTATCGAATGTTGATGCTTTTGTTTCTGCTTTCAATACCTATACAAGTAACAACAATCTCACTGCCTACTGTTCAACAGTAACTTCAACAAAAAATTATACGATTACATTTGAAAGTGATTTAAGATGTTACGATTTAGGAAATGTTTTAACACAATTAGGTGGTCCATTAGATGTGACTAGTAAATTTAGTCAACTGGTTGGCTATAAAAAATACATTGATAATGTTTCAGAAACAGAAGAATGGAACATTAGTTATAAAACATATAAACCATCGGGTTTAAATATTTTCATTGGTTCAGCCAATAGTTATATTTCAAGTTCATACTATTCGCAAGTTGCTTCAGCATTAACGAATTGGATTAAAACAAATTAAATTTTAGAAAGGAATAACTTATGGAAAAGACGATTAAATTCGAAGAGATTCCTGTAAAGAAATTCTCGTTTAAACAAATCGAAAAGAAAATGAAAGCTTTCAACGAACAGCTAAAAGCTGCTCCCGATTTTGAAAGCGGATTTAAAGTGATTAAAGCTTATGAACGATATATGTCCAAAATGGGCACGAACTTTAATATTATTTCTGTTCGTTTCACTTTGAATACACAAGATGAAGTCATTGCTAAATATCAGGATTTAGTTGATGAAATCTCCCCGTTAATTGCTAACTTAAGCAATGAATGGAACAAGATTCTTGTTCATCTTCCATACCGTAAACAAATTGAAGAAAAGTATGGAACATACTATTTCACAATGATTGAGAACGAACTCAAATCATTTGATGAAAAAATTATTCCTGAATTAGTTGAAATCAATAAATTATCTTCCCAATATGACAAAGTCATGGGTTCTGCCCAAATTGAATTTAGAGGCAAGATTTATAACATTCCTCAAATGGGCAAATTCTCCTCAAGCGAAGATCGTGAAACAAGAAGAGAATCGGCGATTGCAGTAGACAAATTCTTCCAAGACCACGAACAAGAAATAGGCGACATCTATGGCAAACTTGTTTTGCTTAGAGACAAGGCCGCGAAGAAACTTGGCTTTAATGATTTCACAGAACTTGGTTACCTTTCATTGGGTCGTGTCGACTATGATGAAAAGATGGTTGCGAACTATCGAAAACAAATTGCTGAGGAAGTTGTTCCTGTTGCGCAAAAACTCTTTAAAGATCAAGCAAATCGCCTGCAAATCCCTTATAAAAAGATGTTTGCCTATGATTACAATGTCTTCTTCAAAAGTGGAAATCCAAAGCTTGCTGGCGACTCCCATTATCTTGTCGAATCAGCTCGCAAAATGTACCACGAAATGTCTCCTGTAACTGGTGAATTCTGGGACTTTATGACCGAAAGACATCTTCTTGATCTTGAATCTCGTCCAGGAAAACAACCTGGTGGATATATGACATTCTTTGATGAATATAAGTATCCATTTATCTTCTCTAATTTTAATGGAACCCCACACGACGTTGATGTTCTAACACATGAATTTGGTCACGCTTTACAAGGCTATTTATCAAGAAACATCAAACCAAGTGATTATCGTTCCCCAACACTTGAATCATGTGAAATTCACTCGATGTCCATGGAATTCTTTGCTGAACCATGGATGGAATTATTCTTTGGTAAAGATGCGGATAAATATCGTTATTATCATTTAAGTGATTCGATTTGCTTCTTGCCATATGGAATTACCATTGATGAGTTCCAACACTGGGTTTATAAACATCCAACTGCAACTCATGAAGAACGTTGTGCTGCATTTAAAGAAATTGAATCTCGTTATCTCCCACATAAGAAATATCCAGCCGAGATGAAAGCTGCTGGACATGGTGGATGGTGGATGAGACAATCGCACATCTTTGGCACCCCGTTCTATTACATTGATTACACTCTTGCTCAAGTTTGTGCTTTCCAATTTTGTGTGGAGATGCATAAGAATAGAGAAAAAGCCTGGAAAAAGTACGTTAAACTTTGTAAATTGGGTGGTAAATATCCGTTTGTTCATCTTCTTGCCAAAGCCCATCTTCGCAATCCATTTGAAGATGGTAACGTTGCCAAGGTGATTCGACCACTACGAAAAATCCTCAAAGGATTTGATACTTCAAAATTTGAATAGGTTCCTTAAGGAACCTTTTCTTTTACGTGTATAAAAGAAATATAGTTTGCTTTATTTAAATAAATAACTGGTGCTATAATATTTGAGTTGAAAATTCAAAATAAATACTAAAAAGGAGGTATTTTAAATGGAAGATTATCGTACAAAATGTATCGAATTACTTGAATCCCGTGGTGTTACAGTCAACGACATCGCTGATTGTGCTCGCTTCTTACAAGCTGATTACCACGTCGACTTGAAGAAAGAAGAACTTCTCGAATCAGTCATGTCTGTCCTTTCTAAACGTGAAGTCCAAAATGCCATTATGACTGGTATTGAACTTGACGTTGCTGCCGAACAAGGCTATATGAAAGACAAAGACTTAGCCAAAATCCTTACTCGTGATGAGGGCTTATATGGTGTAGACGAAGTCTTAGCGTATGGTATTTGTAACCTCTATGGTTCAATTGCCTTAACAAACTTTGGATTCATTGATAAAAAGAAATATGGCATCATTGCCAAATTAAACGAAGACGGTAAAGATACTGGCACTGTCAACACATTCATCGATGACATTGTTGGTGCTATTGCTGCTTCAGCAGCTTCTCGTTTCGCTCACCGTTGGGTTAAATAATTATGTTTGTGAATGGTCAATTTGTCTTAGATAATGTTGCACTCTGGATTGAGTTGATCTTTTTCCTTGTGCTTTTAGGAGCATCGATCTACATCTTACTTCGTGTTTTACGTCGTCGTGTTCCATTTGTTATAGCAATTGGAGGGCTTTGTGCAACCATTGTTGCATGGTTCTTTGGATTGACAGCAATTTGGGTCGCTTCTTTAATTGTGACTGTTGGCTTAGTAACAGTATTTTTGGTTATTAACCAAGGTGATCTTCGACCGCTTGTTGCGAATACTTTATCTGTAAAATCTAAACGTGGTACTGAAAAAGTTTTTGATCGCCATGCTTTATACACAAGAGTATTCCAAGCAGTTGAAAACTTAAGCAAAACAAAAATTGGTGCGATTATTACGTTTGAGCGTAATACTAACCTTGATGATTTTATGAAATCTGGAACAGTGGTGAATGCTCCTGTTACACCAGAACTTCTCCAAACCATCTTTTATCCTGGCACCAGACTTCATGATGGGGCAGTTGTTATTCGTCGCGATATGATTGCTGCCGCTTCAGTTTATTACACTCCAACGACAAAACCGCTTACTGGTAAATTCGGAAGCCGTCATCGTGCCGCCATTGGTATTAGTGAAGTTTCCGATTCTGTTACAGTTGTTGTCAGTGAAGAAACTGGAAGAATTTCTCTTGCTGTTGGAGGCGAATTAATCCATGTTACTCCAGACTCATTTATGAGAGTTCTTGAGGACTATATGTTCGCCGAAAACGATAAAGAAGAATAGCAATTAAAAATTTCAAAAATAACCGACAATTCTCGGTTATTTTTTATTTTGTTTTCAATTGAAATTATTACTATGTTATAATTTCCATATGAAGTATCAAGAATTTTATGATTTTGTGGTAAAAGTCCACTCAATTGCTAAAATCGGTTTAACTTATTCTACCGACGCATACGCTATTGATAACTATAAAGAATTAAATGAATTATCTCGCGAAATGCTCGAGAAATTTTGTGATGTAAAGTTTGATCGTCCAAGTATGTTCGAACGCGATATTTATCCAACTCCATCAATCTCATCTCGAACAATAATTGTAAATAAGAAACACGAAATTCTTTTAGTTAGAGAAGCGAATTCTGGATTATGGTCCCTTCCAGGTGGATGGGCTGATTTATATGACTCCCCATCTCAGGCGGCATTTAATGAAGTTTCTCAAGAAGCCGGAATTGAACCAGAAATTGTTCGACTAGTTGCTTTACTTGAAAGAACTCCACACAAATCAAATAAGAATGTTCCTGAATATGTGATGGTTTTTGAAGGGAAGATTGATGAGAGCAAGTTCCATGACCATTGTCACGAAGTGACTGATGTTAAGTTCTTCCCGATGGATAAGCTTCCAGAAATGTCAAAAAAGATGTCTAAGGAAGAACGAGATCGTATCTTTAAAGCGTACGAAGATGGAACAACAATTTTTGATTAGATAATGAAATCTATTCTGCTATTTGATAAAATATCAAGCGGACAATAAGGAGATTTATATGGCTACACCACATAATGAGGCTAAAAAAGGCGATATTGCGAAAGTCGTTTTAATGCCTGGCGATCCAAATCGTGCAAGATGGATTGCCGAAAACTTTTTACATGATGTGAAACTTGTTAATCAAGTTCGCGGAAACCTTTGCTTTACTGGTTTAACCAAGAACGGAAAACGTGTTTCAGTTATGGCTTCTGGTATGGGACATCCATCCATTGGTATTTATTCTCATGAACTTTTTGCCGAATATGATGTTGAGACAATTATTCGTGTCGGAACATGCGGATCATACCAACCAAACATCGATTTCTTTGATGTTTTGCTTTGCGCCGGTGCTTCTACCGACTCCAATTGGATGAGCCAATATGGATTAAATGGAACATATTCAGCTTTAGCTGATTTTGATGTTTTACTTAAAGCGCGTGAAGTTCTTTTAAAGAAGAAATATCCACATCACATTGGAAACATTTTTGCTGCCGATGTCTTCTATGATCATGATAAGGAAATCTGGAAGAAGTGGGCTGCTTTAGGAATTATGGGTGTAGAAATGGAATCTTACGCCTTATATGTCACTGCTAAAGAACTTGGCAAGCATGCTTTAACTATGTTAACTGTTACTGATAGTTTCGTTAAAGAGGGTCGCTTGACTGCTGAACAACGTCAAACTGGACTTCATAACATGATTGATGTTGCGATTGAAACCGCTGAATCATTTGCATAATAAGATGTCCGTCTTATTTGTTGTTTTAATTATTCTGCTTGGAGTTGCAATAGTTTTAACTATTGCTTTTCCTTACATTTATCGATTTGTTTATCGAAAAAAGTATCGTGAAATCTATGGACATAAAGTTTATCGCTTAGCGATGAACAAAGATTATTACTTAATTAATCTTTTGACTCTTAAGAGTCATGATAACTCTAAACTTGTGATTGATCACTTAATGTTTGCAAACAAGTTTATCTATGTCTTCTATGATTTCTATTGTGAGGCAGATTTATATGGCAAAAGTACCGATAACTCCTTTTTGTTAAAAGGAAAGAACAAAAACTCTTATATTGATAATCCGGTACTAATCGCCAAAAAACAACTCAAAGAATTATCATCTATTATCAGCTTAGATGAATCCTTATTTGTGCCAATCGCACTAGTTAATGATTCGTGTAATATCATCAATCATGATGATGAACACTCCCTTGTTTATATTCGTAAACTAAAAGAAGCAATTCGCTTTTATGAGAGCAAGGATGTTAAACCGCTTAACCAAGAACAAATGATGTATGCGGTTCACGACATCTCCTGTATTAATTTAAGAGACAAAAAAGAATGATTGGAAAAGAAAGCTGGAAAGATTACAAAAAAGACTTCTCTGTCAAATTAACTTTAACAGTGATGTATGTTTTCATTTTGGCATGCTCGTTACTTCTAAATATTTTTAGTGGCGTGACAATGATTTTAACCATTCCTTTTATTGTTCTACCATTTACTTTTGCATATCTCTCCACACTTGCTGGAATCGACGTTTCAAAAAACGCTCCAATTAAGTCATTTTTCTTCTTTTATCCGCTCTATTTCCAAGGCATCTTTTTTAGTGGATTTAAAGCGATTGTTGGTTTCCTAAAAGCAATCCTTATTTCAATCATCTTTAGCACGGTTTTAACACTTATTCTTTATTACGCTTATTTGAAGGTTCAACCAGGATTTGCGGAGATTTTGACTGAAATTGAGGCTGCAAAAGACGTTTCATCAATGCGTGTTGCCATGGATAAATTTATGGCGTTTGAACCAGCAAATATTACAATAACAATTTCTTCAATTTCTGGATCATTTTTTGGATGTTATACGTTTATTAGACATTGCTTAATTAATAGTGAAAAATTCTATGTTAATTTAATGACAACAAAGCCAATGCCAATGAAGGCTATTAATCGCCTTTATGCTCTAGCATCTCGTAACAGAAGAAAAGAGTTTTTAAAAGAATATTATGGTGCTGTTTGGTATGTCGCTTTGTGGTTTATTATCACCTTTGCTGGTGGTGCAACCGGATCACTACTTCTTTTAAAACTTGATGCCACTCGTTCTTTATTTATTGGCTTATTTGTATCTTTGATCCTTTTAATTCCATTTATTCCATACTACTTTTGTGTTTTAAGAAATATCTTCATTGCTTCTAGTGATGATTATTCCAAAGCTTCGATTGAGTTAAGTGAAAGAACTTTAGCCGAACTACAGCGAAATAACCAACTCACCGAAGAAGATCGAAGCAAAATTGAAGAAGAAATTAAGAAAAGCAAAGAAGAATATGAGAAGATGCTAAAAGAGGCTGAAGAGGCCGAGAAAAAAGCGCAAGAGAAACAACAAGAAAATAAAAAATAAACAGTGCATAGCACTGTTTTTTCTTCCTTTGGAGCAGATGACGGGAATCGAACCCGCATAACTACCTTGGCAAGGTAGTGTTCTACCACTGAACTACATCTGCAATTCAGCGTTTATTATTATAAAAAATAATGTATAATACTTCAAGACAAATATTGAGAAACAAATTTTATGGCAAACTTTACTGAATTAGCAAACTACATCTTCCCAGAAATTAACGAAACAATCGAAGATTTAGAGAAGAAATATCCTCCAAGAAAGCTTCCAGAAGGAGCGGAAGTAACTCGTTTTGCTCCAAGCCCAACCGGATTCCTTCATCTTGGATCTCTTTTTACATCCTTAGTTGCTCATAAAGTTGCTAAAGACACCAAAGGTGTTTTTTATCTTAGATTAGAAGATACTGATACCAAACGCGAAATCGAAGGTAGTGGTGAAGAACTTGTTCGTCAACTTTCTTTTTTTGGTGTTGCACCTGAAGAAGGATATCTTGGTGAAAAAGATGTTGGCGAATATGGCCCATATCGACAAAGCGAACGTGAACATATTTATCGTGTTTGTATTAAAGAATTAATGCTTAAAGGACGTGCGTATCCATGTTTCTGTTCAGCAGAACAACTTGAAGAAACTCGCGAAATCCAGGAAATGAATAAAGAAATTCCTGGATATTACGGTGATTATGCCATTTGTCGTAACATTGATCCAAATGATGCTTTAGCACGTATTAAAAACGGAGAACCTTATGTCATCCGTTTCCGCTCTTTGGGAAACCACAACAATAAGGTGACATTCCATGATGAAATTCGTGGCGATATCTCTATTGCTGAAAATGACCTCGATATTGTCATTATGAAATCTGATGGTTTACCAACATATCACTTTGCCCATGCGGTTGACGATCACTTTATGAGAACGACAACAGTTATCCGTGGCGAGGAATGGATTTCGTCCGCACCAATTCATTTAGAATTATTTGATGCCTTAGGCTTTAAACTTCCTCGTTACGCTCACCTTCCAGTGATTATGAAGCTTGATAACGGAAATAAACGTAAGCTTTCGAAACGTAAAGATCCGGAAGCAAGTGTCTCCCACTTCATAGAAGGCGGCTATCCAGCAGAAGCCCTTAAAGCTTACTTAATGAGCATCGCCAATTCTAACTTTGAAGAATGGACTGCTGAGAACAAATCATACAATATTGATGACTTTAAGTTCTCCTTCTCAAAAATGAGTCTTGATGGTGTTCTTTTTGACCAAGACAAACTCGATTTCTTTAGTAAGGAAGTTATCGCACTATTTAGTGCAGAAGAACTTTACAAACGTTGTTTAGAGTGGTCTGAAAAATTTGACGTGAAACTCAATAAATTTTTGAATAAATACCAGCAAATCTCGGTTAAAGCATTAAATATCGAACGTGGTGGAGAGAAGGCAAGAAAAGACTTTAGCAACTATTCTCAAGTCTACCCAATTATCGGTTTCTTCTATCCAGAAAGATATGCCGAAATTGTTAAAGATGGTTATCCATTTAACCCAGCAATTGAGTCTTCTCTTGCTAAAAATGTTTTAGAAGATTTTGCCAAGAGTAATGACTACTCCCTTGCGAATGATGTTTGGTTCTCAACAGTGAAAGAACTTGGTGTTAGACATGGTTTTGCTGAATCTGGAAAAATCTATAAACAAGCACCAGATCAATATAAAGGTCATGTTGGGGATGTCGCGGAAATGATTCGCGTTGCTCTTTGCGGAGCGAAAAATTCTCCAAATCTTTACTGTGTCCTACAAATCTTAGGCAAAGAAGAAGTAAATCGTCGTATTAATTTAGCTGTGACTAGTTTAAAATAATCACACTGGCCCTATGGTCAAGCGGCTAAGACGCAACCCTCTCAAGGTTGAATCGAGAGTTCGATTCTCTCTAGGGTCACCCGTAAAAAAATACCCGTTTCCAAGTCGGAACGGGTTTTTCTTTTGGGTGACCAATTAATCAAATCTTAGAACTGGATACCTACGGCGTATTGAAGTAACCTCATATTCAATGTCTTTTAATTTACTAAGCTGCATTGAACTAATCTCGTTACCTTCTTTAATTAAGGATTTGATTTCAGCTGATTCCGTCATAAAGGATTGTTCTAGTGAACGAATGGCAAATGTATTTTCTTGAATGGTTTTTTCGAGCGATTTTAGTGAAGAATTGATAGAGTTTTCTAATGAATCAATCTTTTCCATTAACTCATTGTGACGGAGCTGAGCATCTAAAAGTTGTAGAGCTTGATAAATATTCGCTGCACGGTTAGATGACATTAGATAAATCAAATAATCCAAATATTTGTAATCTTCTTTTTTGATAATGAAAGTGGTGTTATTGAATTGATTTTCAGTGTAGCGTAGTTCATCCACATACTTTTTGGCTAACTTGTTATCATCGTCAATGATTTTTTTGTATCGAGCAACTTCATTGTCGTAAGCCTGCTTGGCTTTTTCGTGTGGAAGATATGGATCCTTCTTTTGTCCAAATCTTCCAAATAAATATCCATTAAGTGCATATATTTCGTTTTCACGCTTTCGCCAGATTGGTAAAGAAATTAACCAGGAGACCATTAGTCCAAATCCTACAATCAATAACGCTCCAATTGCAAACACAAGGGCGAAAACAATTAGTGCAAAGAGATGGAAGATAACTTGGAAGAATACGGAATATGCCCATGTGGAAATGTGCAACCATTCTTCTTTAAAAATAAAGAACACAGTGCCACCAGCAACAACTCCGACAATAGCAGTGATGATATAAATCAAAGTATCTAATGAACGTAAATAATCGATCGGATTAATAAATCCATATCTTTTACACTTCAATTCATCGTATCTTTGTTTGAATTTGATTAATTCCGGTTTAAATTTGAGACTATTATTATATTTGCGGTTTTCTTCTCTAATGTATTCTTGTTGTTTTTCAATATGCTTGGCAATATCAACAAGATCGCGTTTCCTTTTTTCGCGTAAAGCAAAAAGATAGGACATTCTGGCTCGAAGTTCGAGTAGTTTTTCTAAATCAGAATTCATATGTTTATCTTAAAGATATTTTCTTTGTCTGTCTATAAATAAAAAAACTCGCCACAAATGTAGCGAGTCGTCGTTTTCTAAATTAATTAACCCATACGGAAGAATTTTCCGTCAGAATAAACCCAAGCGCCAACAACGCGAGAAAAGTTTGAATTGGTTCCATGAGCAACATCATTATTATAGAAATAATTCTCCGCTCCACCTTGTGTCATAAACTTTTCAGCGTTTCCAGCGCTAGATGTTGTCATAATATGATCGCCCCTTTTCGTCATTAAAAAGGCTTTTTCTCCATCAGCAAACTGAAGATAAATGCAATACTTGCCAAAAACAAATCCCATGATTAGATTTCTCCTTTGTTAACTTAATCATAACATTGATATATAAAATAATTAAATTAAAATTAGAAGATAGATATGAATGCACTCTATCTTTATTCAAATAAAACCGGATTACAACGTAAATTTAAAAAGCATAACAAGATTATTGAGAGATTACGCAAAACTTTTGATTGCGTTGAACCTCATTTAACTTCTTCCATTGAAGATTTAATGTCGTCTTGTCGCGATGCAAAGAAAAACGGTTACGATGTGATTATTGTCTGCGGTGGTGATGGAACTTTAAAAGACGCTGTTAATGCCATCGCTCCTTTAAACAAAGAAGAAAGACCAATTATTGGCTACATTCCAACGGGAACCGTAAATGATTCGGGTAAGTCATTTGGTGTTAAAGGAAGCATTCGCCAAGCAATCAAAGTAATTGAAAATCGTGAGGTTTTTGAAATTGATATTTGCAGAGCAAATAACGAATACTGGACATTTGTTGCTGCGATTGGTCAATACACCGATATTTCCTATATTGTTCCTCGTAAACAAAAGAAGGTTCTTGGACGTTTCGCTTATTACAATCAAGCTGTGAAAGAAGTCTTCACAAAGAAAAGAGTTCAAGTTCATTTGAAATGTGATCAAGGAGAATTTGATTTTGAAACACCATTTTTGATGTGCCTTAACGGAGTCAATGTAGGTGGTTTTAGAGTCAATCCGAAAAACTCCTTGTTTGATGGTAAAATGGATATCTATATTACTCCGACAACCATTTTTAATGGTTTAACCAACTATATCTTCCATCGAAAGAAGATTACGATAATTAGCACCAAACACGCTGAAATTTCCACCTCAGAAAAAGGTTCGTGGTGTTTAGATGGTGAGGAAGGAATGAAGGGCGATCTTGTTTTAGACGTCTTACCACGTCATATCCAAGTGTTTGGATTCTTCAAAAACAATCGATAAATTCAAAATTCCCAGCAAAACTCAACTATTTTTTAAAATTTATTCTTTAACTTTTTTTCTTATTGTTTTACAATATCAGCAACGGGAGGAAAATTATGGAAGTTAAATCAAAAATGAAGATCATCTCCTTTGCGATTGCTGCTGCTTTTTTTGCGGTCGCATTGTTGCTCTTCTTCCTCGCCCCAATTCTTGTTGAAGAAGTTGCCGCTGTTTACTCTGGTGCAACTACTTT
Source organism: Caryophanales bacterium UBA4278 (assembly GCA_002395065.1). Taxonomy (GTDB): domain Bacteria; phylum Bacillota_I; class Bacilli_A; order RFN20; family CAG-826; genus Fiminaster. Next base: position 48,795 of record DGVS01000007.1, read on the forward strand.
ATTAGGTGGAGCGAAAACTTTGTTTTCATTCGCATTTGACAACGGCAAATATTTGATTTTCTTTATCGTATTTGTTTTGTTTGTTTTCTGCTACATTTGGTGGATGATTGTCATCTTAATCCGTAAGAAATACAAATCATTTATTTGGTTTGGTGTGACCTTTGCTTTAATTCTTCTTAATGCATTTTCACTTTGTGGATTAATGGTTACAGTTGATGGCACCCAATCTGTTTTGAAACAAGTCTTTGCGCTTGATGGTGCACTGATTGGCAAAGCATTTGTAGCTGCTTCGTTAGCATTCTTCTTCTTCGGTGTGATGTTTACCACACTCTGCGCTTATAGTGACATTTTACAATCACTTGAAGCACGTGCTAATGAAAGAAGTGCAGAAGAAGAGGAAATTCGCAAGATGGCTCGCGAAGAAGCCCAAGACGTCTATGACGATAAACGTAACGCCATTCTTAAGGAGGATGCAGATATGTCAATTTATGATGATAAATTAAATTTAAAACGTCGTTCTGAGGATAGTAATGATGATTACTATGAAAACCTCATCAACGAATTACCAATGTTTAGAAAACGCCGCGGTGAACAACCAGTTGAAAAGAAGGTTGTTGTTGAACACGTTGTCGAACAACCAAAACCAGAACCAAAACCAGTTGTTAAACCAGCTCCAGTAGTTGCTCCAGCTAAACCAGCTGCCGAACCATTCGAAAGAATTTCTTTCGCAGAACGTTTAGGCAAAGCTGATAAAGTTCTCAAAGAGCATTACAACGAAATTAAGAGTGAAATTCTCTCTTATGGTATTAAATCCCGTGTTTCCAACAGTGGTGATACATTCCGTCTCCATACCAAGACTTATGTCAAGGTTGTGGTTGCCGGTAAAGGTCTAAAGCTCTATTTAGCCCTTGATCCAAAGGCCTACAAGGATAGCACATTCCCAATAGGAGATGCTTCTGGAAAAGGACTTTACAAAGAAATTCCACTTGTCTTCAAGGTTAAATCCGAACTCTCTGTCCGCCGTGCCAAACAATTAATTGGTGAAGCCGCAGCTAAAGACGGATTAGTCCAAGGCGAAGTCGAAGCTCATGACTGGGCTAAAGAACTTAAGTAAGCCAAATTATTAACTAACAAAAGGTGAGCGTTGTCTCACCTTTTTATTTGTTTAAATTGTAATTTAATGCTGACTCAACGATAATAGTATTAACATGAATAAGTTTCGCTTTAGACTGGTTTATTCATTAGGCGTACTAACTTGTGCGCTTCCGTTAGCGCTATCTTCTTCCGTCCTCTCCTATGGAAATGCGGAAGGTCTTTTTGATTATTCTGATGGAAGTCACATCGCTTATTTAAACGCCGGAGATTTCTTAGCTAAAAGCGGAATATCACTTGATCAAAGCGAAGTTGATTATTTAAATCAATCTTCATCAAATAAACTTGTCTACACGGAAGCTTTTAAAGATGATGATGTTAAAACATCTTTTGTTGGTGAGACGGAATATGTTTTCGCTCATGAAAAAAGTTATGTTGTTGCAAACGGAAGAGAATGGAAATGGACGCCAAGTTATGTTGTGGCAAACTCCAATATTCCGTTTGTCACCTACGGTGATCTTTATGTTGCGTCTTTCCCATCATCTTTAGGATTAGAGAATGTTGATGTCTATTATGAGTTAAACCTCGATATTGCCCCACAAGTTTACAATTCATTTATTAATGAATCATATAACCAAGCAGTAGATTTAGACGCGACTTACGAAGAATATCTTGATGAACTAGCTTACTATGATCGACGTCCAAAAAGTGAACTGGAATATGATCAACAAGTCAGCATTTATAACCAATACCTCGAAGACTACCAGTCTTATTTAAATAAGAGGGAAAACTACGAAGACTATCTCCATAAAATGGAGGAATATAATGAGAATGTTCAGAAATATAATGACTATTTAGCTGCGAAAGAGCAATATGCAAAAGACTTCCAAACTTATAAGGAAGACCAAGAATACATCGCCTACTATTTAGCAAACATTGAACAAAACACCAAAGAGTACCAAGAATTTGGAATTAAATATGAAAACTCTCGTTACCAACTCAGTGCAATGAACGTTGCCTACATCCACGATACTGCTCGTCAGTCATCAATGGCAGACTATATTCTTTCGAACACAGTTGCTTCTGTTCTTGCCCGAAAAGACGAACTTTCTGCTCTTGGAGTACCAAATGACTTAATTGATGCTGCCGATGGTGCAACAGTTAAGCTGAGAACTTGTTTCCGTGAATACAAAGCATTAACCAATGATGAAGCACGTTATTCGTATTATTACATCAACTACAACTACATTAAATCAAACGCGAATATTTTACTTCGTTCTTTAGAACGTCTAGGAAGATATCCTTCAGTTCGTAATCTTGCTCAAGATCGAGGAAAACTTCCACAATACAACACACTCATTTTCCAACTAATTTATTTCTGCAACGCCGTTAACGACAACATTGTTTATAACTATGAAGCCTATAATCAAAGTACTGGGAAAGGTGACATGTCTCGACCTGGAGCAGCGATTCTTGATGAAAACTTCCAAATTGATGGAAGTACTTATAAAACCTGGCTTCAAGGTTACGAATATATTGATACAAGTAAAACCGCAACCCCAGCCACAGGTATTTTGCCAACTGAACAAGTTGTTCCTTTAGAACCTCCAAAATACTTAGATATGCCAACTGAACCATCATTAGTCCAAAAACCAGTTGCTCCAGCGGTGGTGAATGAACCAATTGCACCAGAAGAAGTTTTAGAACCAATTGAATATGATCCAGATGCTGTTGCTCCTGATTTACCATCCATTTTGGAAGTGGCGGCCAATCGCAATCTCTTAAATGCTTATCGAGATGGCAAAGTTGTCGAGAAAGATCTTTTAACTGAATCGGTTGAAATAATCATTTATGGTTATCGAAATGTTGAACTAAACAAAGATAAAGTGGCGATTTTTTATAACTATGATGACACTCCACTTCATTTTGTTTTCTTTGAAGGCACTGGTGTAATCTATGATTACGACCTTCCGGTAAAACCAGGCGATGGTGTTTATAAGAACTTTTTGTTTGATTACTGGGCTGACGCGAATGGAAACCTAATCACTTTAAGTGAACTTTCTGTATCAACTGATATCTTCCCAGTTTTTGAAAACGGCCAACAAGAAAGGTGGGAAATCACCTGGGTTTATTCAGAAACTAACATTGAAACAAATGAGGTTCTTGGTGGAAATGTTCCAACTTCACCTAAGGTGCCGACCAAAGAAGCCACAGAAGAACACTATTATGTCTTTAAAGAATGGTCCCCGGAAGTAAAACAAGCCACGGAAAACGCCACTTATACTGCGATATTTGATGAACTGAATATCTATGATATTACATATGAAATTGATGGAAACCTTATTGTTTCAAAAGAACGTCAAAATTATTTACCAAACGCTCCAAAAACATATGAAGATAGCGAAGGAACATATTATGTTATTACTGGTTGGACCAAAGAAGGCTCAACTGAACCAGGCTTAGAAAAAATTGTCGGTGATACTTTGTATCATGCTATTTTTGAAAAATACTACACAATTACATGGAACATCCTTGGAGAAGTTTCAAAAGAAAGATATCCTGAAGGAGCTGATGTTTCCTATAAGGGAATCATGCCGGAAGAAATTCGTTTGGATCAATACTATAGTGCTTTTGAATTTGACCAAGAACTTGGAAAAGCCGATTCTAATCGTACAATTACGGCAACCTATATTGACCATAACTATCCTCAAGTCTTACTTGATGTTGATAATTATATTATCAATCTTACCGGTGACTATTTGCCAAAAGAATTACCACTCAATGAAGGATACCTTCCTACATCATACAATTCCAGTTCTTATCATTATGAGATTACTGGGTGGACTTTAAACGGTTCAACATATGTTGCTCAATTTGAAAAAACACCATTCATTAGTGGTGGCATCACATATAACTTTGTTGGAGAGACCTTAAAAGTCGATGCTTCTTTGAAACAGCTAAATGAAGTGGATATCTCTTATCTTCTCTCACTTGTGAGAGATGGAAAACTTACTGAGATGCCTCTAAACATTATTTTTAAAGACGGTGAAGTATTTTTTACTTCTAATCAAGTGAGATACCTTGCCATGAGAAATGCCGCCAGCATTGCACTTGTTTTCAATGATCTTGGTAATAAATCTTATAGCGTCTCAGTGGTTGTGAAAACAAGTGCTAACCAAGATGTTTTGATTCCTGATTTCTACCCAGTAGTAACACTAAAGAAAGATATCGATTATCTTCATTCCCAAGTTTATTATGACGAAGAAGAGATTAATGCTTCCTTTACTTATGGAGTCACTAAATTCCGGGCTCAAATAAATCTTTTATATGACATTATTCCATCGTACAACGTATCCGTCAGTGCATCAAATGCGGTTGAGGTTAGGCTCTCAAAAACAAGTGGCCATGTTGGTGATCAAGTTCATCTCGATTACACAGTCAAAAATGGTTACCACCTAGAATTCGTTTCGGCCTACACAAAAGGCGGAGATATTGTTCAAATTGATAGTCAAAATAACATTACAATTCCAACTGATGATGTCATTATTAATTTTGTCTGTTCACGTGTGAATTATTCGTTAGATCTATACGTTGATGATGCATTATATGCATCATATAGTGTAAGTTACGGTGACACAATCACTCTACCAACATACATCAAAAAAGTTGGGGATGAGACCTATGAATATCTTTTCACAGGTTGGGGCATTAACTTCGAAACAATCTCGGTTACAGAAGACACCGAATTACACGCTCAATTTATCAAAGTAGAACGCGATCAAAAGAGCGAAAAAAAGACTTCAAACGCAGTTAAAATTGCTGGTTATGTCGCCGTTGGAACGCTCTCAACTGGGCTTGTTGTTGGACTATTCTTTATTTTTAGAAAAATAATTAAACATTAATTTTTTGTTTATTAAATTATATCTTTGTATATAATTATAACTATGAAGAAGTTTAGTAAGTTTTTGAAACGAACAATATTCCTTGTTCTACCTGCGGTTTTCGCATTCACCTTGTCCCTTGGACATTTATCAAACGTCGCCCCATCTTATGCTGACGAATCTAGTTCAGTCTCATCTGACTATGATGTTGAAAATGATATCTACACCATTCGTAAGACTGGTGATCATTCCATCGAACTTTTATTTAATGCTAACCCAAGGGTTTACAAAAACTTCCGTAAACATCATTTAACTGAACTCAAAGATTCCTTAATTGAAATACTTAAGGACATCGTTCATACAAAAATTACTGACTTATCAAAAGACGAAGTTGACCCAGAAACCGAAGATGTTGATGGTACTGGTGGTGATTATGAATCCATTCCTGAAGCAACTTATACTGGTGGTGGAGAGTTCTCCGAAGCACTAGTTCATGATGTTCATGATTATGTTTCATTGAAAACATACGCCGATATGTTAACCAGTTATTGTTCAATTGGTGAAGGTGGTGTTATTGGAGATCCAGTTTTAACACGTATTACAAGCGCTGTCGTGGTTGCATATGCTCACTTCTGGGTGAAAGGTCAAATTTTAAGACATGACTGGCCAGAATCCGAAAAAGAAAATGTCTACCACGATTTTTGTGTTATTTTAGCTCAACGTTTACACAGTGCATTTGGTGTTGAAAAACAAGATGTTTATTCCCAAGTCTATGGCGCTGGTAGCGTCATCCTTGATAGTAGTTACGCTGTAACACTTACCCAAGTGACAGGCCTACTAAACATCATTCTTGGTAAATCCACAACCGGTTCCGATAGTCTTGGTGTTCGTGACTTACTTGATACAGTAAGTTATGTTGTTCCTGATAGCGATCCAGAAGTTTATATTCAAAATGTTCGTGATGAAATTCTTAGCTTAGTTTCTAATGCTGATGCTGGTTCATTAAGAACTTTCTTTAAAGAAACTCCATTAAGCGTTATTCAATCAATTGAAAGAGAAATCGACTTTTCCGGAAGTGATTTAGACAAGATTCTAGAAGATGTTGGTATTGGTACATTTATTGATATCGCTAGTGATATTGGTGTCTATAAGACACAACAAATTATTGGTGCCTTAGTTGACTTCAGAGACTATAAGAGCGATTTTATCTCCAAGGTCACTGAAATGACAACCGCACGCGATGTGTGGAAAGCTATTGAAAATATTCACATTGATGATGTTGAGGTCATGAAAGAAAAGCAGTTCATTTGGGATGGACTTGTTGAACTCTTCTCTCATTTCCCACCAATGAGCGAACTTAAAAATTATGCCGATAACCAATGGAGACATGAATTCCATGTTGTCTTAGATACAGCGGTGGATGAAGTTGTTCTCGATGTTAATCTCGGATTTAAAGGAAACTGTAAATATCTTCGTAAAGCAGCCGATATTATCGACCGTCATCTCAAGATTCGCCAAGATGGTGACCACTTTGAGGTCGAAATCGATATGCCAAATTTCTTGGCAAGCATGTATCGCTACTTATGCGAAGCCGATTTCTTTGACGATGATTTAAAACATGAACTGTGGGATTTAGCCTTCTCAACTGTTGATGAGGCCTACCAACATGTTCACCAAAAAACAATCGCCGATTTGATGGCAAATGCTGAACAAATTGATTACAAGGTTCTTGCTGAATCGATTGTTTCTGCCGACGAAATTAAAGAATTCTTTGGAATTTCTCGTTTTGTCACCCAGGAAAGAGTCGACAAATTTATTGACCTTGTCTTTAAAGCTATTAACAAAGGTTCCACATTTGATATGGAACGTGTCTATGAACTTGTTGATGAATTCTATGAGATTCCTGCTGATCTAAAAGATCAAATTGATCGTGTTTACCAAAAAGTCGCTAAACTTTTAAAGAAGATTGCTGAACGTAATTATGATGCGGAATTTATTCATGATTACTTAAGTAGTCATACATCAGAAGAATTTAATGAGAAGGTTGAAAACAAGATTGACCATTTCCTTGAAAATGCGAAAGTTCAAAAGTATTACAATCGTTTCCAACGTTTACTCGAAAAAGTTTATGCCAAAGTTCCACAAAAATATCGCACCAAATCATTAATGGATTTCTATCAAGGCGATAGCGTTTGGTCTGGTTCAGGAGACGCTCATTTCAATATCAAGAAGATTGTCCGTAAGATTCCAAAAATCGGACCAAAACTTGCTGATTTCTTAAGCGCCTTCTTTGATCGATTCCCAGACTATTTTTCACTTGATTTAAAATTCACTGGTCGTGATTTATATCGCATTTCTTATCACGTGGGTGATGAAGTGAAAACCGGTGCTCTTCCTATTGATACCGAAGCTACATTCTGGGCTAATCGCAACAGTATAACTGTTGATGAACATGAATATGGCATTGTTGCATGGGGCGAGAAAACTGGTGAAAATTCGTACGCACATCTAAAAGATATGCCAGCGCGTGATGTGGATGCCTATCCAGTTTATTTCACTACGAGTGCCGGCATCTCTAAGCCATACGATGGTCTTGAATCGACGCTTGAAGTGACACCAAATATCGAAATTCCACACGCTTACGAATATGTGTGGTATAAAAACGGCGTTAAAGTTGATGGTGCAACCGAAGCTTCATTAACTGTTAAAAACCATAGCGATAGTGGAACATACTATTGCGAAGTGGACGGAGTTAAACTCGATGAAATTGTTGTATCAATTAATCAAGTCGAGGTTCCGTTCCCAACTCAAACCGAAACAATTGTCTGGGACGGAAACTCCCACGACTATTACACCTCCTTTGGAGCAACAAGCGAAGACGATCTTCTTTATCATGGAAGCGGTGATGTTAGCGAAATCGAACCAGGAGAATACGAAGTTGATTTAGAACTAAAAGACACCGATAACTATATCTGGAGTTCATATCCAGGTCCGTTCACTTGGGTGATTTCAAAGAAAACAATTACTGTTACTTCATCCGACCTTGTTTGGAGTGATGTTGGACCATTCACCTATAATGGTGAAGAACAAAGTGTCGAACTCAATGGAACGAAACTTCCTCAGGGCGTGCACGCTGAATACACAGGCAATACTGGTACAAATGCTGGCGATTATCACGCTGTTGCAACAATTGTGGCCGATGATCCAGTTCATTACGAAGTAATCGGTGTAACAGAAGCCAGTTTAGATTGGACAATTAACAAAGCCCACATTACTGTTCCAGGAACAGTTGGACTTGTCCAAGATGAATTTAGCTATGATGGATCAGAACATACTGTTGAAATTAACCAAGCTGAATTACCAGCAGGTATTACAGGAGTCAACTATTCCGGTACACAAAAAGCAACCGAAATGGGTGAATATACTGTTAGTGTAACTTATAGTTATGATGAAGCTAACTACATCCTTGATGATTATCAACCTGACTTCTCTTGGAGAATTACTTCAAGAATCATTGATATTTCTAATGTTACATGGGATTACACAGGTGCATTCACGTTTGATGAAAAAGCACATAGTGTCTCCGTGATTAATCTTCCAACAGACGTTAAAGTTGAATACTCCGGAACAGTGAAAGCAACTGCTCGTGGAACATATTTGGCGAATGCTAAACTTTATACTACTCCATCTTGCAAATTAAATTACAAGGGCGAAATTGTTGATACAAAACTTTTACAACTCGAGTGGCAGATTGTCGGTGGAACACCTGTTCCAGTCCGTTCAGAATTCTATTCTGTTGAACAAAATGAATCTGGTACATCTCTTGTTTGGATGAGTTTAAGCCAAGGTGTCAAAGGCAATTACAGCTTGCATGCGGAAGAAGTTGATTCATCACAATATGACTTTAACAAGATTGTTAAAACTGGTTATGTTGATGTTGTGACTGTTTATAATATCGACCTTTATAACGATGATGACGGCACAAAAGTTCACTTAAACGTTGATGCGACAGGTAAAGTCATTGATCCAAACTTTACATTTACCGTTCGTATCCTTGTGCCAGAAACACATAAGGATCATGAACTTGTCTTAACATATGCAAACGAAAATGGCGAAGTCTCTCGTTTAGACGGAACCCGCCAAGGAGACTACATGGTCTTCACAACAAATCACTTATCCGTTTACGGATTAGTGGAAACTCACGTTGCTGGTAGTAACGCAACTCCATACATTGTTATGGCGATTGTTGGTGCAGCCGCTTTACAAGCGACAGGCGGATGGATTCTCATTATTCTTGCCAAACGTAAACGCCGCAACGTGAAGGATAATTAATCTTTCTTTATGGACCCTTTGTCGTGGCTCTATTTAATTATTATTCTTGCCTTGGTTAGCCTAAGCGGCTTCTTTTCCTCCACGGAAACAGCCTTTGCTTGTCTAAACCAATTTAAACTCCGAGTTGAAGCTGATAACGGAAAAAAGAAGGCTAAACTCATTTTAAAAACGTACGAGAAGTTTGAAAAAGTACTAACAGTATCCTTACTAGGATACAACGTCTCTAGTATTGCGATATCAACCCTCTCGGCGTTTTTGTTTTTTGAAATTTTTAAAAACACTGGTTTAGCTAATACAACAATCTCGATTATTTCTTCAGCGATTATGGCGGTGATTGTCTACATGTTTTCCGACATGGTGCCAAAGATGATCGCTCGAGCTATGCCAAACACGGTTGCTCGAAATAACATTTATATTGCCCGCTTCTTCATGATTTTGTTTTACCCACTCGTTGCTCTCTTTAATGGAATTGCACACTTGGTCAATAAAATCTTCCGTACTGGAGAACAAATGGTTATGACGGAAGAAGACTTTACTAATGTCGTTGATGAGCTTGAGGAGCAAGACATCCTTAACGATGACGAGTCTGATTTAATCTATGCTTCTTTAGATTTCACTGATACTTCGGTGAAGGAAGTTATGACTCGAAGAAACAAAATTCTTTATCTTGATATTAAAAATAAATCTGGGGAACAAATTAAGAATGAGATCCTTTCTATTCCATTCTCAAGAATTCCTGTTTGTTATGGTTCATTAGACAAAATTATTGGGGTTTTACACGTAAAATCCTATATTAAATCATATTTAAAAAATCCAAATGTTGTTGTCCAAGATGCTGTTCAAAAACCATATTTTGTCACAACAAAAATTAAGATGGACGAGATGATTGATGGCTTTAAAAAGCATCACACCCACATCGCGATTGTTCGTCACGAAGGACGAGTTATTGGTCTAATCACGATGGAAGACGTCTTAGAAGAACTTGTTGGAAAAATTGCTGAACCTCGTCATTTAAAGGAGAGCGAAGAGAAATGATTCCCGGAATAATTGTAGCGGTGATCGTCCTAGTCTTCTTTTCGGCAACATTTTCAGCTTCCGATATTGTTTACGCGACAGTTAATAAACTTCGTTTAAAGAAGAAAGTTCAGAAGAAATCCAAAGCAGCGAAGATTGCACTTCGATTTGCAGAAAATTATGATGAAACAATTTCAACCATTCTCTTCTCAAATAACTTAGTTAACATTGGCGCGTCTTCACTAGTAACTGTTTTGGCCATGACCATTTCTGATTCAGCATGGGCGACAACGATTGCCGAAATCATTCTTTTGGTCGTCATTCTTCTTTTTGGAGAGTTATTACCAAAGGTAATTGGAAGAGCCTTCTCATACCGTTTATCTCTTGTTCTAGCTTATCCAATAGCCATTTTGCGTATTCTTTTCTATCCAATTATTTTTGTTACTTCTAACGTTGGTAAGCTCATCGCAAAGATCTTTATTCGTGAAGAGCATAATGACGTTGACGAAATGAGTGATGAAGAACTTGAAGAACTTGTTGAAAAGATTGAAGAAGATGGAACAATCGATGAAGACCAATCCGAATTAATTAAATCAGTTCTCGATTTCAAGGATACTGAAGCTCAAGAAATCATGACTCCACGCGTTGATATGTTCGCTATTCCAGTGGATGCTGATATTTATAAACTATTAGCCACTGATGAAATCTTTACTCATTCGCGTATTCCAGTCTATAAAGGGACAATTGATAACATTGTTGGTATTTTACCAACCAAACAACTTTTAAAGTCAATTTTGGCGAAAGAAAAGATTAATTTGAAATCTTTAATCATACCTGTAAAGTTTGTTCCAGGGGCGATGGGCATTTCAGAAATTCTACAATGGATGAAATCTCATAAAAATCACATTGTCATTGTTAAAGATGAGTTTGGTGGAACAGATGGTTTATTAACCATGGAAGACATCTTGGAAGAACTTGTTGGAGAAATGTATGATGAAATGGACAAAATTAAAGAACCATGGGTCAAGATTTCTCGTAATAAATATGTGGTTGATGCGAACATGAACATTGATGACTTCTTCGACCTTTGTGAATTAGATCCTGTTGAAGAAAAAGCGTATAACTCTGTTGGCGGATGGGTTTTAGATTATCTTGAAAAGTTTGCTAAAAAAGGTGATAAATTTAAATATAAAAATATTGATGTGAAAGTCATTGAAGTAACAGACTTTACTGTGGAAAAGATTGAAGTTACTGTTCATCATAAGAGAAATAAAAAATGAAGTATTTAGATTATGTTGAAAAGAATCTTCCTTCGTTAGAAGGAAAAAGATATCTAGTTACTGGCGCAAATTCTGGATTAGGTTTTTCCGCATGTAAAACCTTTTTACTCAAGGGTGCGTCTGTGATTATGGCGTGCCGTAATCTAGAAAGAGCACAAATAGCAAAACAAAAACTGCTTGAAATTGTCCCTCATGGAAACATCGATATTGTCCAGTTTGATCAAGCCGATAAAGAATCAATCGATTCGTTACCAAAACAAATCGAAAAATATGAACACATTGATGCAGTGGTCCTTAATGCCGGAATTTTTCATCCAGATAAAAACCTTTTTACTAAACAAGGCTATAGTCTAACTGTTGGAACAAACTTTGTTGGACTATATTTTACGGTTGAGGCACTAAAGAAAATGATCAAAGATGGAAAAATTAAACGTCTTGTTTTAGTCACTTCTTGTGTAACTCATTTTGGACGTTCTCGTCATTATGAAAAATACTTCAAAAAATGGCATCGTTCAGCATTTAAACAATACGCTGTTTCTAAACGGATGATTTATGAATATGGATTATATTTATCAACCGCGCTTTTCGGTCAAACTGAAGTTACTTTATGTCACCCAGGACTAGCTTCAACAAATATCGTTGGAGGACAGTCAACAAGCTTCTCTAAACGCTTCCAACTCGCTGGAAAACGGTTCATGCATCGCTTTGGAAATAGTTCCGACAAATCCTCACTATGTTTGGTGCTTGCTAGTGTAAAATCACCAGCAAATCTTGGTTACTTTTATCCAAAACACTTCTTTCATATTCGTGGAATTCCAAAAGAAAAACGACTTCATTTAAACGAGAAAAAGTATGCTCGTTTATTAAAATCGTTATCTCATCTTTGATTGATAAAATTCGTAAATTTCATCGGCCACCTGGTCGATGTTTTTATTATCGGTATGGACAACTAAATGGACACCAGAAACCTTGTCCAAGGAGAAGTCAAACTGATCGTTTTTAAGTCTTTCTTCGATCTTCTCTTTTTTGTCTCCTCGACCAACCATTCTTTCTTCTCTTTTCTTGTCGTCACAAAGAAGAAGAACTGTAATCACATGCGGATCATTTAACGCTTGGAATGCATGAAGACCATTTGGATCAAGAACAATAACTTTGTTATCATCGACTTGGTCTTTTCCGCAACCGTAATAATTTCCATTATAAAGTGATGACTCAACAAACCTTCCTTCTTTCAAACGTTTTTCGAATTCTTTTTTGGAAATAAAAAAGTAGTCCACACCATCTTTTTCACCTTCCCTTAATTCACGGGTTGTGGTGGTAATGGCTTTAATTAATCCATAACGTTTTTGGAGGTTCAGAGCAGTAACAGTTTTGCCGCTAGCTGAAGCACCACAGAGAATCAACATAATTTCATTTTAATTGTCCCACCTCAAAAAAACAAAAAAATTTTTAAATTTAAAAATATTTTTGAAAAAATTGTGTGAAAAATTCACCTCAAAAATCTCGATAAAGATAATATAAGCAAAATTTTTTCCGGGGGTAAAAAGATGGAATCAAGACACAACTATCACTACAAGGAAGTCCTCTTAATGATGGAGATTTTTAAAGGGCTTGACGATAAGTACAAATATATTCGTGAACACACCTGTTTTTCTTCGATTGGTTACGACTACCTATTAGACAAATATCAACGAGAAACAAAACGAATCCATTTAACTTTAAATTGCCTTGATCCGCTTGAAGCCTACATTATTACCCAGTCTTTTGTTAACGACGGAACAATTTATAACGGTTGGTGGAAAGGAATGTTTTCTAAATCTTCTTTCTATCGCATGCGCTATAAAGCCGTTCTTCATTTCTTAAAGGAGTACCAGCGCGTATGCAGCGAAATAGCTTAATTATTACTGTAGTTAGTTTATTAACATGCCTTGTTTCTTTTGGTGCAACAGAAGTTCAACGTTATTGGCTGGACTATTTTTACATTACTCCTGGTTTTACCAATTTAAGCCGAAAAACCAAGGTTTTGATGAAGCTTTCTAGTAATGGTCCTGTGACAAAAAAGTTAGTTAATTTCTATATGTATAACTCTAAATACAAAACAGGTTCAATGATCACAAACCTTCGTCCGACCGATGAAACAGGAGTTGTTACACGTGAAATCACTGGAACAATGTTTATGCCTAATGAAGAAAATAAAACAAAAGTATTTTTTAGCGATAGTGATTCCACTAGAACAAATCACTGGATGTATCCAGAAGTTAACGTGGATTGTCCACAGTTAATTATTGATAAATTACCTAATGGAGTATATGAAAGTCCACATGTTTTTGCATATGAAAAGGATCGTGGTTATTTCGCAACAACAAATTCATATATATTTACCAATTGGTACAAAGAGAATGAAATCCCGGTGTTTAACAAGTTTGATATTGAAATGTTTACATTTGAAGAAAAAGTCGGACCACTTACTGTTGAATCATCAGCAAAAGACTTGTGTATCGCCATTCCGAATAAATATGGCTTATTTGTTGATTTGAACTTGCATAACCAAATTGTTGACCGTGTTGAATTGGTTCTAAAGCTAGTTGATAGCGGAGGTTATAAATATCATCTCGCTTTTGATACAGAGCTTTATGTGAACCCATACACTTATGAAATGGCCCGTTCGCAACTTCCGGGTTTTGTTAAAACAAAATATTTATATTTACCAAAGAATGGATTTCATGATTTCAACAAAATGGATCTATACCTTGTTGGATTTGATTTAGGAACATTAAAACTTTCGTTTAAGTATACTTTCTCAATTGAAGCCGAACGATCTAGAATCGGTGATTGTGTAACTTCTGAATATTGCATCAAAACAGGTGATAGCGAATATAGCGATTTTGGAAAGGACTTAAAACATGATTAATTGTCTCTTTTTTAGTGTCGTTTTCTTCTTGTTCATGTCCTTTTCCTTTGGAGGAATGAATTACTCGAGCATACACCGAACATTTTTAAATATGCATCGAAGCATTTTAGAAGTCTGTGTCGTCACAGTCGGAAACGATGGAGAGGATATTAAGCCATATTTTAATGAACCGATTTTGGAAAAATATATTGTTAATTATCTAAAAGATAATGTTTCGAAATACACAACGGATTATCAAGCATCGATTGTTTATTTTGATAACAATACGAAAGACATCAACACTAACCACCACGCGGATGGAGTACGTATTTCCTTAAACGCGAAAATCAACACCTTTTATCATTATAAACATGCTCGTGAATTTACGATTAACCAAAGGGGGCACATCGAATGAATCATCAATTAGTTTCATATCTTGAATCATCGTTTATATCGCCTCTATTAAAAGATGATGAGATAACAGATATTTCTTATAACGGAAAAGACATCTATTATCTCCACAATAAACAAGGCCGAAAGAAGGCCAACATCCAAGTGGATAAGGATGAGGTTATTTCTTTTGTGCGTCAAATTGCTAACTTTGCCGAGAAACAATTTTCCTATACAACACCATCAATTGATGTTTCGGAAGGGAGATACAGAATCAACGCTATTCACCCCTCAATTGTTCGTGTTGATAACGAAAAATCAATCTCGTTTTCAATTCGTATTGCCTCACCTACAATTCGCATTTTAACCAGCAAAACCTTCATGAATTCTGAAATGAAGCAGTTTTTGCATGATTGTTTAAAGAATAAAAAATCCATCATTATTGGTGGACCAACGGGTTCTGGAAAAACAGAACTTCAGAAGTATTTATTAACATCTCTTGAAGATAATACACGAGTCATTGTCATTGATAACGTTCAGGAACTAGAGTTCATTCGAACCAATCCAAATCTCGATATTACTTCTTGGGAAGCAAATGAAAACCACGAGAAAGCTACGATTAATGATTTAATCCGTCAAGCTCTTCGATCAAATCCGGATTGGCTAGTTGTGGCGGAGTCGAGAGGAAAAGAAATGAACGATGTTTTAAATAGTGTGATGACAGGTCACCCAATCATTACGACAATGCACGCTAACTCATTACTAGCGATGCCACACCGGTTAGTCAGAATGATTGAAATGGCCGAAACAAAAGAGTCATATGACGACATTATGAGCGATTTGATGGCACATATTCCAGTCTATGTTTTCGTCAAAAGAGATATCACCAAAAGCGGTTTGGTTCATCGCTATATTGAGTCAATTGGTGAAGTTGAAAATAACGTTTTAGTGGAGAAATTTCACTATTAGGAGGTTTTATGGTTCGAGACGCATTGTTTGTTCTTCTAACAATAATGTTAGCTATGGTTGCATATCTAACAAGTTTTGATATTTATATTCCAATTTTTGTGGTGGCTAGTTACCTTCTTTATTATTTCGTTCTTGGAAGAAGATATCTCATTAAAAAAGATCGTCTAACAAGAAGAATCCATGCTTGTTACCACTTTATCAATGCCTTCATCATTTCGATGTCTGTAAAAGAATCGGTCGAGGATGCTTATCAAAGTGGAATTCGCTACGAAGACAAGGAATTAAATGAAATTACAGAGAATCTTGAAAACCTCAAGGTTAGTGATCGCATCGCTTACCTAAGAGAGTTCTTTAACCTTGCTGTTTTCAAAATGTTTATTAATGTTCTCAGCCTATATCAAGACCAAGGCGGAAACATTTTAAACATGTCTGATGAACTAATTAGTGAGTCCACAAGAATCGAGAAGAGTCTAAGTGAATCATTAATTGAATCCAACAGATACCTCGGGCAATTTTTATTGCTCTGGATTATGTCTGTTTCAGTTCTTTTGTTCATTAGATTTTCAATCAGTTCATTTTATGTTTCGATGAGCAAATCCTCCATATTTGTTGGATTTTTGCTGGTGTTTTTCATTTTAATTCTCTTCTCGATTCACCTCTTTATTGTTCGTTTTTCATCAATTGTTGTGAAGGAGGATCAAGTCGAATGAAAAAGTTAAAAAAGAGAATGATCAACCTTGGACTATCGGTGAAGAAGGAATTCTACAGAGCGTTTTTAATTTGTTTATTTTTATTAGCTGCCAGCGGTGTAGCATATTACTTTTTACAATCTTATATCTATCTTGGAGTTGGGCTTTTCTTCGTAACAATTTTCCTAATCCTATATTTCAGTCGTTACTCCAAGTTAGAGAAGGAACAAGGAGACCAAGCAAAAAGGGACTTTGTCTCCTTGTTTACCTTCTTCAAGATCTATCTTCATAATGGCTACTCAGTTTATACTGCTCTAAAAGAGATCCAATCATTCGCCGATAAGCAACTCGCCACGTATCTATCTGAACTAATCAGAGAGATTGATGGAGATAAAACAATTACACCATTCATTCATTTTGGTAAAAAGTTTAACGATTTAATCATTGAAGAAATGATGATTTCCATTTACCAGATGATTGATGATGGTTCCAATCCAACACATTTATCGCAGTTTGATGCAATATTTGGCAAAATCAGCGATTTAGCATACGAAAAAGAAATGATGAAAAAGCGAAATAGTCTCGCTTCAATGTCTACTTTCCCACTCGTGGGAAGTGGAGTGCTAATCATCATGGTTACTTTCGGAATTATTACAGTGATGGAGGATATGGTTAATGTCTTATAAAATCGCTTTTATTTTATCGATGGTTTTCATCGTTCAACTCTTTGTTTTTGCAACCGATTTAATTTCGGTTCAAATCATACATTCCAATCTCGACGCAGTTTCTGTTACGGCTGGGAATATCATTTCATCTAAAGGTTCAATTAACGATGATGTTATTGCTCTCGTAAAGAACGAAGCTGGCGCCACAATTGAGGCCGTCAGTGAAGAGACACCACTTTTTGGAGCAGTTTTCGAATACAAAATATCCAAATCGTATCAACCTGTGTTTTTAGCGAGTAAACCAATGGAGATCAGTGTGGTGCGCAGTGTCGTGATTGGATACTACAACTAGAAAGGAGGAAGTTTATGTCTGAAATCAAAGGCCAATTACTTGGCATCGTCTTAGCCATTGCGCTTTTCGGTGTTGTATTCGGCATCTTGGTCAATTCATTTGGCCGAACAAGCACTGCCATCGGAAACAGAATGGTTGGCGTAGCATCAACATCTGCAGAATATGTTGAAATTGCTCCAGCGGCACCAGCTCCAGCTGGCAACTAATTTATGTGAGAATTGTTTCACTAAAGGTCCCATCCACCAAAGGTGAAACAATTCTCTTTTTCTATTTTGTATTTATGATACAATACATACCGAGGTAAAAATTATGTCACATCGTGAAGAAATTAAAGCCCGTTTAGCCGAGCTCTCACATCGTGAAAGCGTTGATGAAGCCATCGCTATTCGTGAATTAGGCTTAGATAGCCTTGATGTCGTTGAAACACTCCTTGAACTTGAAGAAAAATACGGTGTTGCTTTCGATGATATCGATATGTCCAAACTTGTTACAGTCAAAGACTTACTCGACGCAATTGAGAGTAAAGTAAAATAATCAATATTATTATTGTTATTTAACAAAAGACTGTGGTAAGATATTACGCGCTGCCCACTTAGCTCAGCGGTAGAGCTATCGGCTGTTAACCGATCGGTCTGCGGTTCGAACCCGTAAGTGGGCGCCAAACTTGGCCTGTTGGAGAAGTGGCTTAACTCATATGCCTTTCACGCATACATTCATGGGTTCGAATCCCGTACAGGTCACCCAAATTTGAAGAGGATTGATACTGTGTCAATCCTTTTTCTTTGAAAAATCAAAATTATATGAAGTTAAATAACGAGTTTTGGTTCATAATATAAACGAGGCAAAATAAATGAAAAAAGAAATTAAAACAACTGAAGCAATCTTCCCAATGCCAGTATTATTAATCTCCACCTTTAATGAAGATGGTAGCGTTAACGTCATGAATGCTGCATGGGGAACAATGATTGATCGCGACATCATCGCATTAAACCTAACTGAAACACATAAAACGGTGCAAAACATCAAAGCAAAGAAAGGCTTTGTTGTGCATATTGCTGATGCAAAGCATGTTGTTGAAGCTGACTACTTTGGAGTTGCCTCTGGAAACAATACCAAAGACAAATTATCTAAGAGTGGTTTAACATTTGTTAAATCTTCTCTAGTTGATGCTCCAATTATTAATGAACTTCCAATCGCCATGGAATGTGAATTCATCGAATTTCAAAACAATAAATACGGTATCGGAGTTGTTGGAAAAGTTTTAAGAACATCAGCTGAAGAAGACAAACTAGTTAATGGTAAAGTCGATATCGATAAGCTAGAAGCAATCGCCTATGATCCATACACCTTTGGTTACTATAAAGTTGGTGGAAGAGTCGGTGATGCCTTCAAAGTCGGTCTTAAACTTAAATAAAATTTATTCATTAATGGAAGAACTCGCATATGCGGGTTTTTTCTTTTATTTGACTTAGATTAATATCAGCTTATAATTAAGTAAGAAAAGTAAGAAAGGTAAGACTATGAAAAAGACCAATCAAGATCGATTTATTGTTAGTGTCAAAGTCGGACCAAAAGGCCAAATTACCATTCCAAGTGAAGCCAGAAAGATGTTTGACATCAAAGAAGGCGAAACTCTCATGGTGATGGGTGATAAAAAAAGAGGCATTGCTTTACTTAAGGCAGATATGTTCTATTCCTTAATGGAGGATCGTTAAGATGGAAGACATTTTAAAAGTCGAACACCTCGATAAAGATTACCCATCATTTTCACTAAAAAATGTCAGTTTTGCGGTGAAACCTGGACAAATCATGGGTTTTATTGGTCGTAATGGTGCTGGTAAAACAACAACACTAAAAAGCATTATGAATCTCGTTCATTACCAAAACGGAAAGATAACTGCTTTTGGTAAAGATATGATGGAAAACGAACTTGAAAACAAACAACGTATAGGGTTTGCATTAAGCGAACTGAATTACTATCCAAACAAGACCATCCGTCAAATCATGAAGGTTACTAAAAAATTCTATAAGAACTTCGATGAAAAGAAATTTCTAGAAATATCTAAACTTTTTGATTTAAATTTGGATAAGAAACTGGAAGAACTGAGCAGTGGCATGAAAGTTAAATATTCGGTTGCTGTAGCGTTATCTCATAAAGCAGAGCTATTAATTCTTGATGAGCCAACTTCAGGTTTAGACCCAGTTTCTAGAGATGAAGTGTTAGACATCTTCCGCGAGATTGTTAAAAACGGAGATCGCGCAATTCTTTTCTCAACTCATATCACCAGTGACTTAGATAAATGCGCTACCGGAATTACATACATTCACGATGGCTCAATTATTTATACAGGCACTAAGGAAGATTTCGTCAAATCATATCTCTTTGTCAAAGACAAAACAAAAAACAAAAAACTCAAAAACGAATACATATCCTCAAAAGAATTAGAAGATCATATCGAGGGATTAATTGATGCAACTAAAAAAGATGTATTTGAAAAAGCAGGTATTGAACCAGTTGAACCTGATCTAGAACAAATCATGATCTATTTAGAAAGGAGCAAGAGCAATGAAAGCTTTACTTTATAAAGAATTTAAATTAGCAATGCATCCAATCTGCTATGTGTTCATTTTCGCGTTTCCGCTCATGATTTTAATTCCAAGCTTTCCTTTAGCAATTGGATTCATTTATGTTTTAACTTGTTACCCAATCCTTTTCTTAGGAGCCAACAAAGGTCAACAAAGTAACGACTTATTATTTTCAACGTTACTGCCAGTACGCAAGAAAGATATTGTTCTTGCTCGAATAATTACTGTTGGAATACTCCAGGTTGTCTTTATTGCTATGCAATGTGTTCTTTATCCATTAGCTTTAAAGTTGAACGCTGAAATGCCAATAGACACAGCAGGAAAAATTCCTGGCATTGGTTTAGATGGATTTGTATCAGTATTGGCGATTGCTATTATTGGTTATGCGATAGCTGATCTTGTTTTCTTCCCAATTTATTATCGAAGAGGCAAATCAATTGTTGCTTCAACATTATTTATGATTCTTGGTTTTGTTTTATATTTAGGAATCTTCACTATTGCTATTCCTTATATTCCAGGATGCGAATGGTACTTGAATTTCCTTTCCAAGAGCGGTGTTGGAGTTCAGTTTATTGTTCTTGCTGTTGCTTTAATAATTTACGCCGCACTTCACTTGTTGGTATATCGCATATCTTATAAGGAACTAGAAAAAGTTGATTTCTAAAAAACGAATGAAGAAAAAATCTCCGAATTGCTGGAGATTTTTTCATTTCTTAACGTTTATTGAGGACTGGCTAGAAGGCATCTTCTCCGTAATCAATTTCGTTGAGTTTATTTTGATCCATCGTTTTTCTTCTTTGCCTTTTTAGTTAATATTTTTTTAATCACCCAAGTTTGAAATCTATCTGGTAAAAAATTGAGCACCTTTAATAAGAAGTTTCGATTAATTTTGTAAACAAACTTGTTTTTCTTTTTTGAAAGAATTTTTCCAAATAGTTTAGCCAGTTTTTCTGGTGGAATCTTCTTTGATTCAACAGAATTGACAATCTCATCAAATTTTGTGGCATGTTCTTTAAAAATAACCGTGTTTTGCTTAAAATCCTGGAGTTTTACAAGGGAAATATTTAGTAAACCAGTATCAATTGCGCCTGGTCGAACAACAACAACTTGGTGTCCAAGAAGCTGTAATTCCATTCTTAATGAATAAGCATATTTGTCTAAGGCTGCTTTGGTGATCCCATAGATTCCAGTAAATGGAAGAGGATCAATGGTCGCGAGCTCGCTTGTTGTTATGACAACTTTTCCTTTTTTATCTAATAAAGGAACAAAACATTTATTAATTCGATAAACACCAAAAAGATTAATATCGTAACTACGAATAAAATCTTCTTCACTCATTTCAATCAGAGAATTTAAATCATAAATTCCGGCTAAATGGATAATCGCGTCAAATTTGACGCCAATTTGTTTGATTTGGTTAAAGGCATACTCAATCGACTTTGAGTCACGGATATTAACTTGATAATAATGAAAGTGTTCTAGTGGCGATGGTTCCTTAATATCAAAACCATAGACTTCATAGCCTTGAGAAATCAATTGCTTAGCAGTGGCAAAACCAATACCGCCTGAAGCACCAGTAATTAAAACTGCTTTCATATATTAGAAATATAGCACATTTGCCAAGAATATTTTTATTTTTTCTCGTGGACAAACTTAACAAATGTCTTCATATCTTTTTCGTTTGTAAAAACCGCAAAATAATATTCATCACCCATCGCAGCTCTAAAAGCATCTGGATAAGAGTCATGTTCAACGATGTGCTCTCCAAATAATTGTTCGATCTCGTGGTTAGAATGTTGATAATTAAATTCTTTCTTTCTATTGACGCTTACTGCAATTCGGTTACTTTCATAAACTGGACAAACTTTGTTTCCCACAATTACATCAGCATACGTTTTGTAATAAGAAATATTAGTGGTGAGATTAAGCAAATCTGATGTATTACCACCTGGTGAACGTAGATTTGCTTCTAATGCGACAATATCACCTTTTTTGCCTAATCCTTGCTTATCCTTTGTCAAAACAAAGAACTCGATATGGAAACAACGTTGTTGCAGTTTAAACGCCTTGACAACTTTGCAGCCCATATTAAAAAAATCATGATTCATCTTTGTTTTAGCATAGTAATAGACATCCTTATTTTTAGATACGATTTCGGCAATTGGTGTTGGGAATGTCTCATTAAAACACATCGCCACTTTCGATTTTGCGTCAGTGATTCCATCAAACGAGGTGATATAACCATCAAGGTATTCCTCCATGATGTATGGTTCACGAAGTTCTAATTCGTGGAACTTTTTTAGTTCCTCGATATTCTTAATTTTAAATGTATGACTTGCGCCAACACCCGCATCAGGTTTAGCGAACACCGGAAAACCAACTTCTTTAGTAAATTCAATTGATTTCTTCAAAGAAGAAACAATGATATAACGAGCAGTCTTTACACCGGCTCGTTTAAAGAACTTCTTCATTGTTGATTTCTTTTGGCGTACTTCTAAATCAGACGGCCTCATTCCATTAGGAACGTTAAACCATTCACGATATGTCGCATCATTTTTGAGCCAATATTCGTTATTTGATTCAATAAAATCTATTTGTCCATACTTACTTAGTAAGTAACTAATCGTGTTAATCATCCAATCAACACGATTCATATCACTGACAAAGCAATATTCAGTTAAAGAACTTTTTAATTCATCCGATAAACTTTCAAATGGTTGATCACCAATGCCTAAAACACGGACACCAGCTTTTTTGAGTTCACTAGCGAAGTGTTCGTATGTTTTCGGGAAGTTTGGAGAGATAAAGATATAGTTCATAATCGGAGTGTTATTTTATACCTCTTTCTAAAAAAAGAAAGAACTTTCTAATTTTTCTTAATATTACAAGTTTGTTTTGGTAAAATACTTGCGAGGTAAATAACTATGTCTCGTGCTGATCAAATTTTTGTCGAAAACATGAAGGATATTTTAGAAAATGGTTTCTGGGATACAGACCTTCCAGTTCGCCCACATTGGGAAGATGGAACTCCAGCCCACACCGTCAAAAAATTCTGCATTGTTAATCGCTATAATCTTCAAGAAGAATTACCAATTCTCACGATTCGTCGTACAGCATTTAAATCATGCCTAGATGAACTACTTTGGATTTGGCAAAAGAAATCCAACAATATTCATGATTTAAACTCCCACATCTGGGATAGCTGGGCTGATGAAAATGGTTCAATTGGTAAAGCCTATGGCTACCAACTTGCTAAAAAAAGCATTTATCCAGAAGGCGAATTCGACCAAGTTGATCGCGTTCTTTATGATTTAAAACATAACCCACAATCACGTCGAATCATGACTAATATTTATAACTTTGAAGACCTTCATGAAATGGGGCTTTATCCATGCGCTTATTCGATGACTTTCAATGTTAGTGGTGATACTTTGAATGGTATTCTCAATCAAAGAAGTAATGATATGCTTACCGCAAATAACTGGAACGTGCTGCAATATTCACTTCTTTTAATGATGTTTGCCCAAGTTTCTGGTTTAAAACCAGGAACACTTGTTCATGTCATTGCTGACGCTCACATCTATGACCGTCACGTTGATATCGTGAAAGAAATTATCAAAAAACCACAACATCCAGCTCCAAAACTAATAATGGATAAATCGATTAAGAACTTCTACGACTTCACAGTGGATAGTTTTAAACTCGTTGATTACGAGTATGAAAAACTCGATAAAAAGATTCCAGTCGCAATCTAATTAAATCTATGATTTACTTTATTCTTTGTGTCGATAAAAAGTTTGGGATCGGAAAGAAAAACGATCTCCTCTTTCATCTACCAAAAGATATGGCTTTCTTCCGGGAGAAGACCAAAGGTCACGCTGTGGCGATGGGTGAAAACACCTTACTCTCATTCCCTGGTCAAAAACCTCTTCCAAAGAGAACAAATATTGTTCTAAGTCAAGACAAGAGTCACAATTATGAAGGTGTGATAAATGTCCATGACTTCCAAGAATTCCTTCGTTTAGTTAAGGAACACTCTAAAGAAGACGTGTTCGTGATTGGAGGGGCTTCGATTTATCACCAAACTCTTCCTTATGTCGACGGTGTCTACTTAACCAAAGTTGACGCCGATGGTGGAGCAGAGCTTTTCTTCGATAATATCGATGAAATCGGAACATTTGAGTGTGTTTCTAGCTCAGAACCTCTTGATGATAACGGATACAAAATCCGTTTCTGTTATTATAAAAACAACGCTAAAATAGACATTGAATAAAGACAAGTAAAATTGATAAAAGACTTGTCTTTTTCTTTTACTTGTATAATATAATGACCTTATGCGTCCCTTTATAAAGGAGATTCATTTATGAAAAAACCAACCGGTATTAGTTTAAAAAATAAAACTCTCGTCATTGGTTGTGGCCAACTTGGTGCAACAATCGCGAATAAATTTTCAAAAGAAGGTAAGAACATTTTAATTGTTGACGAATCGGAAAAATCATTCGAAAGACTTAGCGAAGACTTTTCTGGTTACACAATTGTTGGAGAATGTACCGACCTAGAAGTTCTTGAACAAGCCTATATTAAATCCTCTAAGGAAGTCGTTGTCGTCACCGGTGATGACTCGATTAATGTTTTAGTCGCTACAATTGCGAAAAAACTTTATAACGTTCCAAACGTCTATGTTCGTCTCTCTGACCCAGATAACGAAATCCTTTTAAAAGGATTAGGCGTGAAAGTTATCTTCCCACTCGAACTTTCCTTCGATAAATTTAACTTAATGAGAGGAGGTAAATAATTATGAAGATCGTTATTGCTAACGGAAACCATGCTGCTGACTATGTCATTGGCATCTATAAGAATCATAAGAAACACCAAATTATTCTCATTAATGATAATAAAGATAGTGTTAAATACCTCTCTGATAAGAACAATATTCCAGTTCTTTATGGACATCCTCATAAAAAGGAAGTCCTTGAACAAGCTAAAATTAGAGACTGCGATATCTTTATGGCATTAGGCTATAAAGATGCCGATAACTTTGTTGCTTGCTTATTAGCTAAGAAAGCATTTGGAGCACGTAAAACAATTTGTACGGTCTCCAACCCAAAAAACGTTACTCTCTTTAGAGACCTTGGCATTGATTCAGTTATTTCATCAACAGCTCTTCTTGCTGACTCTTTAATTGCTGAATCTTCCTTAGAAGACTTCATCAAACAAGTTTCTATCGAAGATAACTCCATTGTCATGGTTGAAATTGTTGTGAAAGACACATACCACATTTCAAGACGTCGTATTATGGATATTGATTTTCCAAAAACCGGAACAATTTCCTGTATTTACCGTAAACCTCACGCCATTATTCCTAATGGTCAAACAGTTATCCTTCCAAAGGATAAACTTGTTATCGTGACAACCCCTGAAGAAAAGGATGCCATTATTAAATTCGTCCAAACCGCTGAATAAAAATGAAAAAAGTTGCTAGTGGATATCGATTAGTTTTTGGATACTTAGGGATTTTCCTAGTTTTCATTTCGATCATTACCTTCTTACCTTTGGTAATGCTAATTTTCTATCCAAATGAAAGTGGAGTGTGGTGGCATTTTACTGTTCCTGGTGGAGCAAGTTTAATCTTCGGATTACTCCTATACTTTTTATTGTTGTTTAGAAAAGATCGTGCTCGATTAGGAAAACACCAAGACCAAGTTATCTTGGTTTCGCTATGGATTTTAGCAATTTTAATTTGCTCTTTACCATTTGTTTTTAGTGGTAAAATGACCTTCACTGAAGCAGTGTTTGAAACAACTAGTGGCTTTGCCACAATTGGTTTAACTCGTTTCACCATGTGGGATAGCCACGTCTTCATCTTCTATCGAAGCTTACTCCTCTTCTTTGGTGGAGTTGGTTTGGTCTTAATTATTACATCCGCGTTAAGTGATCGTTATGGATTACGCTTATACATCGCGGAAGGTCATAACGATAAGTTAATGCCAAACCTGACAAAGTCAGCTCGACTTATTTTAGGCATCTATATTCTTTACATTTTCTTAGGAACAGTTGCTTTCATTATCTCTGGAATGAGCGCCTTTGATGCGATTAACCATTCGATTGCCGCGATTGCAACAGGTGGATTCTCCTCTCTTCCAGGTGGATTAATGGCTGCCGGTGGAAACCAAACAGCAAACCAAATCATTTGCTCAGTCTTAATGCTTCTTGGTGGAACAAACTTCCTCATTCACCTATTCCTTATTACTGGTAAATTCAAACGAGTTTTCAAGGATCTTGAAATCCGTTTCTTTGGTGTTTTATCTTGCATCATGATTCCTCTATTTGTCGTGTCATTCCTTGTTGGTCCAAGTGGATTTAGTTTCGGTGAGTCACTTAGCTATGGTGTCTTTACTTATATTTCCGCGATTACAACATCCGGATTTACAAATGTTCCTGCAACTTACGCATTTGGCGCAACTTCAACAGTTGGTACAACATTCTTAGTTATTATGATGTGTATTATCGGTGGTGGAATGGGTTCCACAGCTGGTGGTGCAAAACAATATCGAGTTGCTCTAGCATTTAAAGCTTTCCATTGGAATTTACGTGAAAGAAGCGCATCAAAGAACATGTTTTATCCGAAACGCGTTTATCGTTGTGGACAATCTCGTATTGTTGAACAAGGCGAGATTAGTGAAGCTTATGGCTATATCTTACTTTATATCGTGACGTTATTTACTGGAACATTTCTTGTCATGGTTTTTGGTGGTGGACATTTCTCCTTTGGAGAATGTGCCTTCGAATTTGCTAACGCCTTATCATCCACAGGCATGTCTTGTGGTTTAACTACGCAAGCCAATAATGCCATGCTTTGGACAATGACCTTAGGTATGTTTGCCGGACGTCTTGAAATTATCCCAATTTACTACATGTTCTATCGAATTGGACATGATATCTTTAGAAAGGAGATTGATTAACTATGTTAATTAATGAACTTGAACAAGTTAATATCGCCGCTTTAAAAGCCCATGACCAAGTCACTCGTGCTGTTTTAAGCGTCGTTATCAATCGTTACCGTATGAACGCGATTGAACTTAAATCGCAAGGCAAAGAAGCAACTGATGCTGATTTAATCAAAATTATTTCCAAAGTCATCAAAGAACTTGACGAAGAAAAAGAAGGAAACATCAAGACTGGTCGAGTCGAAGCTGCTCAAGCAATCGACAAGCAAAAAACCGTCATTGAAAAGTATCTTCCAAAGATGATGAGCGAAGACGAAATTCGTGCTGTCATTGCTAAACTTGAAGATAAATCAATCCCATCTGTGATGAAGCATTTCAAGGCCAATTATGATGGCCAAGCCGATATGGCTCTTGTGAGCAAAATTGCTCGTGGACAATAAAAAGCAAAAACAGAAAGTTAACCGAGAATTGCTGGTTAATTTTTTGTAAAAGTACCGCAAAACCCCAATATTTCTATGAATAAAAAATCACGGTCAATTCTAGTAATTTCTCTAACATCGGTTGTTAGTTTAGCACTTGGTGTTTTTGGTTATATTTATTTCTCTTTCCTCCATCATTACAAAGGTAAAACTGTTGTATGTGAATGGAATGAAACAGACACTTTTGACATTAACTCATTACCAACTGTTGAAGTGAAAAAAGGGCAAGATTTCAAGATCTTAAACTTTGCTGATATTCAACTTAGTGACACGGAAAATATGTTCAATATGAACCGCATCCACAAGGAAATGTCATACTTAGTTAAACAAACGAAACCAGATTTAATCACTTTAACCGGTGATCAAACATGGTTTAATGAAAACCGCACTTCGTTGCTTAGTGTCATCAACTGGTTGGATAGCTTTAAAATTCCATACGCTCCAATTTTTGGAAACCATGATTTTGGAAATCCAGGTCATACAGCGGTGGCGACACCAAATTACTGCTGTGAGAAGTATGAGGATGGAAAATACTCTTTATTTAGAAGAGGCCCAACCAACATCGATTCATTAGGTAACTATGTTGTGCGTGTCGTTAAGGATAACCGAACATTTTCCTTACTTTACATGGTTGACTCCGGGGTAAATGATCGAATCAACGATAAACAAATCTCCTATTTCAATTGGATTGCTCAAGGTGTTAAAGAACATGATGGAGATTTCCCAAAGAAAAGCTATGCTTTCATGCATAAACCTCTTCCAGAATACATTGATGCTTATAAAGCCCATGAAAAAGGCTATCCATACACTGAAACACGTGGAGAAATGTATAACTATTATTACTTGGGAGGCAGTGAACAAAATGGATTCTTTAGCTTTGCTAAGTCAATTGGAATATCCGATATCGTTGCTGGACATCAACATGGAAATTGTTTCTCTATTCGCTACCAAAATGTTTGGTTAACTTCCGCACTTAAAACCGGGGAATTTGGTGGATTTATTGATAAAGATGGTGTCTATTTAAATGGAGCATCCTTATTTACATATAATG
The DNA here is from genome assembly GCA_002395065.1 of Caryophanales bacterium UBA4278. Taxonomy (GTDB): domain Bacteria; phylum Bacillota_I; class Bacilli_A; order RFN20; family CAG-826; genus Fiminaster. Next base: position 77,412 of record DGVS01000007.1, read on the forward strand.
GCTTTGAATCTTCTTTAAAAAATATTTTCGTTACGAAAGGAAAATTCTAGTTCAAGAAATATTTATTGAGATTGATAGATTTAATATCTATAATATTTTTCGCACCGGGGGTGTCGTACAATGGTAGTACAACGGTCTCCAAAACCGCTAATAAGGGTTCGATTCCTTTCACCCCCGCCCAAAATTAAACAGATTCTTAATGGAATCTGTTTTATTTTTCAATAAATTCATTTGTAATTTGTGCAGCAACTTGCTGCTGAATTTCATTTTATCTAGACTATTTAAACAGATATTAATAAAATATTAATAGAAAAGAAATATTAAATATAAGAGTAAGTTATGAACAAAGAAATACTCGAAAAAGGTAAAGAGCTTTATAATGCTAAAGAATATTACGAATGTGCGAAGTATCTTTTACAGTGTCTCGATACTAACGATGTAGAAGCAATGCACATGATTGCGATCATTTATTACCATGGTTTTGGAACCGAAACTGACCGAATCGAAGCACTCAAATGGTATTTAAAAGCTGCTGTCGCAGGTAACTACAAGTCTCAATATAACCTCGGTGTCATTTATGACAAAGGCGAGTGTGATGTCGAAAAAAACTATGAAAGAGCCCACCAGTGGTTTTTAAAATCTGCTGAGCAAGGTTTTCCAAAAGCGATGAACCAAGTTGGTTGGTCTTACGAGTACGGAAGAGGAGTCGAAAAGGACTTTAAGGAAGCTGCTAAGTGGTACAAAAAAGGTGCTGAACTTGGTGATAAATTTGCACAATTCAATCTCGCAGGTCTTTATTATGATGGTCGCGGTGTAGAACAAAACAAAGAAGAAGCATTTCAATGGTTTTTAAAATCTGCTGAGCAAGGTTATACTCCGGCTCAAGTCAAAGTCGCTAAACTTTATGAAAATGGCGAAGGTGTTAACAAAAATCCAGAACAAGTTTTCCAATGGTATAAAAAAGCAGCTGAAAATGAAGATGACGAAGGCATGGTAAATCTCGCTAGTTGTTACTATAGCGGATATGGTGTAAAACAAAGCCATGAAGAGGCCGCTAAGTGGTATCTCAGAGCCGCAACATATGAGAATAATCTTGCTGAATATAACTTAGCCATCCTTTATATTAAAGGAGAAGGAGTTCCCCAAAACTTTGATAAAGGAGTCTATTGGATGGAAATGGCTGCCGAACATGGTCGCGCCAGCGCCCAATATTACCTTGGTACTTTTTATGAAGATGGTAAATTCGGTGTTCGGCAGGATATAAAGAAAGCTTATTATTGGTTTAAGAAAGCTTCCTTACAGGGTCACGAAAAAGCTAAAGGCAAGATGTCTATTTGGCAATAAATTCAAGAGGAACTGATATGAAAAAGAATCTAAAAATCTCTCTCATTTTAAATAGTGTTATTGTTTTCTTATTCTTATTTGGAATGATTACTTCCTTATTAAATTGGCAGTGGATGGGCATTAATGGAAACCTTACACCTCAAACTGATAATTTCCTCTGGTTCTTTACAGTTGATAGCAACATCTTTTTAACTGTTGCTGCATTAATTCTAGTTATCTTTGATGTACTTATTCTTTTAAATAAAAGAAAAGATATTCCTCATTGGGTTTATGTGGTGAAATATGTCGCGACATGCACAACAACATTAACACTAATGACTGTCATTTTATATCTAAGTCCATTACTCGGCTTAGATTTCTGGAAGTTATTCTTAAATAACAACCTATTCTTCCATCTTGTCTCTCCGGTGATCGGAATCGTTTCATTAATCTTTTTTGAAGCAAAAGAAGAGATGAACTGGAAGGTATCATTCCTGTCTTTAGTTCCAATGGGTTTATATTCCATCTTCTATATCACTAATGTGTACACCCATCTAAATAACGGACAAGTTGATCCAAAATATGACTTCTACTATTTCGCTTCAAAAGGAATCTTTATGACATGTGTGATGATTATTGTGATGCTAGCAATAACTTATGGTTCAGCAATTGGTCTATATTACCTACGCGAAATTAGAAGAAAGAAACCTTCTCAAAATAAGTAAAATCCCCAGCAATTTACGAAAAAGAACCAGCAATTCCTGGTTCTTTTCGTTTATTCAAATCTTATAAGAAGAACAGCGAGAACGCGATTAAATACTGTGCTACATAATAAGTCACAGCATTTAAAATCAAATCGATTGGTCGATCTTTTCCAACTGCAAAATATGTTCCAGATAGAATAAGATCAGAAATGACAAAGAAGAGAGCTGCTCCTAAAAGAACAAATAATGTGGTGGAGCTAAATCCATTTAGGATGTTTAATGAAACAACTAAAGCAGCAAAACTGAACAAGAAACAACCATAAATAAAGACGACAAGTCGATATTCGCCGAAGTTAAACTTCATTGGTTTTTCTAAAACAAGGTTTCCAACACTCATTAAGATTCCAATAACAATAGGAAGAATAATGTAGAGAATACTTTCCCCATGATAAAACTCCATCATGAGTCCGCTCATATAAAAAATATGACCAACCATGAACGCGATAAATCCAGCATAAGTAAAATGCCTTTCATAATCACGTTTCACGTATTTAAGTTCAAGTAGGACATCTCCTACTAATCCACAAATCAAACCAAATAAAACAAATAATGGGAGATTTGTGGATGATTTTGTTACTAATGAAACTGTTGCAACAGCAATAAAGAAGAGCGAAGCAACTGATTTAATAAGAGTTTCTTTTAAGCAATACCCTTTTAATTTCTCGAGTAAGAAAAATCCAAGGAAGAACATCCCTAATGTAATAAAGAGGATTACTAAGATTAATGGAATCATTGCTTTTCTCCTATTTTAAGAATTTGGCAAACATCTTCTTTTTCTTTGGCGTATATGGATGCTCTCTTAATGAGAGATTAAAATGTGTTTTTCCGAATAAAACGGTGGATGGATGAGTAAATTCTCTAAATCCCCATTCCCCGTGATATGCACCTATTCCTGAGTGTCCAGTTCCATTAAATGGAACACCTTTTACCATGAGGTGAAGACAAACTTCATTAATACAGCCTCCTCCATATTGTTGAGTGGACATTACTTTCTTCGCCCATTTCTTATTCTTAGTAAAGACATAGAAGGCCAAACCATGTTCTCTTCTTTGAATCACATCTAGAAGTTCATCAACTTTATCATCATCGTATTTAACGATTGGAAGTAGTGGTCCAAAGATCTCATGTTGAACAATTGGTTCATGAATATCAACTGGATAAATGAGAGTGGTAGAATACTTACAAGTATTAATATCGCCTTCTCCACCAAAAACAATTCGATCGCGATATTCTTCTGCTTCATCACGAATCTTTTCATATGCTCGTTGAGCAATTAATTTCGGATATTCTTCATTTAAATAAGGTTTTTCACCAATTTGCTTAATAATTGCTTTCTTTAATTCTTCCACAAATTCATCAGCAATCTCACTTGCGACAGCAACTTGATTGATGTTGATACAGATTTGTCCAGAATTACAAATCTTAAAGAAAGCAATCTTTCGCGCCGCATCTTTAATGTTCGCGTCTTTTCTAATCACGCACCAGTTCCCGGTTTCCCCACCTAATTCAAGAGTAACTGGGATGAGATTCTTTGACGCCATCTCCATGACGTGTTTTCCAACATTTGGTGAACCAGTGTAGAAGATCTTATCGACTCTTTCTTCTAAACAGAAATCGGCGACATCATGACCTCCATCAATGACGACAACATAATTGTCTGGGAATGTTTCTGAGATAATTTCTTTTAAAGCTTCTGTACACGCTTTCGATTTTGAACTTGTTTTAATTAATGCGGTGTTTCCTCCAGCAATTGATGCTGCTAACACACCCATCGAAAGAAGAATAGGAAAGTTAAACGGTGAGATAATTAAAGAAACACCATAAGGTATCTTAAAAACTTTGGTGGTTAATGATGGAAAGCACGCTAACCCAGAGAAATGCCTTTCTGGTTTGGCCCATCTTTTTAATCCATGGATACATTCATTAATTTCCATCACGACATCGCCAATGTCGCAGAAGAAAGCTTCGGTATCACTTCGACCTAAGTCTTCATATAAAGCTTTCTCGAGTTTTTCTCTATTTTTAATGATTGCTTCTTTTAATTTAACGAGTTGTTCTTTTCTCCATTTAATATCAAGAGTTTGATTGGATAAGAAAAACTCATGTTGTCTTTCCACGATGGAGTGGATCTCATCTTTGGTGTATGACATATAAATGTCTCCTTAAAATAATTATAAAACATCATTTAAAAATGTGTTAAGAAGCTATTCGAATAAATTGTGTCACAAGCTGTGACCCAATTCCTTCTATTTTCGAAATAAATTAGGACACAACCTGTGCCCCAATTGTATTCTTAAGAGTGCCAAATTTATTTGGCAATTCTTTTTTATAATAATTTTAAACATAATGATTAATCTTGGTTTTGTATTTGCGTTTTCGTTAAAATAATATTAAAAAGAAACCAATAGTTGCGGAAATTCTAACTACAGTTGGTAGAGCAACCAAAACTAAATTTGTTAAATTAGTCTCGTAATCAAGGAGGTCGAAATAAAATGACTATTGAAATCGCTGATCGACTAATTAAATTAAGAAAGAAATACGGGTACTCGCAAGAAGAACTCGCTGATAAACTCGGATTAAGTAGACAAGCCGTCTCTAAATGGGAAAGAGCTGAAGCAAGCCCAGATACAGATAACCTTATTTGTCTAGCTAAACTATATGGAGTCTCTTTAGATGAACTTCTAAACACAGATGACTCAGTAGAAAAGATTGTTGAAGAACAAGTTAAACCTCAACAAGAATCAAAGAAAGAAGGAATCCACATCGTTGATGATGAAGGTAATGAAGTTCATATTGCAGATCATCACATCTATCTAAAGGATAAAGATGGAAAGAAAGTTGAGAAAAAGCACATTCTTGGAAAAGCTGAAAAAGTTAATATCTTGATCTCTTCAATCTTGGGAGGTCTTGCGTTAATCACCTACATTTTCTTAGGAGTATTACTTGGAATGTGGTGGAACGCCTGGGTGGTCTTCTTTGTTCCAGAAATCATTGCCTCAATCGTTCGCTGCATTCAACATAAGAATGCGAACAAATTCAATATGGCGTTTACTGCTTGCTTTGTCTTCTTCTTTGTTTGTATGGTTGCTCCAGGCGGATTATGGCATCCAATGTGGGTTGTTTTCTTAGCCATCCCTGTTTACCACTCCATCTGCGGATCAATTAACAAAGTCTTAGGCAAAAAGGACGAAGACGAAGAATACGAAAAAGAATAGATAAATCCTTTCCAAAATAAAAATTCACCCGTAAATTGCTGGTGAATTTTTATTTTTCTTTTTGTCAATTAATGACTATGTTCGCCTTCATAACCTTCATCATCGAGGAAGACATAACCAGTACCTGGAAGATAGGTGAGTAAAATTATGACAGCTGTAACAACAACCGCAAGAGCGATTAAGTAATATTTGGCTCTTTTAACAATCTCAAGTTTAGCAATATCAAAGGCTAGTAAGGCACAAAAAATCATCACCATCATGAATGTGATAATGTCGACAAATAGGACGCTGTGAAGTGTGAAACTTTGATAAATGGTGAAGATACCAATCATTAAAGGAATGGAAAGCGTTCCTCCAATGACAAAGCCTCCGAAGTAGCCCCAGTCTTTCTTTTTACAAGCTAAGATGATGCCGGCAACCAAGAATGGATACCAAAGCATCTTCATGTGTTCCCAGCTTGTCTCATTAACTGGGAAGATGACTCCAAGAATCTTTTTCGCGATCTCACTATTAAAAATATCCGTCACGAAATGCATACATGTTCCGATGACAATCATCAGTGTAATTGTGACGATTTGTGTGAGGTGATCTTTAAACCATTGTTTCATAAAATACCTCCGAAACCCCATTAGGCGAGGTTTATAAGATTAATTATATATAGGAAATACGTTAGATATAACTAACTTTTGTATTTATATCTACATTGTAGATAAAAAAATATTTTAATTTTCTCTTACGAGCGCACGCTATTTTTCTTATAATGTATTTTCAATTACTAAAAGTTGTTTCTTGGTGATTGATAAAAGAGAAAAAATTTCCGGGTCTCTCACTATGAAAACAAAACTCTCCCTCGTATTAGCCTCATTAGCGATGGCTTTTTCTGTTGGCGCAGGTGCTGCTTCCACAAATAAAAAAGTCGAGCAAGCGGAGGCTGCTACATATTCACAAACAGTTGACCAATATTATTCAACGTCTCAACAATCCGGGGATGCAGCTATTGATTGGAATCAAACTGGAGCAACATTAAAAACTTCTCTTTTTAAAAAAATTAAGATTACAACTGCTGGTTGGTCCTACGATGGTCTTTGGGAAGCATACAAAAAAACAGACGTTCGTCCTGATGGAACACATTTCTGGGATATCTATTCTGATTCCACAGATTACACATTAAATGATAATAGAATTAATGCTTCTTATAAGAAAGAAGGCGATTCAATTAACCGTGAACACGTGATTCCTCAGTCCACATTTAATGAAGCTGCTCCAATGAAGAGTGACATTCATCATGTTTTACCATCCGATGGTTACGTGAATAACCGTCGTTCAGCTTATCCGCACGGTATTGTTACTGGTTCACCAACTTACACATCAAACGATGGATGTAAATTAGGTTCGGGAACTGGTAGTACAACAGTTTTTGAACCAATGGATAACTACAAAGGCGATATTGCTCGTATCTATTTTTACTTTGTAACTTGTTATCAAGACAAAATGTCGAGCAATTCTTTTAGTGCCTTCGATAAATCAACTCACCCATCAATTAAAACGGCTTATTTAAATGTCTACTTGCAATGGGCAAAGGATGACCCTGTTTCCCAAAAAGAAATTGATCGAAATAATGCCGCGTATGCTGGACAAGGTAATAGAAACCCATTCATTGATTGTCCATATGCTGTTGGTGCGATTTGGGATTCAACCCATGCAACTGATTACGGTAACAAAGGCGAATATACATCAGGGACTGGTGTATCAATTAGCAAAACCTCTGCATCCATGATTAGTGGTGGAACAACAACCATTAGCGCCACATCAACAGAAGGCGGAACAATTAATTGGACAACATCCAATAGCAGCGTTGTTTCTTTAAGTTCATCCACATCATCTAGTGGAAACAGTATTACTTTAACTGCTGGATCAGCTGGTTCAGCAACAATCACTGCAAGTCAAACAATCAGTGGAACAACATATTCAAAGACTTGTTCTGTTACTGTTTCAGCAACAAAACAAGTTACCTCAATTGCAATTAGTGGACAGAAAACGTCTTATGCAGTCGATGATACATTTGTTAAACCAACTGTAACTGCGACATATAATGACGGAACGCAAGCTACAGTTACTTCTGATGCAACATGCTCTGGCTACAATATGTCGATCGCTGGAAATTACACAGTAACTGTTTCTTATAGTTATGGTGGAGCAACCAAAACTACAACATATGAAATTACCGTTTCTTCCTCTGGCGGAGGTTCAGGGGGTATTGATGATTATACAATCTCAACAACTCCATTAACTTCTAGCGGAATCACAAACAATATGCTTGTTGTTTGGGGTACATCAACTTCTAATCTTGCAAGTAGTATTGGAAGTAACTGGGTGTATCTTTCTGCGGTTGGCGATGACACAATGATTTTTGTTGTCGAGGGAACATCAAGCGGCTTTAAATTAAAATATACCTCAGATAATACATATGTCGCATCATCTGGAGCAAAGAAAGTTGAATTAAATAGCACTGGAACCACATTTACTTTAAATAGCAATAAATGTGTTTATAATTCCACGTCTGGAGCTTTTGTTTATAACACAAGTGGTTTGCGACCATATGCTTCTGGTTCATATACTAATGCATATTTATATGCATTAACACCAAATAAAACTCTTTCTGAAATTGACGTTTACACATTCCCAACCAAAGTGTCGTACACCATTGGTGAATATTTTGACCCAACCGGACTAGTAATTACTAGAACATACTCTGATTCGTCATCCGATACCTATTCTTATGCTGGACATACATCAGAGTTTACTTTTGATCCTTCAACTTCCACGCCTCTTGCGAGTGGAATGGAAACTGTAGAAGTTACATATGGTGGTCAATCTTGCTCCTTTGAAATTGAATTGACTGCCGCAAAAGAATTGTCATCTATTTCTATATCCGGATATACAACTGCTTTTGTAGAAGGTGATACATTTGCCTTTGGCGGCACAGTTACTGCTCATTACGCTGATGCTTCAACAGAAAACGTTACAAGTACAGCTACATTTAGCGGTTATGATATGACAACAGTTGGCAATCAAACTGTTGCTGTCACTTATCAAGGCGAATCTGCAACATATCAAATTGCAGTTTCTGCAGGAACATTAAACTCGATTACTGTTAGCGGTCAGACAACTACATATACAAAAAATGCTGCATTCTCCTTTGATGGAATATGTACAGCAACATTCGCGAATGGCTATCAAAAGGAAGTCACCCCAACCAGTGTTACTTCTCCCGATATGACAACAGCCGGAAACAAAACAATCATAGTTTCCTATACATATAACGGAAACACGAGAACAACCTCCTATGATATTTCTGTTAATTCATATCGAACAGTTATGGAAGAAAGCTATTCTCTTATTGGCACAATAAGCTATACTTCTGGTTCTGAAGTAGTTTCCGTTAATACCCTTTCAACAAGTAAGAGCGGATATACGAATATCGAGAATGGTCCTGACACCAGCAATAAAGCGATACGATTGGGCTCTGGAAGTAATAAAGGCACACTAACTATTACCTCAACCACATCAAACATTCGCAAAATTGTTGTAAATGCTCGTACCTACAACACTGACTCACCAGTTAATATGACAATTGGTGGTACATCAAATTCTTTAACAACGAGCTATGCTGATTACACAAAGGAATATACAACTGCAACTAATTCATGTGCCATTGCAACAACCACAAATGGAAAACGCGCATGGATTAAATCTGTTACAGTTTATACATATTCATCTCAAGATATTGGGCAAACCGAAGATTGTGTTGGCTTAGAAACATTCATTAACACTTATATGCACATGGATTACACTGAAAACCTCGGCTATTGCAGTGATAGTGAACATCATTATTATTCAACCGCTAAAGAGGCGTTCAATGGATTGAATTCACATCAACGTTCATTATTTACTGGTAACTCCGCCTATACTACTGAATGGACTAGATTATCTACTTGGGCTTCTAAAAACGGAGATTCATTAAATAACAGTAATCAATTAGCTGCTGGAGCAAATCCAAACCCAGTTTCAATCATCGTTGGAAATAGTGGTAATATCGTTGCAATTATCACTGTGGTTGCATTGATCTCAGCTGCTTCAATTGGTGGATACTTCTTTCTAAAGAAGCGTAAAGAATTCTAATCAGTGTATGGATAATTAAAAAATCTCGTTAAAAATGGCGAGATTTTTTGTTTCAAATTTTTCCATTTAGTATTGAATTATGGTATAAAAATGGTATAATAAAGCCAGATTGAAGATGGAGAAACTGAAAGGAAAATGAGTATGATACAAGCATTACCAAAGGTATTACCAGTAAATGAACTGAAGAATACCGCCAATATTATGAAGGTATGCCAAGAAACTGAAGGCCCTATTGTTATCACTAAAAATGGTTATGGAGCGGCTGTTATGATGAGCATTAAAGTTTATGAAGAAATGTTTGTTAAAATGAGAGCCGCAGCATTAATTAATGAAAGCCTTGATGATATTGACAATGGTGGTGAATTAATTGATGGCGAAAAATTCTTTAGTGAAATAAAAAGAAAACATGGAAGATAAATATTCATTTGTTATTTCACAACGTGCTAGAACTGATTTGGAAAACATTTATCAGTACATTTCAGAAGTTTTGTTAAACCCGAAAGCAGCAGATGATTTAATGGATCATTTTTCAAATCTTTTAAAAACATTTGCTCTTTCCCATATAGTTGTGAAGCAATTAACAATGAATTTGTCAAAGATCATTCCATAAGAAAATTGTTGGTTAATAACTACATTGCTTTTTACCGAGTTAAAGATAAGCAAATTCAAATAGTTCGAATTCTATTTGGCATGAGTGATTATCAAAAATTATTATAAATTGCTGGTTAATTAAAAAATCTCGTCAATTCGGCGAGATTTTTTGTATTTAACCAAGAATTGCTGGATATTTTAAATCTTTAGATCAACAGTTTCAGAGATGTAATAGTGATAATTATATTCATCACAATACTCTTGGATTTCTTTCTTTAAAGTGTTGTTTTTTGTGTACTCAATAAAGAGAACATCTCCATAATATCTCATGAATTTAACAACACTAATGAGATACTCTTTTTCTTTTGCTATTTGTCTAGAGAAGACATTGTTTTCATAATCATCAATCTTGGAGAAGATACATTCTTGAGCATACGCTTTAATCTTTGATAATTCAGGACGATTTTCGTCTTTCATTCTTTCAAGAAAATCAGTTCCTGAATTAATCATGAGTTTCATTCCAGTGGAACTAAGATCATTTAGCATCTTCAAACAACCTTGATAGATGTCTTCTTTATTAATGTCGCTTCCTTGATAGACTTCGGACACAATATAGTAAACATCAAAGTTATCCATAAAGATTCCATCTGCACCAAGATCTTTAAGTCTATTAGCTTCGCTTAGGATATGTTCTTGCCAGAAAGAGTTAGATACATCAACCCACCTTTCATCTGGCCAGTTTTCATAATCCATAAATGTTAAATCTTTATACGTTTCATAATATGAACGATATTTCTCTAGTGATCCAACCGATAAATAAGCATAAATAAAGCAATCACTTTGTTTAAGTGTAGAAATAGCGTTCGTATTAAAGCTATCTAAATCAATCGCGACATTTGGATAGTTCTTAATTTTATTAACACTACTTGAATCACATCCAAGAAAAACTCCATATTTTAGTGGAGCGGTGTATTCCCCTTTGGATGTTTTCTTTTTTGAAGAATTACATCCAGATAAAGAAAGCGCTAATAACGGAATTAAAAACAGAAGTTTTTTCATGCGCCTATATTCTACACACTCGCATAAAAGTGTCCCACGAAAAATTTTTATATTTCAATGAAATATCTTTTTAATGAATGAAAAATTTGGTCATTTTTTACGAATAGAGATATTAAAAGCTTTTTGAGTGAAAGGAGAAACTAGTATGAAAAAGAAATCAAAACATGCCCCATTAAGAAGAAGGCACGAATTTAGATACCATAAAGTTCCGGTAGTTTTAGATAGTGGACATATTTTTAATATTAAGCATCCGGCATATATCTTTTTAGAAAAAGGAAATATCTTTATTTATGTGTCTTTAACCCACTCTAAAAAAGTAGGAGAAAATATTGTTATAGAACTTAAGAAAAATCCTAATTCAAAAGACCAATCAAAATCATATTGGATTGTTGAATTTAAAGAAGATACAAAAAATCGCTTCGGAAGAAAGCTTCCTGATTGGAAAATCGATAAGTTTGATGATTTGAATATTTTAAATGAATATAAAAAAAGCAAGGAATAAGTCCTTGCAATAGGTTTTTATCCTTTTTAAACCCAATTTATTTCGTTGATGCGGTGTACCTTCACCATAAGGAGCATCATGCTTTTCGTTGGCCCCAATAGGTATGACCAACGAACAGGCGATTCTGTCACCTCGAACTTATTTCGGCTTATTGACACAGGAATACTAGTTCCAACAAATCGCCCGGTTCATATTAAAGCAAACACTATTTTCTTTGTAAAGAACTTATTTTAAAAGATTATGTCATCGTTTCGAACTGGTATTGATATCAAAACTTATCTTATTAGATTAAAAAATATTTTGCTTAAATTAATATTATTATTCTACCAAGTATATATATCTACCAATTAATAATATTAATTAAAGCAACATATATCCCCCTCTTGACAGATATATTACCCCTTGTGCTTAAATGCGTGTTAAATCAATAAAGGAGAACAATATGGAAAATTTAGAAATTGTAAAATTCAATAATGGAGACTTTGAATTAGATGTCAAAGTGTCTCCGAACGAAGATACCGTCTGGCTTTCTAAAGAACAAATGGGTTTGCTATTTGATCGTGATAGAAGCGTTATTTCTAGACATATCAAACACATTTTCATGGAAAAGGAATTAGATGAAAAAAGCAACGTGCATTTTTTGCACATTGCCGTTTCTGACAAACCAGTTCCATTTTATAGCTTAGATGTCATTATTTCTGTCGGTTATCGTGTCCACTCTAAAAAAGGTGTTATTTTTCGCAAGTGGGCGAATCGCATTTTAAAAGATTATTTGATTAAAGGTTATGTTGTTAATCCGAAAAAGATTGAGATAACGGTGGACGATTGGAATGCGTTAAACACCCAAGTGAAATATCTTGAAAATAAAATCGAAAAAATCGAAGAAAACATTTCAAAACGTGAAATATCAGACCAACTTTTCTTTGAAGGCGAATTTTATAATGCTGCAAATTATCTAAGTGGAATATTAAAAAGTGCGAAACAAAGTGTTGCAATCATCGATCCATATTTTGATGCTATTGCGATGGAATACTTAAAATACATTAAAAATGGAATACGCATTGAAATATTTACATCAATCGAGAAGTTAATTAATGATTTCGAAGTTCAAAAATTTCGAAAGCAAAACTCAAACTTTAAGGTGTTTATTACGCATTCTTTTCACGATCGATTCATTATTATTGACCAAACAAAATGTTATCAAATTGGAACATCTTTAAATTCTTTAGGAAACAAAACATTTGGTGTTACACAAATAAAAGATGCCGAATATATCGACATCCTTCAAAATCGAGTCAATCAAAGCAAAATAGCTTAATTTTTCTCGAGTTTTCTTTCTGCGTATATCACGCATTCATTTGCACACACAATCATCAAAATAGTGAGAATCGCTCCCATTGAGACATCGCTTAAGAAGTGTGCACCAACAAGAATTCTAGAGAATGAAACAAGAATGACCCACACAAATGATCCATAAAGCAATGGAAGTTGAATCTTGTCTTGTCCTTTTACGAAGTAAGGAACAAGTAATGCAAACATAATCGTAAGTGCGCTTCCACCAGCGTGTCCGCTTGGGAAAGATTTAAATTCTTCACTAGTTAATCCAGTTAGAGACATCAAATCCTTATAGTTTTTACATGGCTGATACCAGTTATGGAAATCAATGGCTTCATATAATGTTAGACTTCTATATCTTGGGCGGTGGAAGATACTTTTTAAAAGAGTTACTCCTGGAACAAGCGCCATAAAAATAAAGAAGGCACTGATTAATAAAATAATCCAAATTCCTTTTCGATCCGTTTTGTTAAACAAGTAATATCCAAGATAAGTCATCCCAGATGCAAATGGAACAACAATTATGTATCCAACCCATTTTATAGATGGATTATAAAATCCGTTTGCTCCAAAGAACTCTCTTCCAGCGAAGAAGATGTTTAATCCAAAACAGGCCACACATAGAACAATAAAAACAACATTGTATCCAATCTTATATTGCTTTTTTAAGGCAATAGATAAGAAGCCTCCTCCAATAAAGGAGAGCAATAAGTATCCTGGAAGTGTTCCAATGGAGGAAACAAATAATCCAAAGGCGTTGTCTCGAGAAAAGATTGCTTGTGAGACTTGTTCATCAAAAAACGTACCAAGAACAAAAGTAATTACAAAGAATCCAAGAATAATGTATAGATTTAGACGTAATTTTTTCATTTCAAAAACCTATCTTTCGAAAATATTTTAAAAAAAATTTTTCATCTAATAAAGAATCTTCTCTTTTTGTGAATTTTCAATTAACAACATTCTAAAGAATCATTCGAATCAATCGACACAAAAAGTGAAGAGTCTGTGTTCAATAAATATATATTATTTAATCTTTTTTGCACCACTAACATGTTAGTTGTCTAAACAATTAACAAATTCTTCTTACTTGTGATATGAGCGCTAGTGTATAATCAATAATACACTTGTTAATGTGAGAGTGTATACACACACATTACCTTAAGGAAACCACTACTATGAAAAACCTATTCAAAACAAGAAGAACAAAAATCTATCTTGGCATTATTGCAAGTGCTGTCTTTGCAGTAACAATTGCTTTATTTGCCAATTTCAAACCATCTTTATTTAGAAATGCATCCGCTGCCAATGATTACACAATTACATTTAATCGTAATAACGGTGGTGCCGGTTTCCCTTCTTCATATGGTAGTGGCACAAATAGTAGTGGTCATACAAGCAGAGGCAATCAAATCTCTTTCACATATAACAATGCAAAATCAACCTCCGGCAAGTTCTGTACTTTAGCTAATGGAGGTTATTTATATAACTTAACAGCCATTACTGGATTAGAATCAGTGGAGATCGGATTTAGTGGTGGTTCACTTTCTTTATATTCCAGTAAATCTACGACATTTGATGGTGATGCTGAGTCATTAACTACTGAATCAGCTTTATCAATCGCTGCCAACTATGACTATTTTAAGCTAGTTGCTAGCGGTGAAACTGCTATTGAATACATTAAAGTTTTCTATACTTGTTCTGCTCGTGAAGAACAATCATATTATGTGAAGGTTAATGAAACCTCACAAGTAACAAGTGGCCAATATTTGATTGTCTATGAGAGCGGAAGTGTTGCTTTAAATCTTCAAACTGAAGAAGATGTGGCAAATAACGGTACATCGGTTACTATTGTCGAAGACAAGATCGAGTCTACATCGGCAACAGATGTTTTAGCATTTACTTTAGATGATACTAATGGATCTCTATTGGCTCCTTGTGGAAAATACATTACTCACACTGGATCTAAAAATACATTGAATTTCTCTGATTCTGCTGTTGGACACGATATTTCCGTTGAAGACGGTGTCGCAAACATTGAAGTTACATCTCAAAGTTATCATATTGCTTATAACAACAATACTGATCAAAAGCGATTTAGATATTACCTGAATTCTGCTGCTAATGTCGCGTTATTTAAATTGAATGGTGAATCCGGCGGAGGCACTGTAGTAACAAACTATACCATTACCTATATGAGCAATGGTGGTACTGGAACAATGGAACCTACAAGTGGCACCAATCCAGTTGTTGCTTCATGTTCATTCACTGCACCATCTGGTCAAGAATTCTCTAAATGGAATACAGCTGCAAATGGCAGCGGAACCGATGTCGCTGTTGGCACAGCCTTAAGTGCTGATACTACCTTATATGCTATTTGGGAGGCTTCTTCCTCTGGAGGTAGTTCAACATTCGAACTTTTCTCTGGAACAATTGAAGAAGGCGATTACATTATTACCTATGATGACTGTGCAATGAATACTACAGTAACATCGACACGTTTACAATATTATTCTGTCACACCTGTCAATGACGTGATTACTGACCCAAGTGATGATATTATCTGGCACATTGCCAAAAGCGGTAATTACTGGACTCTTTATAACGAAGAAGTTGAAGCTTATGTTGCTTCAACTGGTGCAAAAAACAAAGCACAAATGCTTGAAGATGGTACAGATGATAAATCTTTATGGTCAATTACTGGTTCTGAAACTTATGAGTTTGTTAATAAACAAAACGCAAGCAGTGGTGTTAATGCAAATTTAAGAAAAAATGGAACATACGGATTTGCATGTTATTCTTCGAGTACAGGTGGCGAATTAACTCTGTACAAATCTGTAGAAGCCACTCCACAAGGACCAATCTCGGTGAGCGGTGTTTCACTTAACCATGTTTCGGCAGAGATTACCAATGAAACTGGAATTCAACTTTCTGCCACAATTTCTCCAAACAATGCTACGAACCAAAATGTATCTTGGTCATCAGATAAACCCGGTATCGCTTCTGTTGATCAGTCTGGAAATGTTACAGGTGTTTCTGCTGGCACAGCCATTATTACTGTAACAACCGAAGATGGCAATAAGACCGCCACTTGTGAAGTGACGGTTACGATGATTGTTCACGTTACAGGCGTGTCTTTAGATCATACATCTTTAGATTTGCATCCAGGTGAACAAGACAGTTTAACAGCAACCGTTTCGCCGTCAAATGCAAGCAATAAGAATGTTACGTGGTCGACAAATGCATCTAGTGTTGCAACCGTTAATAACGGAACTGTTACTGCAGTTTCCGCTGGTACGGCAACAATTACCATCACAACTGTTGATGGAAGCAAAACGGCTCAGTGCACCGTGACTGTAACAAATATCGCCGTTACTGGTATTTCATTAAATAAAAATTCATTAACACTTGATCGTCCAGGATCAGAGACATTAACTGCAACAATTGCCCCTTCAAATGCATCGAATAAAAATGTTAATTGGAGCTCCGGAAATACAAATGTTGCTACAGTCAGTGGTGGCACAGTTACTGCTGTTGGCACAGGTACAACAATCATTACCGCAACATCTGCTGCTGACAATACAAAATATGCAACTTGTACTGTTACAGTTAACCCTGTGAATGTTTCAAGCGTTTCATTGAATAAAAATGCTTTAAGTTTAGGTGTTGGCGCCAAAGAAACATTAACAGCAACTGTGTCTCCTTCAAATGCAGATAATACCAATATTAATTGGTCGACAAGTGATTCTGGTGTAGCTACCGTTACTAACGGAGAGGTTACAGGTGTTGCAGCTGGTACCGCAACTATTACCGCTACATCAGCAGCTGATAGCTCCAAGAAAGCCACATGTACTGTTACCGTCACAAGTCAAAGTCCTGTTTCATCCTATACAATAGAATTTAAGGTTGGAACTGGTGACGGAAGTACGTTGTCAGATACTACCGAAAACTCGACTTACATCGAATCTGGTTCGGAATACGTCAATAGTATTTCTTATGCTAATAAGGTGTATGGCCCCGGATCTTATGGATTAAAACTCGGTGCTTCTAGTAGTGCTGGTTCACTTACGCTTTCTATTGATAGCACAGAAGTTTCAACAATTGTTGTTAACGCTAAGTTATATCGTTCAGATAAATCTGCTACATTGGATGTAAATTCAACCGGCGCTCAAAGTGTTGGTTCATCATTCACTGACTACACATATACCATTGATGACACAATTACTTCTATTACCCTCGGATCAACAAAATATATTTGGATTTCTGGCGTGACTGTGAATATCAAGAATTCAACACCTATAAATCCAACATCCATCTCGATTGATCCATCAAGCCTTGAATTAGGAAAAGGTGGAAACAGAAACTTAATTGTTAATTACACCCCATCAAATGCTAACCAAAATAAGGAAGTTACCTGGACTCGTTATAGTGGTAGTTCTAATATTTCTGTTGATCAGAATGGTTTGGTTACCGTTTCTTCAAATGCTTCAGTTGGAAATAGCGCGGTAATTCGTGCAACATTAACTAATTTAACAAGCATTTATGCACAGTGCACAGTTACTGTCACAGATGTACAAAAAGCTAAATACACAGTTCTCTTGTATCTCTGTGGATCAACCCTTGAATATGGTAAGAATAATTCTGGAAACTATCAACTTTGGGGTTCCGCAACCGATGATATGAGAGAGATTCTCAACGCGTCTGGAACATACAAAAGTGATGTCAACATTGTTGTTGAAACAGGCGGCTCGAAGAAATGGGAAACTACCTATGGCGTTTCTAAGGACAAATTAGAGGTCCGACATGTCTCTGGAAGTTCTTATGTTAAGGATTCTCCAAGTACTATTACTACTCAAGCAAACATGGGTGAAGCATCAACGCTTCAGACATTCCTTGAATACGGTTTAACAACTTATCCAGCCGATAAGACAGCTTTGATTCTTTGGGATCACGGCGGTGCTATGACAGGTGTTTGTTGTGATGATAACTATAGTATGGAATGTTTGACAGCGGCTGAAGTCAAATCTGCCGTTAGCGGAGCCCTATCTAATTGTGGAATGTCTGGACAAAAACTTGAATGGATTGGTTACGATGCATGTTTAATGGGTGTTGCTGATATTGCGTCAATCAACTCTGATTACTTTAATTACATGGTTGCATCTCAAGAATCAGAACCTGGTGATGGTTGGGATTATACAACTTGGGTTTCTAGCCTGTATAACAATCCAACTAATACAAGAACAGTCCTTGATAGTATTACAACTAGTTACCGAGCACAGTATGTTGGTGGAACATACACAAATGATGCTACACTTGCAGCTTATGATTTATCATGTATGTCAGCTTTTACAACTGCTTTCGAGAATTTTGCTTCTCATGTAAGTGGAAGTTGGTCTGGCTTAACGACAGCTTATGATAATTCGCTTAAGTTTGGCATCGATGATGATAATGATTATATGTACGGTATTGCTGATATGAAGAGCTTTATAAATAATGCTAATACTCAAATTAATGGAATATCTACATATACCTCAGCTGTGTTAACAGCATTAAATAATCTCGTTATTTACAATAAATACTGCACAGCTTATACAAGTTCTACTGGTTATCCGTGTGGTGTTTGTGTGTTCATAGCTCATCTTGATAACAGTTACAAACCTTATACAAGAAAAGCTGAATACACGACAAACGATACGAAATTTACTACATGGAGAAATATTAATATCAGTAATGGTTCTTGGGGATCATAACTAAACTTTAAAAAAGATAAGCCGATATGAAAGGTAACCTTTCCAATGTCTATGATTTGGGGTACATTTCAATGATTGGTTTCTAAAGCAACTTTAACAACGAATCTAAAATCCTTGGTTGTTCTCTTTATGTGCATAAAGAAACTATTTCTTTCATGGTTTATAGACGCGCTAATGTGATACAACTCCTTTCTATCAGCAATGATAAATCGATCATGGAAGGTATTCTTTTCAATTAACTTAGTCGCCTATAACCTTGCACAAAAAGGCAGAGGCTTGCAAAAGGGCTTGTGTATGTACTGGCTAAATAGTGCTCAGTACTCCGATGTTAGTACCTATTACACAACAAGCGAAACTCGTTTAACAACTTGGAGATCATTCTGTGTTAATAAAGGTACACACGCTTAATCAATAACCAAACTAAAAGCGAGACCTTGTTGGTGAACTAGTCAAGCGAAAGTAGACAATTCAAATAAGTCCTAATACCCCATGTCATGTTTATATTGATGTGGGGTTTTATATTGCAATGCATATGCTGGACGTTCGTGATTGAACCAATGTATGTATGCCTTGATAAACTTGTTTATATCATCACAATGTTTCAAATCAAAATCATAAAACATCTCATCTTTCATCCAACCGTTAATTGATTCCATAATTGGATTATCTGTTGGAGTTCCTACTCGAGACATTGAATGTTTCATGTTAATATTAGTTAGAAGCTCATTATAGCTTCTGGAAGAATAAACCGAACCTTGGTCTGCGTGAAGAATGGTAACCTGGTCAGTTTGTTCTTTTTTAATTAGTTTTATTACTTCTTTAAGTCCATCGTGATATGTTCTTGGATCGCCCTCTCTAGAACTAAGCCCGTAAGATACTATTTCGTTATTGAATGTATCCAAATGTAACGTTAATTCGTGACGATTCCCTTTGTAATGGAATATGGTCATATCTGACACAATGATTTCATACGGTTTAGATGCATTCCAATTCCCACAAATAAGGTTTGTGAATCCTAGTTTTTCCTCTTTGGGTCTTTTCCATTTAATCCTAGGAGCTTCTGATTTAATTCCTGCATATTTGCAACATACATGAACATAATTTGGTTTTAATATGAGTCCGTATTTTTGCTTTAAATAAGCTGAGATCCATCGATATCCATGGGTTTTATGTTTGTTATGAACCTCTTGAATAATCTTAAGATTATCTTCCCTTCTTTTTACCCATTCTGGCTTATTAACCCGTCTTTGTTTCCATTTATAATATACGCTCCTATTAACACCCATAATTGAACATAGAAATTTAACCGGATATTTATTTGACAAGAGTTCGATTATTTCGAATTCTTTTTGCTGATAATAACGTATTCTTTTCTTCGACCAACTCCTTTCGCTAAATAACCTTTTTTAATCGTTCACACTCAACTTCCTTTTTGGCTAATTCAAGTCTTAATCTTTCAACTTCTGTGAGATTCTTTTTAACATACAACGCTGAATATGGGTTACCAGATCCACATTTACCTGTTTTAGATTTTAAGCCATCAATACCATCTTTTTCATATGCGCGAACCCATTTGCCAATGGTCGTATCGCTAATACCAAGTTCGTCACCTATTTTTTTTAAAAGGGATATTCTCGTTAATACATCTAAGAACAATTTGTTCTTTTTCAATAGGAGATCGCATATTGTTTTTTGTTCCTCTTGGGCGACCTCTGATTGCTCTGTCTTTCTTTTTAGACATAATTGCCTCCTTTTCATAATCATACTAAAAGAAAAAGTAGACCGCATTTTTTATACGTGTCTACTTTTATCTTATCGGAGCACCGATCGGCCTCGCCTTTTAGTTTGGTTATTATTTCTTACTGACAATACTCTGGTAACAATTTTAAGAAATCTTCTGGAAGAATCGCTTTTACTTTTGAGTTCGCAAAATGTTTGATATTTCGTGTAATGATGAAATCAGCATTGATTCTAGAAGATGTTTCATCAAGAAGAGCATCTTCAAAATCATTTATCTTTGATAAATATGCTGCATTAACATCCATGACCGTGGAATCACATAAGTGAACACCATTAAGTAAATCAAAAGTCATTGATTTTGTTTTTACTTGGTCGTGAGTGTATTTCTTTAGTAAGTAAAAGATGTCTGTTAATGCTTTAACACTAATCACTCCTAAGAAGACGTCACAAGCCGAAGCATAAATAATCTTTTGCGCAGTTTTTGAAAATGGTTGTCTTGATTGTAAAGCATCAAGAACAACACATGTATCAATCATTCCAACCATGTTGTTTGATTCTTTCTTTATAAGCATCTTCTAGAGATGCATCATTTGGAAGAACACCAAATAATGATTCGACTGAACTGATCCGACTTTCATTAACTGGTGAAAATTTTGACCAAATTTTTCCATTTTTTGTTACAAAAATAGTGGTTGTGCGCGATAGCTCTAAATAATAACCAAGGTTTTTCTTTAATTCTGTAGCTGTAATTGACATAGTTTTCATATCTCCATTGTAAAAGTAAATCGCACGATTTACAAAACAAATCGTACGAATTTATTAAATCTAAGGTGGTCTAACACGATATTTCCTCATACTATCTTTATTCGTAAAAAATGAGGAAAAGTGTTCAAAAAAAGAGAGAAATTTGAACTCTCTCTTCTTTAATTAACAAAGTTAATTATTTTTAATCAATTTTTCCAATGACGTTTTCAATGTGCTTCTTAATGATTTGCCACGTCTCATCAGAGAAGTCATGTTCTAATTTACACGCGTCTTCATACGCCGTTTCTTCAGAGACACCGAGACTTACAAGTAACTTCGCGACTTTTTTATGTCTTTCATAAACCTTGGAAGCAATGTTGTAACCTTCTTCAGTTAGATGGATGTGCCCTTTTTGATCAATCTTAATCAATTTCTCATCAGATAGTTTTGTCATGGCAATCGAAACTGAAGGTTTAGAAAAACTCATCGCCCGTGCAACATCAATTGAACGCACAAAATCTTTTTCATTAGAAACTTGGAGGATGGCTACTAAATAGTCCTCACGAGATTCATGTTTTCTCATATGGTGATTAGATATTAACAAATTTAAATATTAAAACAAGAGTCTCTTTTCTCCTCTCTTAACATTGAAATATTAATATTTCATACGTATAATATTAAGCAATGAAAAAAGCAGTTATTCTTCCTTTGTTAGTTGTTTCTCTTCTTCTAGGCGGGTGTAAAACAACACCGAAAAAGAAGACATCCAAAGGAAGTTCAATCCATTCTGAAACGACTTCTCATGAAGGAGACTCATCTAGCCAAGTCGCTATATCATCAGGCACCTCTTTAACGACGCAAATTCCTCCAAGCAGCAGTTTGAGTGGAACATCATCAAGTTCTTCTGAAATTGATCCTCCTGGGGGAGAGGTCTTTGAGGGAATTTTTATTCGTTGGTATCCAGAAACTGTTAAAGTTAGTTCAACAAAATCATCCGCTACAATTGTTGATGTTGTTTATGCTGAAGGTCACTCTGGCGAAGAATTTGATAACCCTTTAACCTGGGACACATCTGATCACTCGATCGCAGAAGCCGACCAATATGGTCGAATTACCGCGAAACAAAAAGGAATTGTGACTTTAACCTGTACAACAATTGTCGATAATTTATCTGCATCGTGTCGTATTGTTTGTTATAACAACGATTCTGATTTTAACAAAACTTGGAATCGACTTGGTGCTAGTGACAACCTTCAATCAGGAGACCAATTAATTATCGCTTGTCCGGAGTTTAATAAAGCAGCAACAACCGAATCTACTGGAAGTTATCTTCATGCTACCAGCGTTACATATAATAGTGATAAATCACAAATAACCGATGCTTCTGGTGCAGCAAAATTCATCTTAGGAGAGGATTATCGAGGTAGAGAAGGTTATAACCTTGAAGTTCCAGAACTTGCTGAACCTTATTTAGCGTTTACAAACGAAGCTAAAATCCACTGGGAAAACCAGCCAAAGAAGTCTAATACCTTATGGTATATTTCCTTTGATTTAGATAATAATGTTTGGGATATGAGAACTGTCACCATCGGTGATGGTTGGATGATGTATAACCATGATAAAGATGGTTTTGCTCCATACCAAAATAGTGAAACAGAGATGATGAAAGTGATGACGCTTTATCGTCTAACTTATACATTAAAATAAGATTATTTAATTAGTCAGAGAAATCAGTATCCTGCACAACAAAGAATGTATAAGCAGGATACTTTTCTTTAAGTAAAGAAATAATTGAAGCAATCTTTTCTTGCGGTTTGTCATATTTAAAATCAAAGATTAAATCAAAAGTAATGAGTTTCTTTTCTTCGTCAAGATAGAAACCATGGACTTGGATAATATCTTGGTCTTTCTTAACTAAATCATAGACAAAATCTTTGATTTCCTTTACTTCTGGATTAGTTTCATTTGTGGCATAGATTCCAACAGTAAGAACCGCGCCAGTTTCGGCATAAACTTTGGCGGCGATACTTCTAGTTAAGTGGTGGATTTCAACCGCGTTCATCTTGTCATCTACTTCAATATGAATCGACGCAATGATTCTTTCAGTACCATAATTATTAATAATCAGGTCATATGCCCCTTTAACTTCCTTAAAGGAACAAACTAAACGTTTAATTGTATCGATTTCTTCTTGGGATGCTCTTTCTCCAATGATGAGAGAAATTCCATCATGAAGAATCTCATAAGATGTCTTAAGAATAAATAATCCGATTAAGATACCGATGTATCCTTCAATGTTGATTCCCCAAATAAGAGAAGTTCCTATACCGATTAATGTTGCTACTGAAAGTAATGCATCAAAAAACGCATCTTTTCCGCTCGCTTTTAAAGGTTCTGAATTAACTTTCTTACCAATTTTTGTAAAGTAGAAAGAAACAACAATTTTGACGATAATTGCGGCACCAATAACAATTAACGAAGCAATACTATGTTCAACTACTGGATTTTCAATTAACGATTTAATGGATTCATAAATCGCCATCACTCCAGCAGCCAAAACAATCATCCCAATAATCAAACTTGTTAAATACTCAACACGTCCATGACCATATGGATGTTTTTTATCTGGTTTTTTATTGGACAGTTTTGTGCCAATAATCGTGATCATACTAGATAAGGAATCGGATAAGTTATTTATGGCGTCTGTAATAATCGCAACACTATGTGCAATAACACCAATAATAGCTTTGCCAATCACAAGAAAAATATTGGCAAGAATTCCAACAATACTGGTGCGAATAATAGTTTTCTCTCGATTCATAAAATTACCAGCAATTTTCGGTTATTTCTTTAATTCTGCAATGATTTTTTCTTCGAAGGATGATGGTTTAGCAATTGGTTCAAAACGCTCGACAAAATTACCATCTTTTCCAATTAAGAATTTGGTAAAGTTCCATTTCACTTTTTTTACTTTGCCCTTTTCATTTTGCTTACAAAGATAAACGAATAATGGATCAGCGTTATCTCCGTTTACTTCAACCTTTTTAAATCTTGGGAATTTAGTTCCGAAGTTTAAACTACAGAAACTATTAATTTCTTCATCACTTCCTGGAGCTTGGTGGAAGAATTGGTTGCATGGGAAATCAAGAATTTCAAATCCTTGATCGGCATATTTTTCGTAAAGTTCTTCAAGCTCAGAATATTGTTTGGTAAATCCGCATTTTGTTGCGGTGTTAACAATTAAAAGAACTTTTCCTTTATATTTTGACAAAGAGCAATCTTCGCCCTTTTGATCTTTTACAGTAAAATCATAAATGTTCATCATTTTTCTCCTATTGAGTAACTAAATAATAGACAATATTTTTAGAAAAATAAAATTAAACTTACACGCATATTAATAATAATGTATATTGTTAGAGGAGCCTAACTATGAAAAAGCATTTCTCTACTATTTTATCTCTTATATTTGTATCTCTTCTTTTAGCCTCTTGTGGAACAACCAAACGTCGTGTTAAAAGAAATTCTAGTGCTGAACACGATTCTGATCCAATCACAAACATCACTAGTGACGAAACAAGTCAAACAGCAGAAGATCAAGAGCATCAACAAACAATTGATGATGAACAAAGTCATGATGTTCCTACTGAGGATGAACGTGAAACGGTGGAAGGAACAGTAATATCAACTGCTGGAAACTATACTTTGAAAGGTAATTATGATCATGTCGAGATTACTGCTCCAAGTGGTTCAGAAGTTTATATCTATCTTGATGGAGTAACAATCAATAGCTCAGCAGGTATTGCTTTATCAAACGGAAATAAGGGTATTGTTCATTTAGTTATTATTAATGGAACTACCAATTCAATTATTAATGATGTTGCTAATACAAATGCCCTTCATATCAAAGGTAATTTGTTTATTTCAGGCAATGGAACATTAAATGTTGAGTCAAAACAAAAGAGCGCAATTAAAGTCAGTGAAACCCTAACAATTAGTGGAGTCACAATTAATGCCACCTCTTCTAAACACGCAATTACTGCTGAAACACTTGTTGCTAGCGGCTGTACTCTAAACTGTTCAGCTACAGACGGAGATGGTATTCAAACTGAATACGAAGCAGATACATATTCTTCCGCTAAAGGTTATGTTTATCTTAAGGATGTCAACCTAACGATCAATGGTAAAGGAGATGGAATTCAAGCCAGCACTTACATTGATATTTATGGCGGAACTATCAATGTTTCTTTAACAGGAACATTTGTTCCTTATTCCCAAAAAGATACATATGAATTAACAGATGATGACTATAAGTGGAACTCTCAATATAAACGAATCGCTAGTGATAACCACACATTTTATAGTTCTCGTTATGCTTTAACTTCCTCGGTTAAGGCTCTGAAAGCTGGTCCTATTGAAAATAGTGCTGGCGAAGATGTTACCTCTGGTGATTACGCTATTACATTAAGAGGTTTATCAACAATAACACTTAATTCAACAGACGATGCGGTTCACACAAATTATGGAAAAGTTTCTATAGAAAGTGTGAACTTAACAATCACTACAAGCGATGATGCAATTCATGCTGATTACAATACAATAATTAACAATGCCTCAATCGTTGTTAATGACTCTTATGAAGGAATTGAAGGGCAAAACGTGACGATTGATGGAGAAAATACAAACATCGTTGTGAATAGCCAAGATGATGGTATTAATGCTGCATCAGATTACGGAACTTCATATGTTTGCACAATTAATAATGGCTATGTCCGCTGCAAAGCAGGCGGAGATGGCTTGGATGCTAATACAACTTTAAATATCAACGGTGGAACAGTCATTGTTGAAGGACCAGGAAGTGGAAACGGATCTTTAGATGCAGATAGAATAAACATCAATGGTGGTATTGTTTTTGCTTGTTCAAATAACGGAATGTTAGAAAACATGACCGCTACGCAACCAACATTTATTTATTCAGGATCATCACAAGCGGCTAATTCTTTAATCAGTGTGGCTGATGCAGCCAATGATGATAACGCCTTATTTACATACACTCTTAAATTATCTTGCACGCAAATTATTTTCTCTTCCCCAGGAATGAGCGTCGGTAAAACCTATACTATCTTTAACGGAGAAACTGAAGTCGTTGATATTAATATGACTTCCTCCTTAACGAAAGTTGGTTCATCTGGTGGTGGGCAAGGTGGCGGCCCTGGAGGCGGTGGCTGGCATTAAAAAATAATAGAAAGCGAGCATTGCTCGTTTTCTTTTTAAAAAGTATCGGTATAATATTTACGAAATGAAAAAGAATTCTGAGATAAAAATTATCTTCACGGACGTTGACTGGACAATTCTTAATCATGGACATGGAAAACACGTCTATGATAAGAAGAGTTTAAAAGCTCTTAAAAAAGCCCAGAGAAACGGTGTGAAAGTTTTTATTGCTACCGCTCGTCCTTACGAATCTCTTCAGTTAACCGGATTCTTTGAAGAATTTAAGCCTGATGGAATGATTTTAGCCAATGGAGCACTTATTTTTATTGGCGATAAAATCATCCATCACGATTACATGAAACCTGAATTAGTACGCAAGATTTGTGATATCGCCAAGAAAAAAGATATCGTTATTCAATTCGTCTCGGAATATGAACGATGGATCTCTGAGCCAATCAATGAAGTCGCCCAACATTATTTCGATTTCTATTTTGAAAAAATACCAGCAATTCGCGGTTATAATGGTGAAAATATCTCAGGATTGCTGTTATTTTGCACAGAAGATAAAGATCCAGAAATTGTTGGTGAAATCGCTCATCCAGGGCTTGATGCTTTCCGTTTATTTCCATACGCTTTGGATATTCGTGACCACGTTATTCAAAAGAGCGACGGTATTCAAAAGGTACTCGACTATTACGGATTAAAGAAAGAGAACGCACTTGCTCTGGGAGATGATGTTCAAGATGTGTCAATGTTTAAACTTTGCAAGTATAGTGCCGCAATGGAAAACGGTGTTGAAAAAGCTAAGTCATATGCCTCATATGTCACCACACATATTGATTGCCATGGCGTAAAGAAAGCTCTAAAGTATTTCAAGGTTATTTAAATGTCTAAGTACGGAGTTTTATTAGCTATCTCATCATTACCTGGTTCTCATGGAATCGGTGATTTTGGTAACCAAGCATATCGATTTATAAATTGGTTAAAGAAGAACGACTATTCCTACTGGCAGATTCTTCCTCTTAATCCAATTGGTCCCGGACATTCTCCATACATGTCAACATGCAGTGAAGCAATTGAACCAAGATACATTTCACTCGATAAATTAACTGAAATTGGTCTTCTTCCAAAGGTGAAGAAATATCACTCAACTTCTGGAAGAGTCAATTATGAGAAAGTTTGGCCATTTAAAGAAAAGTATCTAAAGATAGCGTTCAATAACGATGAGCAAAAGATCCACTTTGTTAAAGAATTTGAATCATCCCATCCGTGGGTTAAAGCATTTGCCGTTTTTTCATGTTTAAAAAAGAAATATAACAACACTTCTTGGAATACATGGAGTGAGGAAGACAAACATTTTGATTTTTCAAAAGATATTCCAGATGATGAATGCCTATTTATTGAATGGTGTCAAGCTGTTGCCTATAAGCAATGGGAGAATGTTTTATCTTACGCTCGTCAAAACGAGATCAAGATTATTGCCGATTGTCCATTTTATGTTGGTTTAGAAAGTGTTGATTGCTGGGCTCACAAAGATGAGTTTATCCTTGATGAAAATTATCATCCAACTTTAGTTAGCGGTTGTCCACCAGATGCTTTCAGTGATGATGGACAGCTTTGGGGAACACCAATTTATAACTTCGAAAAGATGAGAGAAAATGGTTATTCCTTCCTCATTAATCGCTTAGCAAATCTATGTAAAACTTGTGATATTCTTCGACTCGATCACTTCCGAGCTTTTGATACGTATTGTGTTATTCCTGCTGAAGATGAAAATGCTCGTCGAGGTGAATGGAGAGAAGGACCAAGATACGACTTTTTTGACAAATTATACCAGCAATTTCCGGATATTTCGTTAATTGCAGAAGATTTAGGTGATATTTTCCAAAGTGTTCACGATCTAAGAAATCACTACAATTTGCCTGGCATGTATGTCACCGAATTTATGATTTTTGATGAGAATTTAAAGAGCAATGAAAACCAAATTGTTTATCCAGGCACTCATGACAATAACACCATTAAAGGTTGGTTAAAATCACTGAGCGATGAACAAAGACAATTTTTAAAAAACAAATTCAAATGTCCATCATTGTCGGATGGATTTAAACATTATGTATGGAACCAACCATCAAAAATGACAATCTTCCTAATGCAAGATCTTCTCTCACTTAGTGGGAAAGCTCGTATGAACTTCCCAGGTACAATTGGTTCACCAAACTGGGAATGGAAATTAAGAAGTATGTCCCAACTTTGTTGGCCATCATATCGAAGAGTAAAATAGTGGAGTGAAACCGCTATTTTTCTTTATCGCGCAGTTATGTGTGGTATGATTTTAATGATGTTAGAGCCTAAATTAATTTAGTGAAAGCATCACAAGGAGATACAAAAAGAAACTTATGGCATTTGGAATTCTATACGATTTCTTAATGGGACAAACAATCGAGGCCCACAACTACTTTGGGGCTCATTTTGTCGATGGTGGTGTGGTTTTCCGTTTATATGCTCCTTGTGCCAATGATGTCTCGGTTATCGGTGAATGGAATAACTGGGACGTTGGCGCAAACAAAATGAGCCGTGTTGATGATAGTGGAGTTTGGGAAGTTTTCGTTCCAAATCTAAGTAACTATCAAAGATATAAATTTCATTTTATGAATGCTCAAGGTCGATATGTTGATAAGATTGATCCATACGCATTCTATAGCGAACTTCGTCCAGGAACATGTTCTCGCCTTTTTGATATTCGCAATTTTGCTTGGCATGATGATGAATGGATGAAAAAGAGAACAAGAAACTTTGATTCCCCAATGTCCATCTATGAAATGCATCTTGGTTCTTGGATTGATCAACCATTTGATGGACATATTCATTCCTACGAAGAAATTGCTGATCGATTAATTCCTTACCTTAAAGGTATGGGTTATACACACGTTGAAATGATGCCTCTAGTTCAACATCCATTTGATGGTTCCTGGGGTTATCAAGGAACAGGATTCTTCTCCGTTGATTCTCGATACGGAAATCCATTCCAGCTCATGTCTTTGGTAGACCGACTTCATCAAGCTGGAATCGGATGTATCATTGATTTTGCTCCAGTCCACTTTGCTAAAGACAAATGGGCTTTATGTAGATATGATGGTTCATATTTGTATGAATATTCTAATAAATACCGTGTTTCTCCATGGGGAAGTTATCAATTTGATTTAGGTAAAGACCCGGTCCGTAGCTTTTTGATGAGCGCGATGAACTACTTTGTTGATTACTACCATTTTGATGGAGTTCGCGTTGATGCTGTTGCGAACATTGTTTATTACAATGGAGATTCATCAATCGGCACTAATGAGGGAGCAGTAGAGTTTATCAAACGACTTAATGCGAAGATGCATATTGCTCATAATTCAGTGATGATGATTGCTGAGGACTCCACAGCCTATAGCGGAACAACTCGACCAACTGAATACGGTGGGCTTGGTTTTGACTACAAATGGGACCTTGGATGGATGAATGATACTTTAAAGTATTATTCCAAAGATCCAGTTTATAAAAAGTACGAACATAATAAGCTCACATTCTCGATGGCTTATTTCTACAGCGATAACTTTATGCTTCCTCTTTCTCATGACGAAGTTGTCCATGGAAAGGGAACTATTATTAATAAGATGTGGGGTGATTATCACGAGAAATTCGCTTTGATCAGAAACCTCTATACATACCAATTTGGTCACCCTGGAAAGAAACTCAATTTTATGGGTAACGAGTTTGCAACATTTGATGAATGGAACGAAGCCCGTGGCCTTGCTTGGGGCGTGAAACAGTTCCCAATGCATAACGCTGTAACAAAATTAGTTCATGATTTAAATTTCCTTTACCAAAAGGAAAAAGCAATGTATTTTGAAGAGCATAATCCGGTCCATTTTAGATGGCTGATGGTCGACAATGCTGATCAAAGTGTTTTCGCTTTTGAAAGATGTGTTGATAATGACGTTCTTGTTTTTGTCTATAACATGACTCCTAACTTCTATGAAAACTATACGATTCCAATGCTCCATGAAGGAACATTTGAGGAAATCTTTAACTCCGATAAAAAAGAATATGGTGGAGATGACCAATATAACGGACTACCTCTTCAAACAGGACCAGGAAGTTTTGAAGGACTTCCACATCATTTAACATTCAAACTTGGTTCATTTACAGCAGCAATTTTTAAGCGTATTGATCCAAATAAAAAAGTCCTGCAAAAATCCGCTATTTCTAAAAAATCGCCTGCAAAAACCGAAGGAAAATCAAAATGAGAACATTCTGGTATAAGTATAAATCACACATTATTACATTCCTAGTTAGCCTTGTTTTTGGTGCCGGAATTTTCTGCCTTTATTTCTTCTTAAAAGATCAAAGTTTAAGAGCAGCAGTCGATGCTTGTTCAATCGCTGGAGTGGCCTTGATTGGCGCTGGATTAATAGTGATTATTACCCGTCTTGGAGCCTTTGATACGTTTGCTTTTGGTTTCAAACAATTGTTCACATCGATGTTTAATCGTGATCCGAATGCATATAACTCTATGGCGGATTATAAACTGCAAAAATATGACGAACGACAAAAGAAGAAAAAGACCTATTTAATGCTCTTTTTATCTGGTCTTCTTTACCTTCTCGCAGTCGTTGTTTTAGAGATCATTTTAGGTCTAAATATTAAATAAGTTTTCACACAAATATGTGCTCACAAATGTGCCTATGCACAATTTTTATTATTGCATACTCGCACAGTGGTATATATAATATACGCAATTACTATTATCGTGTACTCGCACGAAGGAGGTAATGTTATGAAGAAAAGTCGATTACTCTGCGGCGTAATTGCAACTATGTCTTTAGGAACAATCGGTGTCTCAACTGGTGCAATCAAGTCTGTTGAAGCATTAGAGCCTGATACTCGGGTGATTGTTAAACTCAACAAAGACATTGAGGATATTTCTTCTGAGGAAGCTATATCCCAACAAGAAAAACTCTTTTCTCGTATTCGTTATGCCGTTAATCCAAATGTTGAATTGATTAACCATTTTAATGTTCTCAATAACGCGATGACCATTAAGGTTAACAAGGAAGATATTAAGAAAATCGAAGAACTTTCTGGTGTTGAAAAGGTCTATAAAGATAAATTTCACGTCAAGAAATCTAACACTAAAGGTACTACTTTTAAGGTTAAGAAAGCCGCAACTGACGAAATTGATCAAAATGAAAACGTTTCCGCTCGAACCATGCGCAAGCCGGGTTATGATGACGGAACAGGTAACATTCTTCCAGGAACCACATATGATGGTGAAGGAACTGTTGTTGCGATTTTGGACAATGAATTCTACTTCCAAGGTGAAACAAGCGAATCTGCTGCTTGGCACCACGAAGTCTTTGAACCACTTGATGAAAGCGTCAATGTCCGTTTCAAAAAAGGCGAATGGAACACAAAGTACAAAACTAAGTTCCAACTATTCTTAAATGCTTATAAGAACAGTGATACTTCTAGTGGTCTTAAGTTAGACCAACCAGGAAAAGAAGGATCCCTTTACTTTAATAGTAAGGTTCCATTCTATTATGACTATGGTGGTTCATCCGAAACTGGAAATAGTTCTGATGCTATTCCAGATTTTGATGTCCATAGTGATCTCGACTACCATGGTAGTCACGTTGCATCAATTACTGCTGCTAACGCTCCTGAATACAAAGGAATCGCTCCAAAAGCCCAATTAGCTTGTATGAAAGTCTTCACTGAATACAAGGCTGGTGATATTGCTAAAGAATTAGGCTTTGGTGATAGTAATGGAGGTTATGATTCCTGCATTCTTCAAGCTCTTGAAGACTGCCGTACACTTGGTGTTGATGGAATCAACATGTCCCTTGGTAGTGACTTAAGTGAATTTGACGATGATGATCTCGCGATGGAAACCATTCGAAAGATGGTTGAGGAAGATAGCATCTTAACATCCATTTCTAATGGTAATGCTGGTAAGGATTCCTATGCCTTCGCTGGTGGATACGCTAACTGGACAAACGAAATGGTCGAAACCGGTATTCTTGGTAGCTATGCTAACAATCCAGCTTCGATGTCCATTGGTAGTGCTCACCCAGATTATATTTACTATAAGACCGGTATTAGATGTGAAGACGCCAATATCGCTTATGATGACCAAATCGTTAATAACGAACGTTATCCAAGTGAATATGATACCGAATTCAAGATGCGTGATCTTGTCGCAAGTCTTGAAGACAAACTTGAATGGGTTTATGTTCCAGGTTTCGGTACTGTCAACGACTATAACAGTGTCAAAGTTGATGGTAAGATTGCGGTTGTTAACCGTGGATCCATCTCCTTTGCTGATAAATATGCTAACGCTGTCAGTAAAGGTGCTAAAGGTCTGTTCATCATTAATAACGACCCAACTGAAACAGACTTTACATTCCGTTGCTCGTTTGGTGATGACTTCTATCCAACAATGCCTTGTGCTGTTGTCTTGTTTAAAGACAAACCATATTTTGAAACGAAACGTTCAGGTTCATTTACCTTTATTGAAAAAGAACTTTCTAAAGATAGTGCTGCTCGCACAATGTCATCCTTCTCTAGTGATGGTGCACGTAGTGACCTAGATATTAAGCCAGAAATTACTGCTCCAGGTGATATTATCCGTGGTGCTGTTCCACCTCAAACTGCTGAAGATAAGGCAGATACTCCTTTAACAACATATGAGTACCTTTCAGGTACTTCTATGTCCGCACCAAACTATGCTGGTGCTCAATCTGTTGTTCTTTCAAAAGTTAGCGGACCACTCATCCAAGATGGTGAACTTAGTGATGCTGACTTAAAAGTTATTAAAGAAGAACGCAAAAAAGTGAACATGCGTTTAATGTCCACAGCTAACCCAATGAACGATGCGGAAGCTAATCCTGAAACAGGAAAAGTTAATTACGCTTCTCCACGTGTGCAAGGTGCTGGTATGGCGGACATTTATGGCGCACTCAACTCTAAAGTCTACCTTGAAGGATTTAAGGTTGTTAATGGAGAAGAAGTCGGTTTAGGTAAATCCAAGATCGAGCTCCACAACAATGCTGATATCAACAAAGGTGACGTGAAACTCTCCTTCTACGCTCATAACGAAGGAACTGAAACTCTTAATTACAAAGTAAAACTGACTGTGATGCGTCCTGCTCAAGCCGAAAACAACAAGATCATTACAGATGATTACAATTACCTCGGAGAAGTTGATTCTTTTGAAAAACTTCCTGGTATTCAATACTACGATGACTCCTATAAGGAAGTTGTTTACACCCAAGGTACTGCTTCATATAAAGATGTTTATAAAGTTACTAAACAGTTGAAGTATTACCGTACCGAAGAGGACTTTAAGGCGGAAACAAATCCGGTCATCATTGAACCAGATACTTACTATGTAAGTAGCCAAGTTGTTGATGCCAGTGAAGGCGTTGTTTATGAATCACTTCCAACTCACAAATATTTATCCACCAAAGACGTTGTCTTAGATGTCATTGAAGGACAAAGCGTGAGCATTCAACCAGGCAAATCAAAAATCACGATTAACCCATATTCCTTAAAGGATGAAGATAAACGCGCCATCCTTGAAGCCTACCAATATGGAACATACATTGAAGGCTTTGTTGAACTCATCGCCGATGGCTTCTATGAAGACCTCTCGATGCCATTCCTTGGTTTCTATGGTGGTGGAGACGTCATTGAAGGACAAACTTATAGTTCTGCTCCAATCGTCGAGGAATTCCAATTCGAAAAGAAATATGGGCAAATCTATCCAAGCGATCTAATTAATGACGCCGCAAAACTCCTTGTCGGTAAAGATAACACTGACATGGGTTCATTATGGATGGTCGGTTATGCCGATTCTCCAGATTCCATCTCCACAGATCAGATTTTAAAGAATGATCGTAACATTACCCAACTCAATGGATTCTATCCAGTTGGTACTGATCCTCTCACATTTAGTGATGATGATGCCGCGAACAACATTTATGTTGGTAATGCTGAAAAGACCAACACAATGATTATTCAACAGTTCGTCTTACGATCTGTGAGAAA
The DNA here is from genome assembly GCA_002395065.1 of Caryophanales bacterium UBA4278. Taxonomy (GTDB): domain Bacteria; phylum Bacillota_I; class Bacilli_A; order RFN20; family CAG-826; genus Fiminaster. The sequence goes on from DGVS01000007.1 coordinate 111,916, forward strand.
CAACTACTTTACAATCACGAATAAAGAAACTGGTAAAGTCGTTTATCGTTCCGCATTAGAAGATATGCTTTATGGAACAACAAACGACGAGTACGCCTTATATAAGTCCCATCTTGAAGGTGGCTACCTCAGTGGTGGTTATGTCGCTCATAGAGCGTTCGCCATTGTGCCTCTCTATGATGAGTCGACTCGTGCAAGATTCCCAGATGGTAGTTATGAGATTAAGTTTAATTATCAACTCAACGCCACTGGAGAATGGATTTCTAAATCCTATAACATGCACTTCGATAACACCCCACCAAAGGTGACTAAACTTTATCAACACGAAGGAAAAGTTCGTATTGAAGTCCAAGATGCTGCATTATCTTATCTCACTGTTGGTTATACCAACATTCCAATGGAATATGATGAGAAACGCCAAGTCTACTTTGTTGATATTGATCCAGACTTCATTGAATCAAGCATCAGCGAGCTTGGACGTACACTTGATGGACAATATCGTCTCTATTTAAGCCCAGTGGACAAAGCATTTGGCTCGAGTGGAGCGATTATCCACTTTAAAGAAACTGGCAATTATGATGACTTCACAATTGTCCAGAATCGTTATTTAAAATCCAACCACGACTTTAAAGTCGGTGAAGATGGCAAGATCACATTCATCGAAATCGATGATTATGGCATGGAACATGTTGTGACCTTTGACTCAACAATCTCTGTTGCGGAAGGTCATAAACCTGATGCATCCAAAGATCTCGCTGTCGCCATCACCGTTCCAGTTGTGATTGGTGCCGCATTATTTATCGGAGGCACTATTGTGATTACCAAAGGTCTCCGTCGAAAACGCTTAAGAAAACATTAATTAGGAGGTAAACGAATGAAAAAAACTCACATTATATCATTTGCTTTTGCTGCCCTAATGAGTGTTGCAGCTCTTTCAGGCTGTTCGAAAAATGGAAGTGATATTCCACTTGAGTTCGACTTCTCCATTGGTATTGAAGGTGATTATTCCGCGTTAGAGATCTCTGATCAAAAGTATCGCCTTGTTGTCTATGACAACGGTGTAGATACCCAACGTCGTGAATACACTTACAAATCATCTAATGAAGCCTACGCAAGTGTCGTACCAACCACAGGTTTTATTACCACACACGCACCAGGACGAGTCCGATTTACGGTCACCGAAACTAGATCTGGTATTGAAGAATACAAGGTCATTAACGTTATCGAAGCTTCGGATAAAGCAACTGGTGGATATAACTATTCCGCAGCCGCAACAGAAGAGCAAATTGATGAACGTACAGAAATCCTTGGCAAACTAGAAAAGTATGCCATGGACACACATTTAACTGGTATTTCTCTATTTGAGAATGGCGGTTATGTCTGTTATAGCGATCGTTCCCATGATTTACTTGGTGATCGTCGTTATGTCACCGGCTTTGGTTATGGTCTACTTTCTGATAGTGATCCATTTACTGAACCACTTTCTGGTAGTGCCGTTGATAAAGAATTTCCACTTTACTACCACACCGCAAGTAGTTCTGACCCATTAACAATTAATGCGTTAGATGCTTCTGGTAGCCAAGTTAGTGATCTATCTGGCTACATTACTTCAAGTTACTTCTCCACGAAGTTAAACAATGAAGGCACAAACGCGATTTGGTATCCGCTTTTAGCGGATCGTAACGCACACGTTACTGATCCAGAAACCGATAACCCAATGATGTTCCATCTTGGACCAAAGAACGGTTCTGGAATGTATACTGGCTGGAGAATCTATGTCCGTACCGACTTAGCTTATAAGTATAATGGTACCTTAGCTAACCCAGATCCAGCTTACCAATCATTTAACAACTACCCAGTGAAATTAGCTGACTACGAATTCGCCCTTCGTTTCCTTTTAACAGGTTCACATAACCTCAAACGTGGTAACGAAATGGCCGCGGATACTTCGTATGGTATTAAAGGCGCCAATAGCTACAACGCTTTGACTAAGTCATCGACCAGTGACGCCTTTAATGAAACAACCTGGGAAAACATGAAGAAGAGCCATAAGCTCGGTATTCGTACTGGTGAAGTCACTGCTGATAAACCAGAGGTTTATGAAGGTGAAGGAAGAAACTATCCAGTTGGTAAATACATTGAGTTTGAATTAATCAACCCAATTGACTCATTTACCGCGATGTATACTCTTTCCTCTTCGCTTTATTCACCTCTTCCAAAGGAATTCATCCAGAAGATTGGCGCCCGTGCTGATGGTGAAATTGATGATGAATCGATCAAACGTGCTTCCAAACGTTATGGAACATTCAACAATAACGATACTGTTCCTTCACAAATGAAGAACAACATTGTTGAATCAACCATCTGTTTAGGTGCTTACTACTTAAATAAATGGGATAAGGAAACACGTATTGTGTTTACCCATAACACTGATTGGTTCGAATACAAAGAAGGACGTTACCAAATCGAAGGTGTTCGTATGCGTATCAACACCTCGATTAACGAAAACCCAGACGCCTACTATAACGACTTTATTAATGGTAACCTCGACTCCTGTTCTCTCCCACAAAAACACTTAAAGGAGAAGAGTAACGTTGAATTACATTGTCGTAAGGTGCCAGGTGACTCGGTCTTTAAACTAAATGTTAACTCTTGTACAAGAGAACAATGGGACGAAAGATTCGGCCCAAGTGGAAAGATTTCTGCTGGACACTCCTGGGATGTTAAACCTTGGATGTCGAACGATGCGTTCTTAAATGGTTTATTCTGGTCGATTGACCGTAAATCATTCGCTGAAAAACGTGGTGTTGAACCATCGATTAACTATTTTTCTGATAGTTACATGTCTTATCCACAAAAGAATATTTCTTATAACTCCACCCAAGCGCATAAAGATGCGGTGAAGTCATACCATAACGTGATCAACAAAGGTGGAGAACAAATTGATGACTACGGCTATAACAAAGATAAAGCCGTAACATATTTTAAAACCGCTGTTTCACAACTTGTGAAACAAGGCAAACTGAACTACGGTACTAGTGAAAATCCAACCGTGATCAAGATTGAAATCTGGTGGATGTATCAATCAGATATTACTGATTATGGTACCGATATTAAGGGTTATTTTGAAACAGCATTCAATGATCCAAGTGTCTCGCATGGACGTATTAAATTAAATGTTGTTAATAACGCTGTTACCGTGTGGGAATACGTTTATGACCAACACCTCCAAGTCGGTGAATTTGACCTCGGCTTTGGTGCGATTAGTGGTAACACATATAACCCATTAAACTTCTTAGAAGTTTTAAAATCAGATAACTCTTCAACATTCACTTTGAACTGGGGTGCTGATACTTCCAAGATCGATGACCGTTATCCTCTTGTATATAAGGATAATAAATATTCATTTGATGCTCTTTGGGAAGTTGCTGACCATGGTGGTGTTGTGAAAGACGGTGTTAACGTCAAACCTGTTGAAGAATGTTATCTTTCAACATTCTCCACTCTTTCTAGCGGCTCAGCTAAGACTGATACTAGCGTAGAACTTGAATACAAGTTCGTTGAAGACGTTGGTGAGTCTGTCAAGTTTGCGATGGAATCCGTGTCTCTTTACGTTATTGGCGGCCAAATCTTCGGAGAAGATGATGGTGTTTCATACGATAAAGACGCACACATGATTACATTAACTTACGATGCCCAGAAAGCCATTGAAGAAAGCATCCAGAAAGCAAATAAATGGGATGCCGCAACATACACGGGAGATGAAAAGTACAAAGATCACTTGACCCGTGAATGTTATAAGAAATACTGGCTCTTTGACGTCACGTATTCGATTAAGATTGGCGAAGGACAAGAAACACTTAACTCTGTTACCGCCGGTCGTACATCAAGTGATGATCCATATGGATATTAATAGTGAAAGGAGAAAATTGATGAAAAAGAAAACACATATTCTACTTCTTCCACTGATGTTCTTGTTAGTGGGCTGTAATAGCAGTGCACACCAAGAATTTTCACCAAGCGAATCTGGTTCATATTCACCTGTTTCGATTCAGGACCTCTCATTCTTTGCTTTAAAGGATGTTGATGTTTCGATTACTGTTGATGAAACATATGAATTACGTTCCATTTTTAATCCAGTGCTTTCACCTCTTCCAAGTGTCACATATGTTTCTAGTGACCCAAGCGTTGTCAGTGTCAGCACTAGCGGAATCATCACCGGAAAAAGTAGCGGTTTTGCAAAAATAACCGCAAATTGCGGTCAATTTTCGAGTGAATGTACCGTTAGCGTAACTAAAGCAAACTCGAAAACTACCGCAGTCACGAATTTAAATCAGATTTTTAAGGAACAAAATAAAGAATCCTTTGTCAAACCTGATTATCTTGCTGTTCATGAACGATCCAATTATGTCCTTTATAAGGATGGCGAAATCATGAACGAAAGTGAAGGCTTTGAAGAGACAGTCATGTCCAAAGAAAACGCCTATATTTATATTAATGATACATACGAAAAACGCTATGGCGTCGTTGGTGGTAACCCAACTTATTCCGTTGGAATGTGGCTCTTCTATTGTACCGAGGAATTTGAAACGTTCATTTTCCATGAGACACATGGTGTTCGTCGTTATTTAAAGGTTGACTGTGCGAAATACATCGAGTCTGGTGACCGTTGGGGCGCGATTGGCGAAGTGATGGGTAACATCTTTACTAACTATTTCTCCATCTTAGAGCGTCAATACCTCACCGTTGCCGATGCAGCTACACTCAAATCAGAAGTAATCTCAAACGTCGCGGAGGCTCGTGCTGATGATTATGGCGGTGCCTATGCTAACAGCAAAGATGTCTATAAGAAACAAAAAATGGATTACGATTTACAACGCATTTTTGGAATTCCAGCATCTGGTGGACTTTGTGACATCGAGATGAGCGATGAATACTACTTTAGCGATAACTACTGCAAATATTGTAACTTTGCCCAGGTTACAAGCTATAACTGGAGAGGGAATGACTATGTTTACGACCAACGTGGTTGGAGAGCATACGACATTGAAGCGAAACCTCTATATTATCCAGATATTAAAGCGGAAGGTTGGACCGAAGGAGAAGATATCTTTGATATCTAATCTCGTTATTAGGAAAGGAGAAAAAAATGCTTAAGTACTCAATTAAACGTATCATTCTAGCATTCGTGACCACGTTCATTATTTTGACGCTCACATTTTTCCTCATTAAATCACTTGGTCCAGCTAAAATCGCTTCTAGCAAACCAGCGGAAGTTTACTCCTTCTATGAAACACAAGTCGAATACGGATACTGTGTCTCCTTTGACTCAATTCATCCAGAACTAGGAAGCTTCTTAGCTAAGTATGATGTCCCGGGCACTAGTAAGGTCATCTACTATTATGAAAAACCGATTGTTGAACAATACGGTGAATGGATTAAAAACATTGTTACCAAATTTGACTGGGGTCGTTCCACACATATTGACCCAGGCGCAAGCGCCATCTATATCATTGCGGAACGTTTACCAGTTTCCTTAAAGATTAATATTATTTCTGTTGTTTTATCCGTTCCACTTGGAATCGGCTTAGGTATCTTAGCCGGTTTAAAGAAAAATACCTGGGTTGACCACACCATCTCCACATCCGTCATGGTGTTCATCTCCATTCCATCGTTCGTTGTTATTACCTTCCTCCTTTGGGGCTTAGCGTATCATGGCAACTTACCAACCGAATGGCCAACCCCTGATAAATCAGATGGAGTGAAAGCACTTGGTTATATTATTCCAGTCTTATCTCTATCATTTGGTTCGATCTGCGGCTACACCCGTTTCGTTCGTGCGGAACTTTGTGAAGTTATGTCGAGTGAATACTTATTACTCGCCCGAACCAAAGGCTTAACCAAACGTCAAGCCATTATGCGTCACGCTTTACGTAACGCATTCGTCCCAATTCTTCCATCGATCCTTGCCGAATTCATCGGTATCTTCTCTGGATCAATGATTCTTGAAAAGATTTATAGCATTGGTGGAATTGGAGACTTATATATTCGTGCTCTTTCTGCAGGTAATACCGCGGACAGAGACTTAAACGTTTTAATGGTTGATATGGCCATCTTCACGATTGTCGGATTACTTGCGGGAGTAATTCTCGACCTCTCTTATGGCTTTATTGATCCACGTATTCGTATGGGAGAAAAGAACTCATAATGAAAAAGAAAAATGATGAATTTGAACTTCTAAAAGATTTACCTGAGGCCGCCCGCGATCCTGAGATCAAGGCTGAAGATTTTGAACTTGTCGCCACAGATACGACAATTCATGAACAGAAGTTCCAAACTAAACCAACAACCTTCTTCCGTGACTGCTTAAGAAGATTCCGCAAAAACAAATCTTCTGTTGTTGCGACATGTATTTTGGGTGTCTTATTGCTTTTAGCAATCATTGTTCCAATTGCTTCACCATATGATGTTAGTGCTGATGCAACAAACCTCGACTTTGAATACCTTGAACCAAAACTATTTGATGCTGGTACAGGATTCTGGGATGGAACAAGAAGATACGAAAACTACTCTGTTGACGTTAGTGCTAAACCAGACGCCAAAACTGAAGAAGAAAAACAAGAATACTGGTGGCCAAACAAGACTTTCTTTAGAGAGTCTGCCATTAGTAAAAAAGAATTCTCGGATGAAACATACATCAATTCCATCTCTGACTATGGTAAAGACGGATTTATCCGTCATACCTTAGTGAAGGATATGAAAGATGATTATGCCGAATTATCCACCCAAATCATCGAGGAAGAACTTGATTTAACAACAACTTCCATCAAAATTACTTCTTTTGATACTTATGATCTAGACAAGATTAATCTTCTTCCAAAAGAAGAAGCTCAACCACTTGATAGTAACTACACCTTAACGGAAGCTGGTCTCTATCTTGTTGCGATTGATGAAGATAGTGAAGATCCAACAAAAGAAGTTAAAACTTATTATGAAATTGTTGAACCAAAGATGACTCAAGACATTGGCTCAGCTGTTTTAAGTAAGAAAACTGCAGCAGTGGATGTAGCTACTGCTTTAGCACAGCACGGTGAAACACGCACTTCATTTAAGAAGTACTACTTCACTGTTGGTATCGAAAACAAACACGAAAACAAGAATAAATGTACCTTAATTAAGTCTCTTGTTTTTGATGTTAGTGGAAACGAAGAAATCAAATCCATGTTATGCGACTATGAAAAAGTTGTTGATGAACAAACAGTCCAGAACAATGGTGCTTCCTTTACTGATGCTTCTAGCTCCTTTAGAGAGGAACCAGAAGATAAGTACGATAAGAACAAACCAAATTATGCTTACTTAACTCATAACTCGAACCGCGGTAAAGGTATCTTTATGTCTAAGACATACCTTGTCTCATTCGTTTATGACACATATGAAGCAAAACTTGGTACACGTTTAACCACAGTTTCTTATAGTGACCTCAAAGCTTACTCTCGTGCTCATGTTTCTACCAGGAACAAATGGGGTAAGAAACTGATGAATATCAACATTGACATCACCGACGAAGGTGGTGCATGGCATGTTGATGAATCAACATTCATTTGTGAAATCCTTGAGCCAGAACTTTGTCCGTTAGCGAAAAATCTCACGATTGACGATATCTGGGTCCATCCAGATGGCGATGGTTTCATCATCGAAGGCTATGTGACGATGTATAAGTACTATGGTTATAGTACAATGCCAAAATTTATCCTTGGTACCGATAAGAATGGTAAAGACATGTTTAAATACGTCTTTGACGGTCTACGTTGGTCCCTCCTACTTGGTATCATCTCTTCCGCCGTCTGCTTTGTCTTCGGTTTGATCTGGGGTGCCATCTGCGGATATTTCGGTGGCAACGTTGACTTAATCATGGAACGCTTTACCGATATTCTCTCTGGTATTCCATGGATTGTCGTAATGACTTTAGTCATCATTCACCTAGGTTCGAACTTTGTATCGTTTGCGATCGCTTTGTGTCTAACCGGGTGGATTGGAACAGCGGCAACAACGCGAACGCAGTTCTATCGATTTAGATCTCGAGAATACGTTTTAGCGTCTCGTACATTAGGCGCAAGCGATGCTCGACTCATTTCCAAACACATCTTACCAAACGCGATGGGTACAATTATTACCTCAGCGGTCTTAATGATCCCAAGTGTCATCTTCTCTGAAGCAACGATTTCCTACTTAGGACTTGGCTTTAAGAACTTAAGTTCACTTGGTGTTATTCTCTCGAATAACCAGACTGAGTTACAACAGTATCCATATCTATTAATCTTCCCAGCCGTCATTATTGCCTTGTTAATGATTTCATTTAACTTATTTGGTAATGGATTACGTGATGCGGTGAACCCAAGCTTGAAAGGAGAAGGTGAATAATGGAACAAAAAGAAATTGTTTTATCCGTGAAAGATCTTCGCGTGAACTTCTCTACCGACCACGGTTATGTTCAAGCTGTTCGCGGTGTTTCCTTTGATTTATATAAAGGAGAAACCCTCTGTATTGTTGGTGAATCTGGTTCAGGTAAATCAGTCACCTCCAAAACAATCATGGGTATTTTAGCTGCTAACGGTCGGATCGTTGGTGGCTCCATCATGTACCAAGGTGAAGACCTCACCAAGGTTAGTGAAGACGAATTCCATCGCATTCGCGGTAATAAGATTGGAATGATCTTCCAAGATCCTCTTAGCTCACTCAACCCAATTGTTCGGATTGGTAAACAAATTACCGAAGCAATGCTGGTCAACAATGACCGCATGAAACGTCTTTATGAAGAAAAGGTTGCTGATGAACTTGTTGCGTACCGTAACGCCCAAACCGAACTTCGTACTGGTTTAAATAAAGGCAAAGAACTAGTCAAGTTCTATAAGAGCGAGAAAAAGAAGGAAGTTGCTAAAGCAAAAAGCTATGCACATAACGAGAAAGAATCTCGTTTATACACTTTAAAACAAACTTCTGGAGCAAATCTATTTGAGATTCAAAATGATGATTCTTTAACGGATGCCGAGAAGTATATTAAGTCTCGTTATCTTGAAGAAGATACCATCGACGAAAAAAAGAAGATTTCTAAGTTCGCGAAAGAGCTTGATAAGTCCACCAAGGACAAAGTCAACAAAGTCAAAGCTGAATTTGATGAAAAGATTGCTAAGGCTAAAGCCGAAGCCAAATCCGAAAAAGGTGATTTGATTGCTAAATACAAACCACTTATTAAGGAAAATAAGGCGAAATACAAAGAAGCTTCGAAGAAAGCGAAACAAGAAGTCAAAGAATACAAACACGAACTCAAAGTCAAATGCGATGAAGATATCGCCAAAATCAAACTTGATACAGACGATCGACAAGAGCAGAAGGAAAAGATTGAGAAACGTAAAGCCGAATACATTGCTTCAATTAAGATCACTAAAGCCGAAGCTAAAGCTAGAGCTTTAAAGATTATGGCTGAAGTCGGTATTCCAAACCCAGAAAAACGTTTCCGTCAATATCCATTTGAGTTCTCCGGTGGTATGAGACAACGTATTGTTATTGCGATTGCCTTAACCGCTGACCCAGATATTCTCATCTGTGACGAACCAACAACCGCTCTTGACGTGACGATTCAAGCACAGATTCTTGAACTCATTAACCGTCTTAAACGTGAGCGTGAATTATCATGTATCTTCATTACCCACGACTTAGGTGTCGTGGCCAACATGGCTGACCGTGTCGCGGTGATGTATGCTGGTAAGATTGTTGAATATGGCTTAGAAGAAGATATCTTCTATGATCCACGTCACCCATACACCTGGGCTCTACTTTCCTCGATTCCTGATATTGATAGCAAGGAAAAACTCGAGGCGATCCCAGGAACACCTCCAAATATGATTTATCCACCAATTGGAGATGCGTTTGCCTTACGTAGTAAATACGCCATGGCAATCGACTTTAAGAAAGAGCCACCTTTATTTAAGGTGTCTGATACACATTATGCTGCCACATGGCTTCTTGATCCACGTGCACCAAAGGTAGAAATGCCAAAGATTGTTAAAACTCGTATCGAGAACTCTTTAAAAGCAGCGAAGAAAGGAGCGAAAAAATAATGAAACTCAAACGTGAAGTTAGCTATCGCCCTGAACTCGTTGAACAAGGGGTTGAATTATCTGTTCGACACTTAAAGCAATATTTTAACTTTGGTCACGGACGTAATTCGTTTAAAACAAAAGCCGTGCATGATGTCTCTTTCGACATCAAAAAAGGCGAATGTTTTGGTCTTGTTGGTGAATCCGGTTGTGGTAAAACCACAACAGGTCGTTCATTAATTCGTCTCTACCACATTACCAGTGGTTCCATTTATTTTGAAGGTTACCGAATTAGTGCTGGACGAAGATGGAACGATAAGGAAATTAAGTGGTCCCGTATTAAAGGACATAACAAGATTAAAGAACTTCGTCACGAAGCTAGCCTAAAACTTCAAGAAGAAAAGGATAGCGCTAAACGCAAAGAAATTGTTCGTAAGCGTGATGAAGAAATCAAAAAGATTAAAGCTCACATTAAATCAACTCGTAAGGAGCAAAAAGAAGCCATTGCTCAAATTAAGTACGACAACAAACATGTCGATAAGAAATTAATGAGCAAGATGCAGATGATTTTCCAGGATCCAGTTGATTCTCTTGACCCACGTATGACTGTCGAAGACATCATTCAAGAAGGTCTTCGTATCCAAGGCGAGAACAATAAGTTCGCCAACTCTCGAAAAGTGGCCGAAGTTCTCGAAAGAGTTGGATTAATTCCAGAATATGCTTCTCGTTATCCACACGAATTCTCTGGTGGACAACGTCAGCGTATCGGTATTGCTCGTGCACTCGTGATGAATCCAAGATTCCTCATCTGCGACGAACCAATCTCCGCCTTGGACGTCTCGATCCGTGCCCAAATCATTAACTTGTTAAATGATTTAAAAGAGGAAATGGGCTTAACAATCATGTTTATTGCTCACGACTTATCTGTCGTCAAATATTTCTGTGACCGTATTGGTGTGATGTATTTTGGTCAACTCGTTGAGTTAGCCAGTTCTGATGAACTCTTTAGACATCCATTACACCCATACACCAACGCCTTATTGTCGGCTATTCCAAAGCCAGATCCAATCAGCGAAAAGAAACGTCAAAGAATTGTCTATAAACCAGATGAAGTTCACGATTATTCTAAAGAAAAGCCACAGCTTGTGGAAATTGTTCCAGGACACTGGGTTTTAGCCAATAAGCCAGAAATCAAGAAATATAAAGAAGTGATTGCTTCGATTGATAAAGAAGCACCAGTTGTTTCAAAAGCTGAAGAAAAGGCGAAAGAAAAAGCCTTGAAAGAAGCTCTTCGTAAACAAGAAGAAGAAACTAAAGCGCTTGAAAGAGCAAAAGCCGCTGAAGAAGCTCGTAAAGCTCAAGAAGCAGCCAAAGCAGAAGAAGAACAACGTCGTAAGCGCGAATACGCTCGTGCCCATCGCGATTCTAATCCAGATGTTCCACGTATGTTTAAGTCCGAACCTGCTAAAAAGGCAAAAGAACCAAGATTTGCTAATGAAAATGAGCGTGAAGTGGCGGAAAGACTACGTCGCTATCGTCCTGAAGCTGAACAACGTCCAGCCCTCTTAGACAAGAAAGAAGAACATTATGATCTTCCACTCTTTACAAAGAAAGTCGAGCCAAAAGAAGAACATGTCGAACTTCGAATGTTTGAGAAGAAACCTGTTCAGGCAAAGTTAGAAGAAAGTGTTAGTGCTCCAAAACTTGAAAGCAACAAACTTGTCCATCTAACCAAAAACGCCAAAGGTGAATATCAACTTAAACAAGTTGGCGAATCTAAACCAATTGCTGTCTTCAAGAGTAATGACGAAGCGATGAAATTCGCTTACGCCTTAAAAGAAGTTAATGGTGTATCCGTTTGTGCTCGTGATGAAAACGGCAAAGTTTACAAGATTTAACTAATTTAAAAACCCAGTCATCAGTTCAAGTGGCTGGGTTTTTTATTTGGTTAGAATGTATGATCAATTTTATGAGCTGCTTTATAAGCAGTGATATCTGAGATGAGGGAAGAGACAAAACCAACTAGTAACATTAGCGGCGTATTAATCAAGAATGATAACAAGGCTGTTTCCCATCCTTTTTGGTAAAGGATAAAGCAGTTTAGAATCGTTAATAGTGGTGAAATGATGATAAAGAAGATAAATGATGTAATCAGTGTCGCAAGTAAACGATACTGCATATTTCCTGTATAAGTATCATTTCTGACACCAAATAAGCCTGTAAACCAACGTCCAATACGTGTGAGAGGGATAAAGTTAGCAATGCACATGGCCAATACAAAACTCACACCAAAGTTAATGGCAAAGTCTCTAAAGCTTAGAAGCTTAAACGCAATATGAAGTGTTCCATCACTAAATGTGGAACAAGCAGAGATGGAAGAGAACAAACACAAAAAGAAGCAAACTGGAATATTGCAGACAATAGAATAAACCAGTAGGGCGGTTTTTGACTTACGGTATGCGATTTTTTCCTCTTGCGTCATATTCTTTTTCATAGGTTGAAAATTATATAGTAATCCGTCTATTTATCAAGAGGTATATTTAGAAAGCGATTTCAACTCATTAACTTTTGGCCACAAATAAAAGCCCAGGTTAAGTTATAACCGCCACACGGACCATGCATATCCAAGACTTCTCCAACAAAGTGAACGTTTGGTTCAGATTTGCTTTCAAAGTTTGGTTTGACTTGATCGATACTAATGCCACCAATCGTAATTTGACTATTTTCAAAATCATAAAAATCTTTAAAAGTGAACTTGAAATTTTGTAGATCTTTAATGTAGTTTTTATCACTAATTCGTGAAGAAAAATATTCGACTAATTTTGGAGAAAAATAATTCTCTAAAAATTCTGTTTTAACCGAGAATTGCTGGTAATTTTCCTTTAAATCTCCATTAAAATCTGGAAGAACATTTAAAACTATTTCGTAATTATATGTTGGGTTTTTGATATGGTTTGATGCGTTGAAAATAACGATGCCAGAAAGGCCATCTTTCTTAAATAAAACCTCACCGTCTTCATTGAAAACTTTTATACCGTTTTCTAATAAAGTAACGTTTGCTTTAACACGCAAACCATCAACAAGTTTTGTGTTCTCCTTTGTTTCAATTGGAACAAGTCCAGGATGAAGCGGAACGATGGTGTAGTGGTGTTTCTTTAAAATTTCATAAATCGATCCATCATTACCAAGTCCTTTTGTTGATTTACCACCTGTAGCAATAATAAGTTTGTCAGAATCATAAGTATCTCTATTAGTTTTAACTCTGACACCGTTTTTAATAACTTCGTAATCAACGAAGTCTTCCTCAAGATGAATCTTTACACCTAGTTTGTCGGCTTCTTTTAACATTTGGTTACGAACCGTTTGTGCAGATTCACTGTATGGATAAATTAGATCCCCAATCGCTTTTGTTTTAAATCCATATGATTCGACATACTTAATATATTCTTTAAAAGAATATAAACCCATCAATTCTGGATGATTATATTTGGAGATATCTAATTTTTGATTTCCTAAGTTACAACGTCCATTACCAGTTGCTAAAATCTTACGAAGTGCTTTATCACTGTGTTCAATGATGATGACATCGTCTTTTGGATACTTTCTTTTAATATTGATTGCCGAAGCAACACCTGATGCTCCAGCTCCGATAATGATGCATTTCATACAAATAACTTTAACATAATTTAGTTGTTTATTATATAATTTACTCATTAATTCGCCCCAATAGCGCAACTGGATAGAGTATCAGACTTCGAATCTGAGGGTTGTGGGTTCGATTCCTACTTGGGGCGCCAAAAGCACCGATTACGGTGCTTTTTTTCTAAAGAAAAACCTCCACAAGGAGGTTGATTCTATTAGTTAATAAATTAAGCTTTTGTAACAGTAATTATGGCTTGAGATTCAGAAAGAGAATTAACAGTAAATGACCAACCTAAATCTTGGTTGTTATTCATTTTACCAGTTTTATAAAACTGGTTAGCATAATATGACATTGTGAATGTATCACCTTGTTTAAACAGATCACTATTTGTCATTTGGTTTTTTGGTTTATAATCCTCGTCTTTATCATTACGGATAAATTGAAGAAGGTTGAAATTATAGTAACTTGAACCTTTAAAGGAAGCATAGCCTCCTCCATAGGAGTTGGCCATGACATGATAAACTCCGTAATCAGTTCCAGAATATGTTGGGTCGCTAATAAAGTCATCAGACCAAATTATTTCATCGCCTTGCCAGGAATGTTTTATTCCTGTAGCGTACATTAAACGTGCATCCACGTGCCACACACGAATACCAATGTCAGTTGGGCCGCGATCATATTGAGAATAACTATAATCACTATCGAATTTGTTTAATCCGGTTGGCGAATATAATTCAACAAGTAAATATTCATCAAATGGTGAATCAACACTATGATTTGCAAGCAAAATTACATCATGTGTTGCTTGGAAATTACGTATTAAGATGGTGGATGTTTCAGTTGGAATATAAGGTTCAGCCCATCCATAAGCCATCGCTGAATAAGGATCATGACCGCCGATATTCCAGTCTTGCATACTAAATCCACCTGATGGGCAGTAGCGTGTCGATTCGTTATTGTCATAATAGTCTTCAAGACCAAGCACATGCCCCATTTCATGGATAAACGTATGCGCGTCAATATTACAATGGCTACAATCTCCAGTAGCGTAAAGTGATTGCTGTGTTCTTAAATAAGCATTGTTGGAATCATACATAAAATCGTATGAAGCCCAGAAGAATGTTTTAGCAGTAGGATTGGTTACATCTGGATTATTACCCAGCCAATAGCAATAAGCCCAAAGATTTGATCCTGCTGATGGATTAGCAGCACTATCTGCGGCAGCATAAATGAGCATCACACCATCAAGATAACCATCTCCGTTACTGTCATAATCAGTACGTGATTCAGTTGGATGATTATTAAAATAATCAGTTGTAGCAGTATTAACTAGAGAAGTTGTTTTACTTAGATAAGCATCGTTTCCATAAATGGATGAGCTACTGCTAACGGTATACCAATCAGCAACAGTTGCCTCTAAATTAAGTTTGTTTAATGATTCTTCTTGATAGAAAGTTCTCACGCTTCTCCACCCAGTTTCTTCGTTTGTTCCAATATAAGCTTTTTCAATATCCGAACGAACACTTTCCTTCATTGAAGGAGAAATAAAATCTTCCGAATCAGAAAACCAGATTGGAATAATTAATAATTTTGGACTTCCACTAAGTGGACAATTGTCGGTTCCGTACGCACTATGAGAGTGGTAATCATCGTAATCATAAAGTAGCTTCGTCTTTTCAACAGATGGGTCTGGTTCAGGAATTGATGTCAAGCTTGATGAAGTGCTAACACTCGCGGTTGATTTCTTTTTCCTTGAATTATTAGACATTGTGCATCCAACTAGAATAAGCGTGGACAGCGGAATTATAAGAAGTTTCTTTTGAATTTTCATTTTTGTACTTTGAGTTATATATCACTAACCTGCTAGTATTTTATCAAAACTAAAATTTCTTTCATATAAGAAAGAGAAATTAATTTTTTCTATTTCATTATTAGTCGATTTGTGAAATGATATTCATGGTTTTGTACAACAAAAGATTATGAAATATCTCGTCATTGCATCAACATTATTCGTCATTGGATCCCTCTTTGGTTGGGTTATCGAACTCTTCTTTCGCAGATTTGTTTCCCAAAAGAAATGGATGAATCCTGGATTTCTTGTCGGTCCATATCTTCCAATTTATGGATTCGGAGTTCTTTGTTTATATGCGGTGAGTAATATTTCGTTTGGAATTAGTGAACATTGGTTAGATGTTATCGTTCACATCTTTTTGATTGGAGTTTTAATGACGGTGGTTGAATTTATCGCCGGTTTAATCTTCATCAAAGGCTTAAAAGTTAAATTATGGGACTACTCCAAACGAAAAGGAAACATCATGGGCATCATTTGTCCATCATTCTCCTTAATTTGGTTAGTTGTTGGGTCCTTGTATTTCTTTTTCCTTAATCCATCGCTTGTAAAAGTTATTAGTTGGATTAGTGAAAATTTAATCTATACATACTTTATTGGTGGAGTTATTGGAGCAATGATTGTTGACTTTGCTTACTCACTCCATTTGGGAATTAAAGTGAAACAGTTTGCTGAACTTTCAGGCCAACGTTTTGACTCAATAAAAAAGGAACTTATAAAAAAACTGGCTTCACTAACCAAAAAGCCTCAAGAAAATACGGAGAAAAATTAAGATGAAAGTTGCTATAACTGGTGCTAGTGGACACATGGGTGAAGTTCTGTTTGAAACACTACTTAAAGAAGAGAATATTGAACTAATAAAAGTTCTTCGTTTCCACAAGAAGGAAACTAATAAATTAATTAAAAAGAACCAGCAATTCTCGGTTAAAATCTCTGCAATTGACGGTTCAATCGCTGATGAAGAAGCGGTTAAAAAACTTTGTGATGGAGTCGATTATGTTCTTAATTTAGGAGCATTAATTCCACCTCATTCAGACCACAATCCACAAGGTTCAATTGAAGCTAATGAGATTGGTCCAAAAGTGCTTTGCAAAGTTATTGAAGAAATGGGTGAAAATCAACCAAAATTAATTCACATTTCAACCGTTGGATTATTTGGTGATCGTGACCAAAATCATCTTTTCGGAAGAGTCGGTGATCCGCTCCTAGTTTCACCATTTGATATTTATGCTTTAACAAAGATGCGCGGCGAATTTACTGTTCTTGAGAGTAATGTCAAAACATGGACAGTTTTACGCCAAACCGCCATGCTTTACGATAAGCTTCTAATGGCGAATATTTCTGATGGATTGATGTTCCATACTTGTTTTAATTCTCCACTAGAATGGGTAACAGCAAAAGATTCGGCAATCCTAATTCGCAATATTTTGCGTCGTGACCAAGCTGGAGAACTAAACGAAGATAACTTCTGGAAACACTGTTTTAATATTGGCGGCGGTCCAAAAGGAAGAGGTACAGGTAGTGAAACATTTGATTTAGGTTTCAAAATGATTGGTGCATCCACCAAACAATTTTTTGACCCAAATTACAATGCGACACGTAACTTCCATGGTGTCTTTTACAGTGACTCTAATCAACTTCAAGAACTCTTCCATTTCCAAGAAGACAGTCTTGCTGGTTTCTGGGATGATGTCTTAAAAAGACATAAGTATTTCAAGATGGGACGAATTGTTCCAAAGAAACTTCTCAAATTAATTATTATTAAACGTCTTTTAAGAAGCTCGAATGCTCCACGTTATTGGTACAAACACAAAGACGAAGCAAAAATGCTGGCCTATTTTAACGGAAGCAAAGCTTACGAAGCTATTCCAAAGAGATGGGATGATGTTTATTTGCTCGCCGATGGCAAAGATAAACACGGAAACAAAATCGATTATGAGCAAATAAAAAACACACCAACTTACACACATCTTCCTTTTGATATCTCTAAACCTCGAAATGAATTAACCAAAAAAGATCTTGAAGCATACGCTCAATATCGCGGAGGTAAACTTCTTAGTAAAGATTTCTCCAAAGGAGATATCTATCAAAAACTCCATTGGTTAGATCATAATGGAGTGGAATTTATTGCTTCTGCTCACACAGTTCTTTACTGCGGACATTGGCACAATGTTTCATATGATAAATATGCTTGGGATTTTGATAAACAAGCCAAATTAGACCAACTCTGTGCTGAAATTTGGTATGATGCCCATGAAAAAAATGAAGATCGTTACTACTGGTACGATGAAAACTTCGTTGCCCACTATAAATCAATTCATGAATAAAAAATACAAAGCTCTTTTTCTTGATACAGATGGAACTCTTCTTGATACACTTCAAGATATTTTAAGTGCAGTTAACTCCGCTTTAAAAGAATGTGGTTATACCAAGCAATATCAATACGAAGAAGGAAAGAAACTCATCGGTGGTGGAGCATATAAGCTCGCCGAACGAGCAATTTCCTTTGCAACCCCAAGTAAAGAAAAATATGAACAATTTCAAAATCTTTTCTTTGAGAAATATCTTGAAATGCAAGACGCAACAACAAAACCATTTAAAGGAATGACAGAACTTCTTCTTTCACTAAAAGAAAATTACGAGTTATTCATTGTTTCGAATAAACCTCAATTCCTTCTTGACGATATCATTAAGAAAACATTTCCAGAAGGGTTATTTATTGAAACCTGTGGTCATAAACCAAAGAACCCAGAAAAACCAAACCCAGTTTTAATCAATTATCTTGTCGATAAGTATCATTTAAATAAAAAAGAATGTCTTTTTATTGGTGACTCTATCACTGACATTCAAACCGCGATTAATGGAAATGTTGACTCATGTTTAGTCACTTATGGCTATGGAGTCAACATTGATTCATTTAAAGAAAAAGCCACATTAGTGGCTAATTCAGTTGAAGATTTAGCTAAGCTACTGAAGTAGTAGTTGGTATTTCGTTTGCTTTTTGTAGCGAAATCTTGGTAATCACTGGACCTAGGAGCTCATAGATGATTGTGGCGGTTAAGACAACTGCAAGAATCATCGAGCTCTGTTTTTCTAATCCTAGATGCGCTAACTCTTGACTTGCTGTTGTTGCTAAACCAATCGCCACACCGGCTTGTGGAAATAATGTAAAACCTAAATATTTTTGAACAGTTGGTTCAGAATGCGTGAGTTTTGCTGAGGAAAATGCACCTAAGTATTTACCTAAGCATCTGGAGATGATGTAGACCAAGGAGACAATCACAACAATTAAAGCAGAGTCGCTTGCGAAGATCGTGATATCAAGTGATGCACCAGAAATGACAAAGAAAAGCATATAAAGTGGTGGAGTGAATTGATCCACTCTTTCGATTGTGCGCATCGCATCACTTCTAAAGTTAATAAAGATGGCACCAATCATCATACATCCTAATAGTGGAGAGAATGATAGATTTGTACCCAGGATTTGCCAGTGATTTTCTGTGCAAAGCATGGATAAACCAACAATGGTTAACACTGCGCATATAACCATAATCATTCTATTGGCACGTGATTTGAAGAATTTGCAGCCAAGAGAAACTAAGAATCCAAGGATTGTTCCAACAACGAGTGAACCAATAATTTCAATAAGAGGTACAAGTAAAATTTCTACCGCAGAAACCGAACCATTTCCTGCAAAAGCCTTAGATAATGCGAATAAAACAGCGAACGTAATTAAGGCCACAGCATCGTCAAATGCGACTACTGGAATTAATGTTGAAACAAGTGGTCCTCGAGCTTGATATTGACGAATGACCATAAGTGTCGCAGCAGGTGCCGTGGCACAAGCAATTGCGCCAAGAGTAAGAATAATTGAAACAGGAAGTTGATCGCCTAAGAAAATACGGGCGATAAATAAACCGCCAATGGTAAGAATTGCTCCTCCGAGTGCTTCAAAAAGAGTGATTAAAACGATTCTTTTTCCAACCGCCTTCAAAGAAGAAGTCTTAAATGAAGTACCAATTGTGAAGGCAATAAAGCCTAACGCAATCTCGCTAATCCATTTAACCGCCGATAACTTTCCTTCATCCCAACCGCCAATGTATTTTCCAAGTAAAAATGGGCCAAAAATAATTCCGGATAAAAGATATCCAGTAACGTTTGGTAGACGTAAAACTTTCATCAATCTTGATGATAAAAGTCCAACCAAAAGAGCTAAGGCAATACAAAGAATTTGATTCATTTAGAAACTGCCTTCGAAACTTTCTAGTGGTGAAGTGAACATTCCACCTTTGGTATTTGTGAAATTACCCGTCTTTTCACGGATAATTTGTTTCACTTCTTCAATATTTTTCTCATCCAAAATGAAGTAAACAGTGGTGTTTTGCGTGAGTTTATGTTGGTCGATATGACTTAACGAAACGAACTGCAAAGTGTCTTCTCTTTCATCCTCAAAAACGTGTTTTAAGGAAGTAGACGCCATCACGGTTCCGTTAATCCCTTTTAAGGAGAGTTCTTTAATTAAGTCTGATGTTTCTTTTGTGTTTTCTAACACAACAAATAGTAAATATTTCATACGACTATTATAGACCTCTAATTTGCTAATTCAACAACGATAAAGTCGATATCGCTTTATAGTAAGTTAGCGATAACGTTTTATAAAAATTAAATTTTTAGTTGCGATATCTATAAATATACTTACAATAATATGGCAATTAAGACCTAGGAAAAAAGGAGAAACGCTTATGCTAGAACTAAAAAATATTGTTAAAGATTATGTCAGTGGTAACAATGTTACCCATGCTTTGAAAGGAATTAATATTTCCTTCCGTCAAAATGAATTTGTTTCTATCCTTGGTCCTTCTGGTTGTGGTAAAACCACAACTTTAAACATTATTGGTGGTCTTGATCGATATACCTCTGGTGATCTTCTTATCAAAGGTCAATCAACTAAAAATTACAAAGACCGTGATTGGGATACCTACCGTAACCACTCTATCGGCTTTGTTTTCCAAACATATAACCTCATTCCACAAATGAATATTTTAGGCAACGTTGAGTTAGCCTTAACCATTGGTGGAATTGGAAAAGAAGAACGACAAGCTCGTGCTTTAGAAGCACTAGAAAAAGTTGGATTAGGTAACGAAGCTAAGAAAAGACCAAACCAACTTTCTGGTGGTCAAATGCAACGTGTCGCCATTGCCCGTGCGCTAGTTAATAACCCAGAAATTCTTTTAGCCGATGAACCAACCGGTGCTCTTGACTCCGTTACATCTGTTCAAATCATGGAACTTCTAAAAGAAGTTGCTAAAGATAGACTCGTCATCATGGTTACTCATAACCCTGATTTAGCCTACAAATATTCCACTCGTATTATCAAGATGAAAGATGGTGAAATCATTGACGATTCCAATCCATTTGTGGTGGAAGAAAAACCAGAAGTTGTTAGTAGTGAAGAAGTCGAAAAAGTCCGCAAATCTAAGATGAATGGCAAAACAACATTCCTTTTATCGGCGAAAAACTTACTTGCCAAAGCTAAACGTACAACACTCGTTTGTATCGCTGGATCAATCGGTATTATTGGTATCTCTGCTGTTTTAGCTGTTACTAGTGGTGTTCGTAGCTACATCCACGATATGCAAGATGACATGCTTAGCGGTAACCCAATCCAAATTAAGGAACAATCATTAGATTTAGGCTCATTAATTAGTTTTGCTACAACCGCTCAAAAAACTGATGCAGTTAAAAAATCCATCAAGGATGGAAAAATCAACATTGACTACATGATTGAATATCTTGCTGATACAAGAAATAAATTTGAAGATTCTTTAACTAAGAACGATATTACTGCCGATTATTTCCAATACGTTAAGGAAATGCCTCAAGATTATTACTCAGCAATGAAATATGGCTACGGAAATAACCGTAAACTGAATATGTACACCGATTGGACTTACACCAATAAAAGCGGTGAAATTTATAAAGACATAAAAAAGAAATATGTTTCCTTACAAGAAATTGAAGACATCTATGTCACGATCGTAAAGAAGACTGCGTTTGCAAACTATGCATCAATGATTCCAATGTTTACATCAACATTCGATGTTCTTCCAAATGATGATAGTTATGTTTTAAGTCAATATAACGTCCTAAACGAAGGTGGTTATCTTCCAAAAGCCGATAACGAAATGGCCATTGTCGTGGATAAAGACCAACGTTTAACCGATCTTTTCCTTGCTCAAGTTGGTTACTATACCCAAGCTGAATTCGCCCAAGTCATTGATGAATTTGCTAATGGAACACAAGGAGAAGATCCACAATCCAAGCATGATCGTCTCAAACCACAAGATTTTGACTACGACAAGCTTCTTAATAAGAAATATACCGTTTATTCTGATGATCAAGTTTTCTATGAAATGCCAGTAGCCGATACTTATTTCCCTGAACCTGAATTTCCATTTAACCCACTTAAATATGGTTATCACGGAGAATTCAAAAACGATGGTAGTGATCTTCCAAAAAATGGAAAAAACATGAAAATTACCGCAATTCTTAAACCAAAAAAAGGAATTTCCTATGGATGTTTAGATACTGGATTTGTTTTATCAAAATCTTTTGATGAGGCCTTTATCCAGGCTAATAAAAGCTCTGGAATTTCAAATTATGTCCGTGGAATCCGAGATATATTTAAGGATCTTAGCAAAACTCAGGAAGAAGAGTTAGTCCAGAAATATAAGGATAAAGAAACAGAAATTGCTAACGACCCAATGTTAGCTATTCTAATTCCAGAAATCCAAGCAGCCTTAAAAGCAATGCTTCAATCAACTACATTGATTACTTTATCTTTCTATCAATATGAATGTGATATGACTTCACTAACATTCTTACCAGAAGAGGATCAGAAAGTATTAAAAGGATTTGGTACGCCTATTTCCGTAGGAACAATTGGTGAAAACGCTATGTCCATCATCCAAAACCTAATGGGTTCATTTGATCTTCCAAGCCAACTTCAAACTGCTCTTAGAACTGTTGGCGGCGAAGAAATTGCTAATAGTATCAACGTTTATCCAAAGAGTTTTGATGAAAAAGATTTAGTTACTTCTTATCTCGATAAGTGGAACGGAGATGATCCAATCACGATTCATCCAGATGGAGTGAAAAGAGAAATCCAACGTAGTGAACGTTCCAACATCAAATACAGTGATAACCTCGAGATTGTCATTAATATGATTAACTCATTAATCGATATTATCTCAATCGCTTTAATTGCCTTTACATCCCTTTCACTAGTTGTTTCAACAGTAATGATTGGTATTATTACCTACGTTAGTGTTGTTGAACGTGTGAAAGAAATCGGTATTATCCGTTCTCTTGGTGGGCGTAAACTTGATGTTTCTAACCTCTTTATTGTTGAAACATTCATTATTGGCGCAATATCAGGTCTATTTGGTATTGGAGTCACCTACTTGTTATCTTTAATTATTAATATAATTCTAAAAGTCGTTGCTGGAGTCGGTGCCATTGTCATTCTCCCATGGTACCTGGCCTTAGCTGTCTTAGCTCTCTCGATTGTCTTAACCCTCATCTCTGGATTAATTCCGTCTCGAGCAGCCGCGAAGAAAGACCCAGTTGTCGCCCTTCGTAGTGGTGAATAACGAAAAACGGAGACCTAATGGTCTCCTTTTCATATCTCATCAATTTAGATGAGATTGATATAGTTTACAACTAAACCTAATAGTGCACCCAAACAAATCATGAAGATTGGGTGTGCTTTTTTCTTTAGTACTTTTGTAATAACTAAATAAATAAACGCGATTAGTAAGAAGATAAAGATGGATGTTCGATTAAACGAAATACTAACGGAACCAGTTGTGTTAATTGGGAAAAGGACATCACTAAGAAGAATTAAAGCGGTGGACATGATTAAGGCAATCGCCACCGGATTAATTCCTTTTAAAGCGTTTTTGATGTGTTTTTGCTGACCAAACTTCTTTAAGAAGATCGAGAAAATAAGCATCACAATAAACGCTGGAAGAATCACTGCTAGTGTGGCGATTAATGAACCTAAGAATCCTCCAAAGGCTCCAAGTGAAGATGCACTTCCTTGTAAAGAGCCAACATAAGTCGCCATATTAATCGCGATTGGTCCTGGAGTGACTTCACTTAGACCAATCATGTTGATAAATTCTGATTCACTCATCCAACCATTTTTTAAAACGGTCTCTCTTACAAGCGGAATCATTCCATATCCACCTCCAAAGGTGAATAAGCCAATCTTTAGGAACTCTAAAAACAAACGAAGAAAAATCATTTCTTTACTTCCTCCCGATGTTTTTGAGTTAATGGAATAATCAGTGAATAAACAAGTAATCCAAAGAATAAACCAATAAGGATAAAGTAGATCGCACTAAAGTCGATATTTAAGTAATGGAAAACAATCATTAAAATCGCAACAATTAAAAACAAAATCACCGCAAAACTCGAGGATTTTATTTGTTTTGCTAGGGAAATCGCGACACGTAAAATTAAGAAAACAACCGCACATTTAACGCCGATAAAGGCATATTGAACTGGTTCATATTGCATCAAATTACGGAAGAACATTGAAACAATAAACATGATCAAAAATGTTGGAACCATCACGCCAAGTGTGGCACATAAGGCTCCTAAGAAACCATGTTTTCGATAGCCAAGATAGGTTGCTAGATTGATCGCAATTGGACCAGGAGTAGATTCGCTTAAACCAACCATTTCTGTTAGTTCTTCTTCACTCATCCAACCTTTCTTGGTCACAATTTCTTCTTTGATGAGCATGAGCATTGCTGGTCCGCCACCAAATGAAAATAATCCTAACTTCATGAATGTCAGGAATAATTTCCAATTTGAGACTTTCTTTGTTTCGCTCTTCATAAGGCAATTCATTATAGCATAATGCCCTCTTTTTATATAAAATAATGTCCATGAAACCTCTCTTTAAATTCAAAGATGATCAATATCCATTCACTGGTGTTTCTCACACCCGTGAAGTCGTTCGAGCCATTTTTGTTGATGAAAACGACAATGTTTGTCTCGAATATCTCAAAGATGATGATGGATTTGGACCAAGAGACTATTATGAAACCCCGGGTGGTGGAGCTAAACCAAACGAAACCCATGAAGAAACACTTCATCGTGAACTCCATGAAGAAGTTGGTTATGAATCAGAAGTAATCTGTTTCTTAGGTGAAGTGGATGACTACTATAACCTCATCCAAAGAAAGAACCATAATTACTACTATCTTGTTCGTAGAGGCAAAAAAGTTCACCAACACCTCGAAGCTGACGAACAAATCCGAATAAACAAAATAATTTGGGTTCCAATTGATGAAGCAATTCGTTTATACGAAGAGATGCAAAATGTTCTAGTTGGTCGATTAGTAAAACAACGTGAATTACCAATTCTAAAACTTGCAAAATCTGCTTTACAAAGCATCAATAAATAGTTATTATTGATAACGCTCTGGCGAGTGTGGTGAAGAGGCTAACACAACCGGCTGTGAACCGGTCATTCGCGCGTTCGAACCGCGTCACTCGCCCCAAAGAACTAAATGCGACATTCTGATGTTATTGGGATGTCTTTTTTTATCCTTTATGAGTAAAATGCAATGATGATAAAATTTTTGAGGCATATTTTTTTCATGTAAAAAACTCATTAAAAATACCTTTTAAAATTTAAGCTCTGTAACCAGGAACGAAATTACGAATCCGCTAATGTTTAGGGATTTTTATTCTAAAAAGAATTTTTGTGGTTTAGTACATCTAAAATTTATAGAATTAAATAAGAGGTATTTCATATGTTTGATGATCCAAGACTAGAAAATCTATATGAAAAATATGATTCAGCCACAACTAAAAGTGAAAAAAGGCGTGTTCTAAATGAAATTCTTGAAATAAATCCAACTGATATTGACTCTATGCATCGTTTAGTGGATTTGCTTCCAGAAAAGCAACAACTTGACGCACTTTTAAAATTAAAAGAAGATGCTTGGCAAATTATCAAAGATAATTTTAATGATGTCGAAGACCTATATTATGACCACGACACTAGACCATATATGTTTATTTTGATGGACTTATTAGATAGATATGAAAGAGATAAAAAAGTCGAAGAGGCTTATCAAATAATTAAAGAAATGATGGAATTAAATGAGGGTGATAATTTAGGAGAAAGATTCCATCTAGTGGCTTATTATATTGGGCAAAATAAAATAAATGAATTAAGAGACTTTGTTAAGAATTGCCCAGAGAATTCTAGCGTCGCCTTAAGGTTTGCTATTTTATATTTAGATAATCTTGCTAAGAAAGATAAAGGATTCAAATCACTACATGATGAATTTCCTTATTTATATGCCTTAATAGGCAAGGAATTATATTTTAGAAAATATCAATTTCAAAAAATAAAAGGTTTGATTAATTATTATCGTCCGCATGGATTTTTTGAATGTTTTCTTTTCTATGAGATGCTTATCACATATTGTAATGATTTAACAATGTCTTTGTTGCAGCATAAATGTGCTTACTATAAAGATATGCCAATAATATCAATTACCGAATCCTTACCAAGAAATACAAAATCATATCTATTCGCTCTTGTTGATACATACGATCAGTCGTATGAAACTTTTTTGAAGAAAATAAAAAATTTTAATATAGAAGAAAAAGAGTTTTTAAAAGATTATGAGAAATTAGAAAAAATGCAAATTCTAGAAAAAAGAGAAGATAAGATACTTTTTAGCGAAGCATCTTATGCATTATTAGTTTTCTATGTTAAAAAAGAAGAACAGACTCTAGATTATATAAAAGAAGTGATTGGCATTTAATATGAATGAGAAAAATAAACAAAAAATAATCGATTTAAAATCTGAAAAAGAAGAAATGGATTATGATGTTTGGGTTGAAGAAATAAGCAAAGCAAATAACAAAATTATCGATAAATTTGAACAATTTTTAAAAACAGAAAAATTATCTAAAAAAACAATTAATCGACATATTGATAATGTTGATACTTTTGCTAATTATTATTTAACTACCTATTCCTACTGTGGAACTATCTTTGATGGATATAAGAATTTCGGAGATTTTTTCGGTTATTGGCTTATAACAAAATATCTTGGAATTAGTAAATCCTTTATGACCGCGATGATTACCACGATGAAGAAATTTTATACTTTCTTATTCTTAAATGATTATATTGATGAAAATAGTTGTGCAGACGCTTTTGCGACTCTTACATATGGTAAAGAAGAGTGGTTAGAACAACTTGAGATGTTCAAAGATTGTACATATTATTCCCAATTTGATGACTGATAAGAGGAATAATATGCTGACTAATCATCAAATTTTTGATGATTTAGAAGAAAATAATCTCTAAGCAAGGCTCACTTTGGTGGGCTTTTAAATTGGCTACATTACTAATAGAAAAACTGAAAAACTTTGATACCCGTTAATGTAATTTTGAAAAAAGACTTATCGAAAAAGCCTTAAAATTGTTAAATTTTTCGCATTTTCGGTGTTAGAGATATGGAAAATAAGCATTTTTTGTGTTAGAGAAGGCCATTATTAATGAAAATGCTCCTTAAATAAAAGGAGTTTTTTATTATTTTTGTTCAAACTTAACTGCATACTTTTACGAAAAAATATGCAATTAAAATTGACACACATTTATCGCTATATTATCATATAGTCATGAAATTAATTAATTTAAAAGAAACTGTCCTAAACTTAAATGATCCTTTTATTATTTCTATGCTTCAAGCTGTAGAAATGAATAGGGGACGAACTTTTAATTTACCAACAAAAATAAAGTTAAATAGACTTCATGATTTAAACAAAAGAAGAAGTGTTACTTCTAGTAACGAGATTGAAGGCATTAAAATTGACAAAATTCGAGAAGAAGACATCTTACTTAAGCATATGGATCCTGAAACAAAGGAAGAATATCTTTTGTTTGGGTATAACAAAGCTTTAGAGAATGTTTTCCAAGTTTATAAATATCAATCTTTGTCTGAATCTTATATTAAAGATTTACATTATTACCTTTACGAATCTTTAACTCCTGATTTTGGTGGGAAATATAAAACAGAACAAAATTACATTCGTGAATTTGATAAGAATAATAATTTAGTCAGAACAGTTTTTATTCCATCAAAACCAGAAGATGTCGATGGTTTAATGGGCAATTTAGTTTATCAATTTAACGAATGTATGAAAGATATAGAATGTAATAAATTGCTAACTATTTTTGCCTTCATTCTAGATTTTTTGTGCATTCATCCTTTCTACGATGGTAATGGTCGTGTATCCCGCTTATTAACAACATTTTTACTTTTGAAATATGGCTATGAGTTAGACCAATATTATTCTTTTAGTTATGTTATATTAAATAACATCGATAAATATTATGAGTCTTTAGAAAAATCCTCAATTGGGTGGCACGAAGAAAAAAATGACTATGGTTTCTTTGTTCATTTTATGCTTGAATGCCTTAAAGAAGGTTATTCAAAACTAGCGTATATCCTTGAAGTAAATTCTATGGACAGTGTTGCAAATGAAAAAGTGTGGAGAGTTATAAATGATTGTAAAACCCCGATTACCAAAGGTGATATTGAAGAAATACTTGTTAATCTATCAAGAACTACGATTGAGAAATCACTAGGTGAACTCGTTGGTTCAAAGCGTATTCAAATGATTCAAAAAGGCAGATACACTAAGTATTATAAAATCTAACTGCATACTTATGCGTAAAAATATGCAATTAAAATAGTGTTTAATGACAAGGACGATGCAATTTGAAAGTCATTGTCATTTCTTTTTGATACATATCTACCAATTTTTTTGTTTTTAATATAAAATTAAAAAATGTCTATTTTTGAGGATATATTTCCAACTTATCATCCAGTCAAAGAAAGATTAATCGACTATGGCTTTGAATGTTTTAAGGATATCTTTACTTACTCGGCTAATTTTCATAACAATGAATTTAAAGCCTTAATCACTGTTAATGAAAAAGGTGAAGTTAACTTTAAAGTGATCGAATTAGCGTTTAATGAAGACTTCACTCAAATCAATAATGATTCTTATAAAGGCCAATATATCGGTGAGATTAGAGAAAATTGTCGAGATATCTTACTAGATATCAGAAATAAATGTTTTAAAAAAGAAAGATTTGTCTCGAATCAGGCGAATCGGATTGCGGCCATCATTAAAGAAAGATATCACGAAGAACCAGATTTTCCTTTTTCTGATCCAAAAATCCAGAATTATGGAGTGTTTCGATATCACATTAACAAGAAGTGGTATGGATTAATTATGAATGTTAATAAGTCGAACTTCCTGCCTAATACTAAGAACGAATTCGTCGACGTGATTAATGTTCGAATTGATGAAAATAATCGAGAAACGATATTAAAAAATAAAGGTATCTATCCTTCTTATCATATGAATAAACAAAAATGGGTTTCTATTTTATTAGATGACACATTCACTGATGAAGAAATCATGGAATACGTCAATTACTCTCGAGACTTTATGATTGGAAAAACTAAAAAGAATAAGTAATATTAATAAGGAAAATAATTATGCCAAAAGTTCGTTATTATTGTGGTCAATACTTCTTGGAAATTGATGGAGATAAAATCCGCGAATATTGTGGTCCGTATCGCTATCAAATTGAAAGTGGAAAAATTCGAGAATATTGCGGATCATACCGTTATCAAATCGAAGGCAACAAAATTCGTGAATATTGTGGACCATACATCCTTGAGTTTGATGGAAGTAAACTAAGAAGATACTGTGGGCCTTACATCGCTCAAGTAGAGGGAAATAAAATCCGCGATTATTGTGGTCCGTACCGTTACGAAATTGATGGATTTTTAACCCACACTCAACTTTTAGCATTGTTAACTTTGTTATACGGATAAAAAAAT